>NZ_JAMYSG010000033.1:0-73186 GCF_040321815.1 Mesorhizobium sp. M0239
TACGGGCGACTTCGCCAAGCCAAGGTCCGGGCGGCCGCCCGGACCTTGGCTCAATCGCTCTAATCCCACGAAATCTCTCTCGTGTTGATCAATGGGGCCCGCGACGCGGTCGGAGAGGGGGACTGGCGCTACGGTAGCCAGACCAGCGATTGCCGCGGGCTAAGCCAGCGCCCTACGAAAGCCCCCTCTCCGGCCGCGTCGCCGCCCCCACACCCCCCCCCCGCCCGCCCCCCCCCCCCCCCCCCCCCACCTCTCCCCCGCCTTCGGCGGGGGCGAGGAACCCAGGTTCTGAGAAGCCTGGCGCGGCGGCATGCGGCATAGCTGCGCCTGTTCTGCGCCGCAGTGTTTTTCCTCCCCTTGCATGCAACTCACTTGGCGTTTAGCAAAGCGCCGGTTCAAATTCTTTCTGGGACGGTTCTCCATGGCAACGAAGCATCTTTTCCTGCTCCCCGGCGACGGCATCGGTCCGGAGGCCATGGCCGAGGTCAAGAAACTGATCGCGGTCATGAACGACAAGCTCGGCAGCGGTTTTGCCACCGATGAGGGGCTGGTCGGCGGCTGCGCCTATGACGCGCATGGCGCGGCGATCTCCGATGCCGACATGGAAAAGGCGATGGCGGCCGACGCGGTGCTGTTCGGCGCCGTCGGCGGTCCGAAATGGGATGCGGTGCCCTACGAGGTGCGCCCTGAGGCCGGCCTGCTGCGCCTGCGCAAGGACATGGAGCTGTTCGCCAATCTGCGCCCGGCCATCTGCTATCCGGCGCTGGCGGCGTCCTCCTCGCTCAAGCAGGAGGTGGTCGAGGGTCTAGACATCCTCATCGTGCGCGAGCTGACCGGCGGCGTCTATTTCGGCGAGCCGAAGCAGATCATCGATCTCGGCAACGGCCAGAAGCGCGGCATCGACACGCAGGTCTACGACACGTTCGAGATCGAGCGCATTTCGGGCGTCGCCTTCGAACTGGCACGCACGCGCAAGAACCACGTCACTTCGATGGAAAAGCGCAATGTGATGAAGTCGGGCGTGCTGTGGAACGAGGTCGTCACCCAGACCCACAAGGCGCGCTATTCCGACGTCAAGCTCGACCACATGCTGGCCGATGCCGGCGGCATGCAGCTGGTGCGCTGGCCAAAGCAGTTCGACGTCATCGTCACCGACAATCTGTTCGGCGACATGCTGTCCGACATCGCCGCCATGCTGACCGGCTCGATCGGCATGCTGCCGTCGGCCTCGCTCGGCGCGCCTGACGTGAAGACCAAGAAGCGCAAGGCGCTGTACGAGCCGGTGCACGGCTCGGCCCCCGACATCGCCGGCAAGGGCATCGCCAACCCGATCGCCATGATCGCGTCCTTCGCCATGTGCCTGCGCTATTCCTTCGGCATGGTCGAGGAAGCCGACCGCGTCGAAAGCGCGATCGCCGCTGTGCTCGACGCGGGCCTGCGGACGAAAGACATCATGTCCGATGGCATGACCGAGGTCGGTACGGTCGAGATGGGCGACGCGATCATCGCCAAATTCCTGGGCTGATATCGTGACGGTCGACGTCCGCTGGGCGACGATCGAGGACGCGACGGCGCTCGCGGCCATATTGTGCGAGATGGCGGTTCACTACCGGCAGCCACCTCTCGATGCCGGCCGGGCCGTGTCTGCCGCACGAAAATGGCTTGGCGAGGAAAGCCCGGCCTATCTGCATTTCGCGCTTGCCTTCGTCGACGGCGAGGTCAGCGGCCTGGCGTCGGTGGCGATCGCGCACCCCGGTATCGATCTCGAGCGGCTGCTGTTCCTCAAGGACCTGTTCGTGCGCGACAAAGCCCGCAACGCCGGCGTCGGCCGGGCGCTGATCGGCTTTCTCGCCGATCATTGCCTGCGCGAAGGCATCGGCCGCATCGACCTGACCACCGAGGACTGGAACGAGGGCGCGCTGCGTTTTTACGGCCGGCTTGGCGCCGAGCGCCACGGCCAGAAGGTCTTTCTCAGGCTTTCGGGTGAGGCGTTGAAAAGCGGCTAGATCCTGACGCCTGCCGGCACTGGTCCCCAAGGATTTTCGCCCACCTGGGACGGCAGAAGTCCGAAGACCAGCAAGGCAATGCTGCCAATGGGAGTGATGAAGCCCAGCAGTGCAAACCAGCCGCTCAGACCCGCGTCATGCACACGCCGCACGACGAGGGCAATCGACGGCAGGATCAATCCCGAAAAGAAAACCAGGAAGGGTATGAGCCCTATGGCCCTCATCGTCGTCCTGTCCGCATTGGTTTTGAAGCCATTGAACGCTAGGTCAACGAGTATTCCGAAGCCTAGAAGCGCCAATATCCCGAGGGTGTAGAATAGCCAGAAGGCCCAGAATTCCTTGCGGCGGGCGCGACCTTTGAAATTGCTATAGTCCGCAATTATCGCGCGCCAGAAGTAAGCCCACAGACCCATGGAATAGGCGGGCCTGCTCTCGGCCGAACGGCGTGGCTGGCCCGTGCTTGGCGATGGCGCTGTCGGGGTGACGGCGACTATATCGTGCGCCGTACCGTCATCCGGTTGAAACTCGACAAGGGTGCCCCTGGCGAGGGTCACTTCATGGCTCACATCGTCACGGGCAAAGATATAACGCTTGCTGTCGATTCCGTCGATGTAGCCGTAGTCCTGATCCTGATCGTAGTGGAATATCGTGCCACGCATGTTTCTCCCCCGCGTTGCGCAAATACTACCCAGGGTTGTTTGTGATTGCAATACACGTGGCGGCTAAATCCTGACACCCGCCGGCACCGGCCCCCACTGGTTTTCCCGGGCCTGCGTCGGGATCAGCGCGAAGACCAGGATGATCAGGCTGCCGATGGTCGGGATCAGGATCAGCAGGCTGAGCCAGCCTGACAGGCCGATGTCGTGGAGCCGGCGCACGATCATGCCGAGGCTAGGGAGCAGTGTCGCCAGCAGGAACGTGCCGCACAGCCCGACCGTTATCGCGCCCGAAATATCACTGTCGAAACCGCCCATATCCATATCGGTGTACAGGCCGATGCCGCCGATGATCAGCAGGCAAACCGTCCAGAACAGGCAGTAGCCCCAATATTCCTTGCGGCGGGCGCGGCCGGCGAAATTGAAGTAGTTCTGCGTCACGCCGCGCCAGAAATAGCCCCAGAGATCGCTGGGTTCGGCCGGCTCGGAGGAGCGGCCGAAATGCTGTGCCGGGGGCGGGGTTGCCGCGGCCTTGCTGCCGGCTTGAGTCGGTGCGGGGTTCGTGCCGGCGTCAGTGGCCGAAGTAGCGGTCGGAGCAGCGATCGAAAAGACGTCGCGCGCCTGGCCGCCACCCGGCTGGAACTCGACGGCCGTGCCTTTGGGCATGGCGGTCTGCCGGCGCAGGTTCTCGCGGGTGAAGGTGTAACGGTTGCCGTCGGCCCCGGATATGAAGCCAAAGCCTTGGTCCTCGTCATAGTGAAGCACTTCGCCCCGCATTTGCCACCCCCCCCGCTCGCCACGTCCAGCCGAAGGTTGCACAGGCCCGAGCCGATGGGCAAGCCAGCATAGCTACCCTCTTCGCGGCAAATGAAGCATAAGGCATCGAGTGCAACCGCCTTCGGCAGAAGCAGAACATGACAGTCGAGAGTCCTGACAGTAAAACCGTGATTGAAGATGGAGTGGAAAGACCTCCCAGGCTGGCCATCGACGCCACCGGCCTAACGTTCTGGCCGTCCGGCCAGGGACTTGTCGGCATCCCGCGGGTGGAAAGCTTTCTCGTCAGCGCAGCCCTGGCCGATCCCGACCCTTGCGTAGAGGTGGTGGCGTTCCGACCGTGGGAAGGCCGGTTTCGCCCCCTCGCTCCTTTCGAGCAGGACCATGTCGCGACGGGCGAGATTTCACCCTGGCGCCTCAAACGATGGCCTGGGAGACGCACGGCGATGTCGCAGGCCCTCGAAGCGGTGAGGCAGCAGCCATGGGGCAAGCGCGACGCCGACCGCCATCTCGCAAAGACGGTGACCCATGGCCGCAAAGGGATTGCCTATCAGGCGACCAGGCTGCTGATCCGGGCCTATCGGCTGTACCAGCGGGCGCGGACCCGGTCGGCCCCGCGTCAGGTTCCAAGCCAACCGGACGAGACTGAACGCGGCTTTGTCCTGATCAGCCATCACATTCTGACCGGGGACGACCGAGCCGCCGTCTCCGGGCGCGCCGGTGGCCTTGCGTTTCTTTGCCACGACCTCATCCCGACACTGCGCCCCGACATGGTTGGTATGAGCCCTGGCGAGGCTCGCTACGGGTCATATCTCGAGCACCTCGTGCGTTCCGGCGCGCCGGCATTTTGTGCATCCGACGAAGTTGGTGCGACGCTGACCGATCATATGCAACAGGCAGGCGTCACGCAGCCGGTGGTATATCGGTTTCCGATGCCGTCCATCCTGTACGAAACGGCTTCGCGCATGGGCGAGACTTCGCGCATCGAGGCCGACGAGCCGTTCGTGCTCTATTGCTCGACCATCGAAGTGCGCAAGAACCACATCCTGCTGGCACGGATATGGCAGCAGGCGCTCGACGAGGGCGTCACGCTGCCGCGGCTCGTCTGCGCCGGGCGCTGGGGCTGGATGATCGATCCGCTGCGCGCCTATCTCAAGGCCCATCCGAGATTGCTTGAGCGGGTTACGTTCACCGGAGCGATCAGCGATGAGGAGCTCATCCGATATTATCGCAGCGCTTCCTTTGGCGTCTTTCCCTCGCATATCGAGGGCTGGGGCTACGGCGCCTCGGAATGTCTCGATTTCGGCGTTCCCGTCATCGTCTCGACAGCGCCGGCGTTGATCGAGGCGAGCGGCGGGCTGATGCCGGTGGTCGATTCCAATGACCAGGCCGGCTGGTACGCTGCAATCCGCAGGATGGCGGAAGACCCGGACTGGCGCTCGTCGCTGACGGAACGCATCGCAAAGCAGCATCGCCCGACGGCGGCATCGGCCAGCTGGGCTGCCATCAAGGCTGGCCTGCAGGCAAGCGCGTCGCTCCGGCCGAAGTCCTAGAGCAATTCTAGGAAAAGTGTGAAGCGGTTTTCCGTCTAGAATTGCGTCAAAACAAAGAGTTAGAGCAGATCGCCGTTTCCGTGAAACGGTGAAATGCTCTAGGTGGGCCGCTTCTTCGCCTTCTTGTGCTTGGGCGCGCCGGTGGTGTCGAATTTCGGCTTGCCCGGCTTCTTCGCCCATGGCTTTGCCTCATGCGCGGTGGCCGGGCGCTGATCGACTGCTGCTGGTGCACGTTTTTCGAATTTGCGCTTCGGCGCGTTGGGGTCGAACGGCGCCTTGCCGCGATGCGGCTTCTTGTCGGGGCTTGGCGGCTGGTAGCCGGCGCGCGACAGATCGGGCGTGCCCTCGAGCCGCTTCACCAGGATGTTGCCTTGCAGCTTGCGATCGGGACCGATCGCGGCCAGGAAGCGGTCGGCCCAGTCGGCTGATATCTGCACGTAGGTCTCTTCCGGCTGCATCTTGATGGCGCCGATCTCGCGCTTCGAGATGCTGCCGATGCGGCACAGCATTGGGATGAGCCAGCGCGGCTCGGCATTTTGCCGGCGCCCGATCGACAGCGAGAACCAGACGCTGTCACCGAAATCGTCGCGGCGGCTGGGCGCCTCGTCGCGGCGCGCGAAACCTTCGCCTGCCGGTCTTTCACGCGACGGCGTGAAGGGCGCGATCTCCATGAGGTCCTCGGGCGCCGAGCGGCTGGCGCGGCACTGGCGCACGAAGGCGGCAGCCACTTGCTCGGCGCCATGTCTTGCGAGCAGCGCGTCGATGAAACCGCGCTCGTCTTCCTTCACCGGCTCGTCGAAAACCGGATCGGCCAGGATGCGCTCGTCGTCGCGCCGCATCACGTCGTCGGCCGAGGGCGGGCTCGCCCATGTCGCCTTGAGGCCGGCGTTCTGCAGCAGCCGCTCGGTGCGCTTGCGGGCGCTGTTGGGCACGATCAGCGCGCTGACGCCCTTGCGTCCGGCGCGGCCGGTGCGGCCGCTGCGGTGCAGCAGCGTTTCGGGGTTGGTCGGCAAATCGGCGTGGATGACCAGTTCGAGGTTGGGCAGGTCGATGCCGCGCGCCGCGACATCGGTGGCGATGCAGACTTTTGCGCGGCCGTCGCGCATTGCCTGCAGCGCATGGCTGCGCTCGTTCTGGCTGAGCTCGCCGGAGAGGGCGACGACGGAGAAGTTGCGGTTGTTGAAGCGCGCGGTCAGATGATTGACGGCGGCACGCGTGTTGCAGAACACCAGCGCGTTCTTGGCTTCGTAATAGCGCAGAACGTTGATGATGGCGTTTTCCCGGTCGGGCTGGGCGACGCTCAGCGCCCGGTATTCGATGTCGAGATGCTGCTTCTCCTCGCCGGCGGCCGAGATGCGCACCGCATCGCGCTGATAGCCCTGCGCGAGCGTGGCGATCGAGCGCGGCACCGTGGCCGAGAACATCAGCGTCCGGCGTTCGGCAGGAGCGGCGTCGAGGATGAATTCGAGGTCTTCGCGAAAGCCCAGATCGAGCATCTCGTCGGCCTCGTCGAGCACCACCGCCTTCAGCGCCGACATGTCGAGCGAGCGCCGGGTGATGTGGTCGCGCAGCCGGCCGGGCGTGCCGACGACGATATGGGCGCCGCGCTCCAGCACACGCCGCTCCGAGCGCATGTCCATGCCGCCGACGCAGGAAGCCACGGTTGCGCCGGTCAACTCGTAGAGCCATTCCAGCTCGCGCGTCACCTGCAAGGCGAGTTCGCGCGTCGGCGCCACCGCCAGCGCCAGCGGTGCGGCGGCGTGGCCGAAGCGCTCCGCGCCCTCAAGCAGGGTCGGCGCCAGAGCGAGGCCGAAGGCCACCGTCTTGCCGGAGCCGGTCTGCGCCGAAACCAGCGCATCGGCCTCGCCGAGTTCCGGCGCCACAACCGCCTTCTGGACGGGCGTCAGCTCGGAATAGCCGCGTTTTTCCAGCGCCCTTGCCAGCGCGGGAACGAGTGCATCGAAGTTGGACATCTTACTCTTTCGGAATTCGGATTCTTATATGCCCAGCAATGGGCCTGTCTTCGGCGGGCGTCGGGACGCTCCATGAGCCGGATGGTCATGCCGTTCGTACTTCGTGCCGCCGCGATTGTACAGGGCAACAGGACGCTCATCGCAATTGACTCTTGACGCAAACCGCGTAAAAGCCCGCTTTGAACGGGATCGTTTTTTCGATGCGCGGCCTTTTGATGGCTCTTCTTGCATTCGATGCCCCCAGCCTCAATGCACATCATTGGGCCGGGCGCGTCGGCGCGTCCCCTCGTTCCAGCAAAACCCCATTCTTGGCCAAAAAAACTACCAAAACCACCACCAAAACGGTGTGACTCCCTTGGCCTAACCACCCTCTCCCGGGTTCGGCCCGGGGGACGGAACCCGCATCGGCCAGCGGGTTTCTCCAAAAACCAAGCGGAGAGGGACAGGAGATTTTTCGATGAGTTTCAAGGTAGCGATCGTCGGCGCCACGGGCAATGTGGGCCGGGAAATGCTCAACATACTGGAAGAGCGCGGCTTTCCGGTAAGCGAAGTCGTGGCGCTGGCGTCGCGGCGCAGCCAGGGCACGGAAGTGTCGTTCGGCGACCGCACGCTGAAGGTGAAGACGCTCGACCAGTATGATTTTTCCGACACCGACATCTGCATCATGTCGGCTGGCGGCAGCGTCTCCAAGGAATGGTCGCCGAAGATCGGCAAGCAGGGCTGCGTCGTCATCGATAATTCGTCGGCCTTCCGCTACGATCAGGACGTGCCGTTGATCGTGCCGGAAGTGAACCCGGACGCGATCTCGCTGTTCACGCGCAAGAACATCATCGCCAATCCGAATTGCTCGACGGCGCAGCTGGTAGTGGCATTGAAGCCGCTGCATGACTTCGCCACCATCAAGCGTGTCGTTGTCGCCACCTACCAGTCGGTGTCGGGCGCCGGCAAGGAAGGTATGGACGAACTCTTTACCCAGACCCGCGCGGTCTTCGTCGCCGATGGCGTCGAGGTCAAGAAGTTCACCAAGCGCATCGCCTTCAACGTCATCCCGCACATCGATGTCTTCCTTGATGACGGCTCCACCAAGGAAGAGTGGAAGATGGTCGCCGAGACCAAGAAGATGCTCGACCCCAAGATCAAGCTGACGGCGACCTGCGTGCGCGTGCCGGTGTTCATCGGCCATTCGGAAGCGGTCAACATCGAGTTCGAAAAGCCGATCACCGCCGACGAGGCGCGCGATATCCTGCGTGAAGCCCCAGGCTGCCAGGTCTTGGACAAGCGCGAGGACGGCGGCTACATTACGCCGCTGGAATCGGCCGGCGAAGACGCCACCTTCATCTCGCGCATCCGCGAGGATTCGACCATCGACAACGGCCTGTCGATGTGGATCGTCTCCGACAATCTGCGCAAGGGCGCCGCACTCAACGCGGTGCAGATCGCCGAGCTGCTGGTCGAGCGTGGACTGATCCAGCCGAAGAAGAAGGCGGCTTAGTTTTCGCTCACGGGCCGTATCGCCGCTGCCGCGGCGGGCCCTCCGCGGGGGCGCCGGACGACCGGCGGCCCGCAGTCGCGGGCTCGGCCTTCGGCCGGGTGCTGAAGGTTAGCGAAGGCATTGATGGATGCCGATCTCCCCACGAGGGGGAGATCGGCAGCTCTGGCCGATGCGCTACGCTCTGTTCTCCCTGGCCAGCTGGTTCAACAGCCCCAGCGCCTCCTCCGCCCGGTCGACCGGCACGAACAGATGGTCGTGGTAGAAGGCCGAAACCGGGTTCACGCCCATGCCGGCGGCGGCGAGGCGCGTGGTGATGGCGGCGAGAAAGCCGACGGCTTCCAGCGACGAATGGATGTTGAGCGTGACCATCCGGCAGCGGAATGACGCGGTCAGTGCCGCAGCGATGGCCTTCTCCTCGTCTACGATCAGCGTCATGCCCCCGCGCTCACGAAACACCATCACCGGCTCGAGGCCTTCCGGCTGAACGACGCCAGGCGCCAGCGTGGCGAAGACATAGGTGCATGCCAGCAGCTCCGGCGTCATCGATGCCAGCAGTGTCTTCAGATCGGTCTCGCCGGTCATTTTTCTCTTCTCTCGACTGAAGTGGTGGGCCGCAGCCCGCAACTCCTCAATATCCACGCCCGTCGGGTGCCGATAGCCTGCAAGGACGACATGGCGGTGTCGCTGGCGGCTGGGCTTGCAGAGCTGTCGCATCGCACAATAAAGGAGGTGAGGGCCGATGGCGGTCCGTGAAAGGCCTTCGATGATCGTTCGCCCGCGCCCCACATTCCTACAGCTGTTCTTCATCATGCGCGGTTCGGTCGTGCCACGCATCCTGCCGCAGATATTGGGCTTCGCGCTTTATTCCGCGATCATCCTGGCCGTGGCGCGCCGGTTCCAGCTTGATTTCAGCGTCTTCAACATCACGCCTTTCGGCCTGGTCGGCGTGACATTGTCGATCTATCTCTCGTTCCGCAACAACGCCGCCTACGACCGTTGGTGGGAGGCGCGCAAGCTGTGGGGCGCGCTGGTCTTCGAAATGCGCAACCTGGCACGCGCCACCACCAGCCTCATACCGGACCAGACCGAACAGCGCGCCTTGCTGATGGAAGCGCTCGCCTTCTGTCATTTCCTGCGCGGGCAGTTGCGCAAGATCGACAGCATGAAGGATGCCCGTGCCTTCATCGACGCCGAGGCGGACAAGGCAGCAGCCTTTTCCAATCCGGCGGATGAGATGGTCAGGCGCATGGGCCGGCGTGCCAATGCCCAGCGCCGGGCGGGCGACGTCGACACGATCGGCTTTCGTATCCTCGATGAGAGGCTCGCGTCGATCGCCGCCATCCAGGCTGGCTGCGAGCGGATCGCCGGCACGCCCTTGCCGTTCGCCTACACGCTGTTGGTGCATCGCACGGCCTATATCGTCTGCCTGCTGCTGCCGATCGGCCTGATCTCGACCGCCGGCTGGGCAACGCCGCTGTTCACGGCGCTGATCGCCTACACCTTCTTCGGCCTCGACGCGCTTTCGGAAGAGCTCGAGGATCCGTTCGGCACCGAGGCCAACGACCTCGCCCTCGACGGTCTCTGCCGCGTCTGCGAGATCTCGGTATTCGAGGCGCTGGGCGAAACGCCGCCGAAGATGATCCCGGCGGAAAAGTTCTATTTTTCGTAGGCGAAGGCGCGCGGGTTTAAAAGAATCCGCCCCGCTGTCGGATCGCGGCCCCATGCCACGTCCTTGGGTCGACCCCTGCGAAAGGGCTCGACCATCAGGAGGGACCACCATGAGCATTTCCGAAACCGCGCCCGTCTCGCCGGGCGCTTTGTGGACCGGCCGCGTGCTCAGCGGCGTCATCGTGCTGTTCATGATCTTCGACGGCGTCATCAAGCTGCCGCCGCTCGATGTCGTCACCCAGACGATGGTGCCGCTCGGCTGGCCGGCCGATGCCAATGTCGCGCGCATGCTTGGCGTCATCGGCCTGATCTCGACCGCGCTCTACGCCTTGCCGCGCAGCGCGGTGCTCGGCGCCATCCTGCTCACCGCCTATATGGGCGGCGCCATCGCCACCAATGTCCGCGTCGATAACCCGCTGCTCTCGCACATTCTGTTCGGCGTCTATCTCGGCATTATCCTGTGGGGTGGCCTGTATCTGCGCGATGCCAGGGTCCGCGCGCTGATCCCGTTCAGCCGATAGATCCGCTCGAAGCATCGCTTTCAACTCGAAGCCTGGAACCCTTTGCCGGGCAATGTCTTAGGGATCGAATCGCCGAGTTGCGAGTTAGAGATTCGCTTGGCGGCGGAGGCGGCTCCTATCGGAGAGGAACGACGATGAAGAAAACGATGCTTTTGATGGCGCTTCTGGTGCCGCTCGCCGCTTGTTCGCAAACGGAAAAAGGCGCGGCCGTTGGCGGCCTCGGTGGCGCTGCCGTCGGTGCGGCGGTCGCTGGCGATCCGGTTGAAGGCGCCGTCGTCGGTGGCGCCGTCGGCGCCGTTGCCGGTGCGCTGATCGGCCGGGCAAGCGAGAGCGGCGAATGCCGCTATCGCGATCGGCGGGGCCGCGTCTACATCGACCGCTGCCCGAGCGGTTATTGATAGGCAGCTCTTACAGACAGAACCGGACAGCAAAACGGCGGGCCTTGGCCCGCCGTTTTCCTGGATGCGATAGGGCAATACTTATTCGGCGGTGGCGGCTTCCGCCTCGGCCGGTGCTGCTGCGGCGGCCGCAGCCGCGGCAGCGGCGTCTTCCTGCGCCTTCTTCAAGAGCGAAGCACGTTCCTGCGCCTTCTTGCCCGGCTCGGCCTTCTTCGGGTTGGAGCGGGCGTCGCGCTTGACGAGGCCGGCTTCGTCGAGGAAGCGCAGCACGCGGTCGGTCGGCTGGGCGCCATGCGCCAGCCAATGCTTGACGCGGTCGGCGTCGACCTTGACGCGTTCGCCGTCCTTGGGCAGCAGCGGGTTCCACGAGCCGATCGATTCGATGAACCGGCCGTCACGCGGCGAACGGGCGTCGGCAATGACGACGTGGTAGTAAGGACGCTTCTTCGAGCCCGCACGGGCCAGTCGGATCTTCAAGGGCATTTATTTTCTCCTAAAAAGGCTGATTTGGTTGATCGGTTGGTGGCTGGTTTCTCAGCCGGCTTTCATCACGCCGTTGGAAGCGGCGATCTGTTCGTGGTGGCGGATCACTTCGCGGACGACGAAGTTGAGGAATTTTTCCGCGAAATCCGGGTCGAGATGGGCATCCTTCGCCAGCTGGCGAAGCCGGGCGATCTGCTGCTGCTCGCGTGCCGGGTCGGCCGGGGGCAGGCCATGCGTCGCCTTCAGCACACCGACCGCCTTGGTGCAGCGGAAGCGCTCGGCCAGCATGTGGATGAGGGCCGCGTCGATGTTATCGATCGAGGCGCGGTAATCGGCCAGGAGAGCGCGGGCGTCGGCCATGTCCTTCTCTTCGTTCATGGCGTCCTCACTTCTTCTTGCCAAGGCCGGGCAGCCCGCCACCGCCGAGGCCGGGAAGCCCGGGGAGTTTCATGCCGCCGGGCAGACCTGGCACGCCGCTGGGCAGGCCACCGCCGCCGGGAAGGCCTTTCATGCCGCCGCCAAGGCCGGCTGCCTGTGCCTGCTTCTGCAAGGCTTCGAGCTGCTTAGGGTCCATCTTCGACAGGTCCGGCATGCCGCCGCCCATCATGCCGCCACCCATGCCCCCGGGGCCGCCGGGCATCATGCCGCCGAGGCCCATCTTGGAGGCGAGGCCGCCCATCATGCCGCGCATCAGGCCGCCGCCTTTGCCCTTGCCGCCCATCGCCTTCATCATGTCGGCCATGCCGCGATGCATCTTGAGCAGCTTGTTGATTTCGGCCGCGTCGGTGCCGGAACCGGCGGCGATGCGCTTCTTGCGCGAATGCTTGAGCAAATCGGGATTGGCGCGCTCGGCCTTGGTCATCGACGAGATGATGGCGAGCTGGCGGCCGAACATCTTGTCGTCGAGACCGGCGGCGGCCATCTGGTCCTTCATCTTGCCCATGCCGGGCATCATGCCCATGATGCCGCCCATGCCGCCCATCTTCGACATCTGCTGAAGCTGGCCGGCGAGATCGTTCAGGTCGAACTTGCCCGACTGCATCTTCTTGGCCATCGCCGCCGCCTGTTCGGCGTCGATGTTCTCGGCGGCCTTTTCGACGAGCGAGACAATGTCGCCCATGCCGAGGATGCGGTCGGCGATGCGCTTGGGGTGGAATTCCTCCAGCCCGTCCATCTTTTCGCCAGTGCCGATCAGCTTGATCGGCTTGCCGGTGACGGCGCGCATGGAGAGTGCAGCACCACCGCGGCCGTCGCCGTCCATGCGGGTCAGGACGAGGCCGGTGATGCCGACGCGCTCGTCGAAGCTCTTGGCCAGGTTGACGGCGTCCTGGCCGGTCAGCGAATCGGCGACCAGCAGGATTTCGTGCGGGCTCGACACCTTCTTGATGTCGGCCATCTCGACCATCAGCGGCTCGTCGATATGGGTGCGGCCGGCGGTGTCGAGGATGACGATGTCGTGGCCGCCGAGCTTGGCCGCCTGCACGGCGCGGCGGGCGATGTCGACCGGCGACTGGCCGTCGATGATCGGCAGCGTGGCGACCTTGACCTGTTCGCCGAGCTGGCGCAGCTGCTCCTGCGCAGCGGGGCGCCGCGTGTCGAGCGAGGCCATCAGGACCTTCTTGTTCTGACGCTCGGAAAGACGCTTGGCGATCTTGGCCGAAGTGGTCGTCTTGCCGGAACCCTGCAGGCCGACCATCATGATGACGACCGGCGCCGGGGCATTGAGATCGATGGCGACGCCTTCGGCGCCGAGCATGTCGACCAGTTCGTCATGGACGATCTTGACGACCATCTGGCCGGGCTTGATAGACTTGACCACGGCAGCGCCGACGGCCTTCTCGCGCACCTTGTCGGTGAAGGAGCGCACCACTTCCAGCGCCACGTCTGCTTCGAGCAGCGCCCGGCGCACCTCGCGCAGCGCCGCCGAGACATCAGCCTCCGACAGGGCTCCGCGGCCGGTCAGGCCGTTCAGGATCGAACCAAGACGTTCCTGTAGCGATTCAAACATTCGTTTTCCTTTTCCCTGGCATCCGGATGATGCCCGAGAGGTAATGCGTTCGCGCCCAGTGTCCAACCAAAAGCCAAAACCAAAAAGCACCCGGGGGCGCTCAGCGCTGCCGGGTGTTGGCCTCCAGGATCGATTTACAGCACTTCACCTCAAAGAGGCTTCGGCGTCCTGGTCGGCTTGCTCGGAGGGATACTCGTCGCGGAATTCGGGGCGTGTAGACAGGAAATCGGACACGGAGTCAAGACAAAGACCGGATTGCGTCGTTCCCGGCCTGCAATCAGGCCGTGCTCGCCCGGTCCGGAAATTCGGCGGCAACCCTGAGCGGCGAACGCGGATGTAGAAGCAGCACGATGGTCAGCAGGCTGCAGGCGATGCCGATGAAGGCGATGAGAACCGCATCCGACGTCGCCCAGCCCGGTCCTTCGAGCGGCCTGGCATTGAACAGGGCGAAGGAATTGTAGCTTTCCTGATGCGAGATCAAGAGAAACCCGGTCAGGTTGTTGCCGAGATGAGCACCCAAGGCGGCGCCGAGATTGCCGGTTGCGTAGACGACAAGTGTCAGCAGCAGCGCGAAAGCGGCGATCGACGCCAGCACGCAAGCATTGATGGCTGGTGACGAACTCGCACTCCAATGCAGCGAGGTGAACAGCAGGGCCGGCAGCAGGGCCCAGACGAATGGGCTCGTGAACCGGCTGGCGAGACCGCGCAGCAGGTAGCCGCGAAACAGCAGCTCTTCCGAAGAGGTCTGCACCAAGGTAAGCGCGGCGATCGGGATCGCAAACACCAGCCAGGATGACAGGCTGATCGGGCCACGCGTGATCTGCGGCTGCAGCAGATAGAGCAGGATTTCGGATATGAACGACGTGATCAGCACCGCGATCAGCCCTTTGAGGAAGCCGGGCCATGAAACTCGTCGGCTGTTGCCGAGCAGCGCCGACAGCTTCTCGCCATGCACCCAGCGCATCGCGACCCACAGGCCGATCCAGATGCCGGCAAACGAGACGAGCGCGGTGAGGATGCCGAGGGGCGAAGCGAGGAAGCCCTGAATGCCGGATGATGGGGTCGCCTGCCAGGCGATGAAGGCATAGGTGCCGCCGACCAGCACGGCCACGGTGGTTGCTGCCCAAAAAAGGACCACGATCCCCGTTCCGAGCAACAGGCGCGGTAAGGTCGTCCTGGAGTTCGGCGAATGCCTGTAACGCTCGAAGGCGGCCGGATCGATGGTCACGCGGGCTCCCTTCCCAAAGTCATCGCCTGTTGACTAACCGATGGCCGGGAAAATCGGAATGGTTTTCCGCAAAGACTAAGCCAGAGCAAAGTCGGCGCAGGAGAGCGCCGCGCGGCAGCGCCGCCTGCTGGCGGCCGCTGCTGTCGCTGCGGCCGCTTGTGCCGCTTGTCGTCAGCGAACGACGTACATGATGCGTCGGGTCTGCGGATCGATCAGCGCCCGCTGGCCGTTCACATAGACATAGCGGTAATTGTAGTCCGGAATCTCGCGCAGCTCGACGGTGTCGGGCAGGGTCGCGCCGGTCACCACTTCGCCTTCGAGATAGATGGGATCGAGGCGATGCGTGTCGACATAGGTGCGGACTTCAGCCGGGGGCGAAGGGAAGTCATCCACGACCGGATCGCTGGCGATGATCGCGCCGGTATAATCGGTCGAGTAGTTGCCGATGTCCTCCGGCGGCGAGACGACAGCAACGCTAGAGCGCCGTTCCGTCAGCACCACCCGGCTGCCGCCTATATCGGCCGTCACATAGTCGGAATAGACCCAGCCCTGGCCGCCGGCCTCGGCTATGGTGCACCATTTGCTGTTTTCGATGCAGCCATTGAGCGTTGCCGACTGACCGGCGGCGAGCACGCCGATCACAGGATATTGCGGGCCAGGCCCGGCGCGCACGTTAAGATCGGTGACGGCTGAGACGGCGGTATCGGCAAACGCGGCGCCCGACATCACGGTCAGCATTCCGGCTACCGCAGGAAACAATAGGGATTTCATGGTTTCTCTCCGTTTTCATGGTCCCTCGGCAGCGAAAACGGGGCAGCAGCTCATGCGTTCCCGCTAAAGCGCCTGCGCCAACTCACGATTTGTTCCGTGTTCTTTCGGCAAATCGGTCAGAAGTTCGTGAACGAATTCCAATTTCCGCGCCGTGACGTCCGAAATGACAAAGGGGTAGAGGTCGGGCAGACCCATGCAGCGGTTGATCGAATTGGAGGCCTCCGACAGCACCAGCCAGCGGGCAAGGATCTTTTCGAAAGGCTCCGGCGCGGCCGCCGGCTCCGAGGGTGCCGCCTGCAATTCGCCGCCGGTGTCGCCGCGCGGCAAGTCGTTGGCCTCCACCGTCTCCAGCCGGCCGAGTGGAAAGTTCAGTGCGTGCACCATTTCCAGCGTATCGGTGATATGCAGGTGGTGAGCCCAGGTCTCGGCCCAGTCCTCCCAAGGATGCGAGGTCGCATAGGCCGAGATGTGGCCCTGCTGCCAGTCGGGCGGCGCACCATCGGCATAATAGGCCTTCAGCGCTTGTTCGTAATCGGCGCGGTCATCGCCGAACAGTGCGCGGAAAGCTTCGAGCCTGTGCGGATCGTCGCGGATGAGGCGGTCCCAGTAATAGTGCCCGAGCTCATGGCGGAAATGGCCGAGCAAGGTGCGGTAGTTCTCGCCCATCTCGACGCGCCGCTTCTCGCGCTCGGCCGAATCCGCCTCGGCGACATTGAGCGTGATCAAACCATTGTCGTGGCCGGTGAGGATCCGCTCGCCACCAGGGCCGCCGCCGATCGGATCGGCGAGGAAGTCGAAGGCCAGGCCGACCTCGTCGGCAGGAGTCTGCTTGGGGACTACCGGCAGCCCGAAGGCCAGCAGCGAGTAGATGGCGCGCTTCTTCGCCGCTTCGACACGGATCCAGCGGCGGCGGTTGCCGTCGACGGAGAGATCCGGGATCAGCTGGTTCAGCACGCAGGCGCGGCAAAAAGCGTGACCCGGTTCCGCCATCCAGTTGCAGGCGCATTCGTCGGCGTTGGTGCACTGGAAGACGCCGTCGACGCCCGCCAGCGCAAAGCGCGCGTGCTCGGGATCGTAGAGCACCGGGTTCCCGCAGTTCAGGCACTTGGCGTTCTCGAAATAGATGCGATGGCCGCAATGGGGGCAGTCGAAGAGTTTCATGTCGGTCTCAATTCACCGGAGGTGACATAGATGTTCACGGCGGCCCGTGCCCAACGCGAACAGCCGCGCGGCGTTCCGCATTTTGTCGAACTTGTTGGAACATAATCTCTGCAGAACGAGGTTTCGCAAAGCGAAGACCAGGTTCCACCTGTCGTTGGTTCCGTCCTTCGGTTCGGATCATGTCCTCGCCGCAAGCTGGGTGACAACCTGTCTTGCCACCGCTTCGCCCGACAGCCGTGCGCCGCCGCAGGTCTGCATCAGTGGACCGGCCAGGTGCTCGCCGGCGAAGAAGATCTTGTCGGCCACCGGCTGCATGAGTGCGGCGCGCGCCAGTGAACGGCCGGGGCGAGCGGCGGCATAGGCACCGCGTACGAAGCGCTCGCCGCCCCAATTGGTCATCATGGCGCGTCCGACATGTTTGCGCGTATCGCCGCCGAAGATGCCGCACAGCCGGTCGACGACGAAGTCGATGCCGGCCGCCTCGCCGGCCGCCGACATTTCCCAGGCGAAATCGCCGCCGACGAAGCCGACCATCAGATCGAGGTCGAACGGGAAGCACAGGAAATAGATGTCGTGCCTGGCCATCCGTTCGATCAGCAGGTCGTCGAAGGGCTGCAGCCCGAGCCTGGTGCCCGATATTTCGACCGGCAATTTGGTCAGCATGCCCATCGGCAGGTCGAAGAAGGCGCCGAAATGCGTGTCTGGCAAGGCCGGCGAGAACGCGATCTCCTCGAAGGCGAGCACCGCCGGCGAAGCGGTGACGATCACCGCCTTGGCGCGGACGGTGCCGCGATCGGTGACGCAGGCGACGCCCGGCACGTCCCACAGGATCTTGCGCACCGGCGTCGAAAGTTCGACCGGCACGCCGGCGCCGAAACGCGCCACCAGCGCGCCAAGGCCCTCCTTGCTGAAGTAGTTCGGGTCGAGATCGGCAGCGGCCTGGAAGTCGAGGATCGAGATTTCGTCCTCGTCGGCACCGAAATCCATCGGCCCGGCGAAGGTGGCGGCGGCGCGCGGTGCATGGCCTTTGGCCAACAGCGCCGAAAGACGATCGTCATCTCCGTCCTTCACTTCATGCTTGGCCAGCAGTTCGAACAGCTTTGCGTCGGCGGCCTTCATGTCGGCTTCTTCCGCTTCGCTCGCCTTGCGCTCGCGGTAGTAGAGATGATCGACGTTCATGTCGTGATGATGCAACGTCCAGCCTGCCGCCTGGGCTTCGGGAAAATAGGGATTGCGGTCGGCCGCATGCAGCCAGGCGCAGCCGATGTCGAAAGGCACGCCGAAATGCTGGTCGCTGGTCCAGGCTCGCCCGCCGATTCGGTCTATCGCTTCGAGCAGCGTGAAGGAAAGCCCCGCCGCCTGCAAGCTCCTGGCGGCGGCAAGACCCGCCGAGCCGGCACCGATGATGACGACATCAACGTCTTGCATGCAGCCCCCCTGCCACAATAATCACTTGATCCTAGGCAAATTCCACGGCATTCGCCAGCATTGCAGCGGTGACAGTGACAAGTGCGCGTTTCGCTGGCAAGTTCGCAATT
Organism: Mesorhizobium sp. M0239; assembly: GCF_040321815.1. Classification (NCBI taxonomy): domain Bacteria; kingdom Pseudomonadati; phylum Pseudomonadota; class Alphaproteobacteria; order Hyphomicrobiales; family Phyllobacteriaceae; genus Mesorhizobium; species Mesorhizobium sp. M0239. The sequence goes on from NZ_JAMYSG010000033.1 coordinate 18,231, forward strand.
GGGACGTGATTCAGGCAACCAGGAGATCAACATGGCAATTCTTGCCAAGGGAAAGATGTTTGCAGCGGCCGTGGTGGCGGTGCTTGCGCTGGCGACGGGCGCACAGGCGGCAGCCAGCTGCGGCAAGACCGGCGCCGGCTTCGACGCCTGGAAGCAGGACTTTGCCGCGCAGGCCAGGTCGGAAGGTGTAGGCGCCAAGGGGCTGGCCGCTCTGGCCGGGGCAAACTACGCGACAAAGACGATCTCAGTCGACCGCGGCATTCACAAGGCCTTCAGCGGCTCGGTGGACGATTTCATGCGGCGTCGTGGTGGTGCAGCGATTATTTCCAAGGGCCGGTCGCTGAAAAAGTCGAATGCGGCGCTGTTCTCCAAGATCGAAGCGAATTACGGCGTGTCGCCGGGCGTGTTGCTCGCCATCTGGGGTATGGAAACCGGCTTCGGTTCGGCCATGGGCAACCAGAACACCGTCTCTGCCATTTTGACGCTTGCCTATGATTGCCGCCGGCCGGGGTTCTTCTACCCGCATGCCATCGCAGCCCTGAAGCTGGTTGATCGCGGGGCGTTGACAGCCTCGTCGGTCGGGGCCGCGCATGGCGAGATCGGACACACGCAGTTCCTGCCCGGAAACGTCCTGAAATATGGCGTCGGTGGCGGAAACCTGCGCGACAAGAGCACGGCGCTGGCTTCCACCGCCAACTTCCTCAAGGGGCATGGCTGGCGGGCGGGCGCGAGCGCGAGTGCGAATATGGGCGCGATTGCCGGCTGGAATTCCGCGAGCGTCTATCAGCAGGCCATCGCCCGCATTGCCACGGCGATCGACGGCGATTGACGGATCATGCTCCGGGCAGAAGGCCCCGGCTATTTTTGACTTGATCGGAAACCCGGCGCGAATGTCGGGTTTCATTTGATTTCGAGCGTGTAGGAGCAGCCCGCCAGCGTCTTGCCGGGGTGCGACTCGACGGTCGAGACGTTGAGCTTGATGCCCGTGGAGAAGGTCAATCCTTCCGACTCTTCGGTGCTTTGGACAACGACCTTCTCGCCAAGGAATTTTTCCGGCGTCGAAAAAACGGCAATGACATTGAGCTCCCTGGCAAGCTCTGGCGCCGCAATGCCATCGAGCACGGCCATCGGCCCGGCTGCGGTAAACACGATCGATCCCGTCTCGCGGTTGAACACGCGGATTTTGGCCGGCAGTTCGTATTGGCTGAGAAACGGATTGCCCGAGGCAACCTCCTTCCAGCCAAGCGTTTCAACGGCACCTGGTGCGCTGGACAGCCACAGGGCAAAGTCGTTGTAGGTCGGAACGTCCGCCCTGCACTCGATCAGGGCCGGAAGGTCGAGAGAGGCGGGGTCGAACTCCTGGCCGGTGGCCGGCGTCGCCAGAACAACCAGCGGCGCCAAGCAGCGACCGAAACCGCGCATCCGCGCTACTTGGTGCGGCTGCGCGCGGCCAGCGTCCTTAGCCTCAGCGCGTTGAGGCGGATGAAGCCGGCGGCGTCCTTCTGGTCGTAGGCGCCGCGGTCGTCCTCGAAGGTGACCAGCGCATCCGAATAAAGCGTCTTCTTCGACTTGCGGCCGGTGACCATGACATTGCCCTTGTAGAGCTTGAGGCGCACCGTGCCTTCGACGTCTTCCTGGCTCTTGTCGATCATCGCCTGCAGCATCAGCCGTTCGGGCGCGAACCAGAAGCCGTTGTAGATCAGCTCGGCGTAGCGCGGCATGAACTCGTCCTTGAGGTGGGCGGCACCTCGGTCGAGCGTGATCGATTCGATGGCGCGATGGGCGGCGATCAGGATGGTGCCGCCTGGTGTTTCGTAGACGCCGCGCGATTTCATGCCGACGAAGCGGTTCTCGACCAGGTCGAGCCGGCCGATGCCATTGTCGCGGCCAAGATCGTTGAGTGCCGCCAGCATGGTCGCCGGCGACAGGTTCTTGCCGTTCAGCGCGATCGGATCACCCTTCAGGAACTCGATCTCGATCTCGGTGACCTTGTCCGGCGCGTCCATCGGCGAAACGGTGCGCTGATGAACGAATTCCGGCGGCTCCACCCACGGGTCTTCCAGCACTTTGCCCTCGGAGGACGAATGCAAGAGGTTGGCGTCGACCGAGAAAGGTGCGTCGCCCTTCTTGTCCTTCGGCACCGGGATCTGATGCTGCTCGGCGAAATTCATCAGGTCGGTACGCGACTTGAACGTCCAGTCGCGCCACGGCGCGATGACCTTGATATCGGGGTTCAGTGCGTAAGCTGAAAGCTCGAAGCGAACCTGATCGTTGCCCTTGCCGGTGGCGCCATGCGCGATCGCGTCGGCGCCGGTTTCCCGGGCTATATCGACCAGATGCTTGGAGATCAGCGGCCGCGCGATCGAAGTGCCAAGCAGATAGGTGCCTTCATAGACGGTGTTGGCGCGGAACATCGGGAAGACGAAGTCGGCGACGAATTCCTCGCGCACGTCGACGACGCGGATGTCCTTGATGCCCATCATCTCGGCCTTGCGACGGGCCGGCTCGAGTTCGCCGCCCTGGCCGAGATCGGCGGTGAAAGTCACGACTTCGGCGCCGAGTTCAGTCTGCAGCCATTTCAGGATGATGGATGTGTCGAGACCGCCGGAATAGGCGAGCACGACCTTCTTGACGTCTTTGGCCTTGGACATTTCTACTCCGTCGATGGCGGACGCCCCAGCCTGGGCGTCACGGATTGTCGCAGCGCCTTTTAGCAGGAACGGCAGAGCGAGCAAGCACGCGTGCATGCATGGCTTCTGGTCCAGCGCATGGCCGGTGGCCGCCGGCAGCGGAAACAACCTGCTGCAATCAAAGGCTGCATTTGCCGGAAGGACTTAATCAAGTTTTCACGCCGTGCCGCTAACATTCGCGACAAAGCCGTCTCGACCATTTCGGGCGGCTTCTTGCCTGCCTTGTCGCGGGTGTCCTCGGGCTCGGGCCGTTCTTGATGCGCGTTATATCATGCATCGCCATGGAGCATAATCTGTGGCTTGTCCTGCTGGCGGCACTGATGTGCGTCACCGGCTGCTGGGTGACGATCGGCCTCTTCGACCGTTCGAGAAAAACCACCGGCGTGCAGATGAAGGGCTGGCTGTTCCTGACCGCGGTCGCCGCCGGCTCGTCGATCTGGTGCACCCATTTCATCGCCATGCTAGCCTACCAGCCCGGCGCGCCGATCACCTTCGATCCGGTCCTGATCATGGCATCCCTGGTCATCGCCATCGCCGGCACCGGGCTGGGTTTCACCCTCGCATCCGGCAAGAGCCGGCGCCTGGCCCCGGAATGGGGCGGCGTCGTCGTCGGCCTGGCGATCTCGGCCATGCACTACACCGGCATGATGGCCTATCACGTTGCCGGCATCGTCGAATGGGACGGCCCCTATGTCGTGGCCTCACTGGTCATCTCGGCGGTGTTCTCCGCCCTGGCCGTCGGCCATGCCGTGCGCCGGCCATACCGCTGGTCGCACTATCTCGCCATCGGGCTGCTGGTGCTGGCGATCGTCGGCCTGCATTTCACGGCTATGGCCGCGGTGGCGGTGACGCCGCTGTCCTTCATCAGCACAGGCACCAATCCCGATATTCTGGTGGCAATGGCGGTCGCCGTCGCCGTGGTGGGCCTGATCGTCGCGGCTACCGGCTTCGCCAGCTATCTGATCGATGAGCGTGGTCGTTTGGAGAGCTTCGAGCGGCTTCAGCATCTCGCCCTCAACGACGCCCTTACCGGCCTTCCCCAACCGGGTCTCCTTCAACGACCGCCTTGACCATGAAATCGACCGGGCATGCGAGGGCGAGGACACTATGACGGCGGTCATCGTCATCGATCTCGACCGCTTCAAGGAGATCAACGACCTCAGGGGGCATGCGGCCGGCGACCAGGCGCTCAAGATCGTCGCCCGCAGGCTATCGAAACTCATCGGCGAGGGCGAATTCGTCGCCCGGCTCGGCGGTGACGAGTTCGCCGCGATCAAGCGCTTCAAGGATCAGAAGGACCTTCTCGGGCTGGTCTCGCGGCTGGAGAAATCCCTGTTCGAGCCGTTGCGGCTCGACGATTTCGAAATCGCCGCCGGCGCCAGCATCGGCGTCGCCGTCTATCCGCGCGACGGGGCCGACCGCGAGCGGCTGGTCAGCAATGCCGATCTTGCCATGTACCGGGCGAAGAACGACGTCACGCGAGCCGTCTGCTTCTACGAATCCGCCATGGACGAGACGGCGCGGGCGCGCCGTGCCTTGGCCACCGACCTTCGCCAGGCGATCGACCGCGGCGAGCTTTCGCTTCACTATCAGGTGCAGACCTCGGTCCCGACCGGCGCTACCTGCGGCTACGAGGCGCTGCTGCGCTGGACCCATCCGGTGCACGGCATGATCCCGCCCGCCGAATTCATCCCGATTGCCGAGGAGAACGGCTCGATCATGGCGATCGGCGAATGGGTGCTGCGGACCGCGTGCCGCCAGGCGGCCTCGTGGGACAATGGCCACAAGATCGCGGTCAATCTGTCGCCGGTGCAGTTCGCCCATGCCGATCTCGCCAAGCTCGTCCACCAGATACTGGTCGAGACCGGGCTGTCGCCGAAACGCCTGGAGCTGGAGCTGACCAAATCGACGATCGTCGCCGACAAGGTGCGGACGCTGCATGTCCTGCGCCAGATCAAGGCGCTGGGGGTGACCATCGCGATCGACGATTTCGGCACCGGCTATTCGTCGCTCGATACGCTGCGCTCGTTTCCGTTCGACAAGATCAAACTCGACCGTTCATTCATGGCTGACGTCGAGCGAAGCCCGCAGGCCAAGGCCATCATCCGGGCGGTGCTGACGCTGGGCCGCAGCCTCGACATTCCGGTGCTTGCCGAAGGCGTCGAGACGCATGTCCAGCTCACCATCCTGCAGGTCGAAGGCTGCAACGAGGCGCAAGGCTATTTCCTCGGCCGGCCCAAGCCGATCGACCAGATCACCGGGGACGCCGATGTCCGCAACGATCAACTCGTCGCGGAGGAGCCGGCGAGGATGCGGCTGAGCAGGCAGGCATAGGACGCCGCGGCCGGCCGTCCAGCGAATGCCGTGCGGACGCCTGCTGGATCGAGATCGGGTCGCTGCTGTGTCTGGCATCGTCATGGCGCATCCTGTATAGGCCTCGCAATCCCTTGGGGCCGCTCATGTCGTTCATTCCAGACACCACCACGCTGATCCAGTTCGCCATCGCCACGGTCATCCTGGCGATCACGCCGGGGCCGGACATGACCCTGTTCGTCTCGCGCACGCTGAGCCAGGGCCGTGCCACCGGCTTTGCCTCGATGGCTGGCGCGCTGTGCGGCACGCTCATCCACACCACGCTGGTGGTGGTCGGCGTCTCGGCGCTGATCGTCGCCTCGCCGATGGCTTTCTTCGTGCTGAAGATCTTCGGCGCCGGCTATCTCGTCTTCCTGGCCTGGCAGGCAATCACCAGGGGCTCGGCATTTTCGCCGGAGAAGAAGACAGGCCCCGAGATTTCGCTGTTGCGCAGCTGGGCGGCGGGCCTCGGCGTCAATCTGCTCAACCCGAAGATCATCCTGTTCTTCATGACCTTCCTGCCGCAGTTCGTCTCCGCGCATGATCCGAACGCACCGGGAAAGCTGTTTTTCCTTGGGCTGATGTTCATCGTGCTGTCGGTGCCGGTGACGGTGCCGATGGTGCTGGCGGCGGAAAAGTTTTCGGCGGCGATGAAGGCCAGCCCGCGCGTCACGCGGGTGGTCGACTATCTGTTTGCCGGCGTGTTCTCCGCCTTCGCCCTCAAGATCCTGACGGCCCAGGCGAAGTAGGCGCCGTCATCCTGTCCGGCCATCCTCTTTTGAGCCTGGTTCGCCTTGCCACCAGCTTGCGGCCCAGCGCCCGGCGCTGAGCCAGTAAAAGATACCACCGACCATGCCGCTGCCGATCACGGCCATGATGGCGCTGGTGTCCCTGACGATGAAGGCGGTGTCATCGCTGCGGTCGGCAAGCCCGAGGAAAACACCGGCAACCACCGCGCCTGCCAGCGCATAGAACAGCCAGTCGCGCCGGCCCAGGATTTCGGCAAGCAGGATGACGACAGAGGCCGGCATCAGGGCGAAATAGGCGACGAACAGGGCGGCGAAGGGAATTGAGAAATACAGGGAAGCCGTCGCCGTCGGGTGCGCATGTTCCGGCGTGTAGCCGAGCGATGCCAGGAACAGGATGTTGAGGAAGGCACTCGCCGCCAGCGAGGCGACGGCATAGCCGAACAGGATGACAGTGAAACGGACGAGGTAGCCGACGAGACGCGCCATCAATCCCGGCCCAGATTCTGTCGCGTGCCGGACCTGCGTCCAGCCAGAAGCCAGTAGACCGAACCGGCGGCGATGCCGGCGGTGGCGAGAAAACCCAGAAAGCCCGGATTGAAGACAAAGCTGCTGGCCGAGCGCGGCATGGATACGCCAAAGGCGATGGACGTGATCGCACCGGTGGCGGCGAAGTAGAACCATCCCCGAAGTGAAAACCGTTCGGCGACAAAGAGCGCCGGGCCGACGATCAACAGCGCGCCGATCGTTACGGTCAAGACGGCGAGCGGGAACGAGCCCAGCCAGTCGAAAGCGAAAATGATGGACCAGTTGCCGTCTTCGATGCCTTCCAGGAGAGCGATCAGCAGCACCGGCACCAGGATCGAGGTCAGCACCGCGGCGACATAGCCGACCGCCATGATGGCGAAGCGTTTTAGCCAGGCGAAGGGGCGGCTCACGCCTCGCCGTGCCCCGCTATCATCATCGCTTCCAGCGCCAGCCGGTCGACCTTGCGCATGCGCTCGGAGTCGGATTTGAGCTGGCCGCAGGCGGCGAGAATGTCGCGGCCGCGCGGCGTGCGGATCGGCGAGGCATAGCCGGCATTGTTGATGTAATCGGCGAATTTCTCGATCGTCTCCCAGTCCGAGCACTGGTAATTGGTGCCCGGCCACGGGTTGAACGGGATCAGGTTGATCTTGGCCGGAATGCCCTTGAGCAGCTTGATCAGGCCCTTGGCGTCCTCGATGGAATCGTTGACGTCCTTCAGCATCACATATTCGAAGGTGATGCGCTTGGCGTTCGACAAGCCGGGATAGGCGCGGCAGGCGGCGATCAGCTCGTTGAGCGGATACTTCTTGTTGATCGGCACAAGCAAGTCGCGCAGATCGTCATTGGTGGCGTGCAGCGAGATCGCCAGCATGACGCCGATCTCCTCGCCGGTGCGGAAGATTTCCGGCACGACGCCGGAGGTCGACAGCGTGATGCGCCGCTTCGACAGGGACAGGCCGTCACCGTCGGAAGCGATCAGCAGCGCCTTCTTCACCGCTTCGAAATTGTAAAGCGGTTCGCCCATGCCCATCATGACGACGTTGGACACTTTGCGGCCCTCGGCCGGCACGATGGCGCCGTCGGGCGTGTCGCGGTCGGGAAAATCGCCGAGCCGGTCGCGGGCGGTGAGCAGCTGGGCGAGGATCTCCTCAGCCGTCAGATTGCGCACCAGCTTCTGCGTGCCGGTGTGGCAAAACGAGCAGGTCAGCGTGCAGCCCACCTGTGACGAGATGCACAGCGTGCCGCGACCCTCTTCGGGAATGTAGACAGTCTCGATCTCGACCGGCCGGCCGGCGCCGCGCGGCGGAAAGCGGAACAGCCACTTTCGCGTGCCGTCGGCGGAAATCTGCTCCTCGACGATCTCGGGCCTGGCGACGGTGAAATGCTTGTCGAGCTCGGCGCGCAGATCCTTGGAGATGTTGAACATGCCGGCGAAATCGGAGACGCCGCGCACATACATCCAGTGCCACAACTGCTGGGCGCGCATTTTCGCCTGGCGCTCGGGCACGGTGCCTGATGCAACCAGAGCCTCGGCGAGCTCGACCCGCGTCAGGCCGATCAGCGACGGCTTTTCGGGCTGTGCCGCGCGGGCACGCAACGCGTCGCGGGCGCCGTCAGTGGTGAGATCGAATGAAAGGGTCATGGTTGCACTGATATAAGCGGTTTGCGGCCGATTTCACGCATCGTGCCGGAAAGGAAGCGCGGCGCATAGCACAGGTTGAAGGCAGAGTCATGCGGAGTGCGATGATGCACCCTCGCCAGAGATCCACCAACAGACCCAAAAACGAAAGGCCGGGCTTTGCGGCCCGGCCTTTCACTCAAAACAAAGCCTAGCCTATTTGCACTTGGCAATCGACGTCAGCGCCGCCGAAATACCTTTCAGGGAGAAGACATAGGAGGTGGGATTGCCGCGGCCGGACTTCGCCGTCACCTTCATGTCGGTGGCGGTCTTCATGGCGGCGATCAGCACCGGCTCCTCGGCGGCATTCTCGACCCAGGCCGATTTGCCGCGGGTGAACATCGAAAACGTCTTCTTATCGATGGTCACGGTGGCCTTGGAGCCGTCCTGGAAGTTGTAGCCGGCAATGAATTGCGGCTCGTACGACACTTGCTGGCCGGGCCGCTGGCTGACGAAGAAGAACATGTCGCCATGGTCGAGCGTCGGCGGCTGCTTGTCGGTCGGCACGGTCAGGACATAGCAGACCTTGCCGCCCGACGCCTGGTAGCTGTAGGTGCCCCAGGCATTGTGCTGGCCGATCTTGGTCGCCGACTGCGCCAGTGCCGGCGCTGCCACGGCCACCAGGGCCAGACTCGAAACTATAGCAATCAATCCGCGCATCGCTTTTCCCGTATTCCAAATGGTGCGGAGGCAGGCCGGCTTGGCGTCCTGCCCGTCGCTTCATTTTGATTTAATCTGGGTTACCAAACGGTGAATTTCCGAAGAGAAAAGGACCCTCACCCCGAGGAAACCGCCGCCATTCCCGCGCCGCCGCCTTGCGAGCGGCTGGCGCGACATCCCTTTGGCGACTTGGAGGCCACGAAAGCGGCAAGAGTTTGACTTTTTACGCTGCCGCGGAAAGCCGGCTTCAACGGCGTTCCGTGCGCGAGTTCAGCCCTTGTCGGCCATGGCGTCCCTGGCGGCCTGCCGGTGCGCAGTGGTGATGTGGGCACTGACGGCGGTCATCGCGGCGGTGAGCACGGCGATGTCGTCGGTGAAGCCAAGCCCGAAGACGAAGTCGGGGATGACATCCACCGGCAGCACGAAATAGCCGAGCGCGGCCAACAGAATGCCTTTGGCGCGCAGCGGCGTGTTCTTGTCCATGGCGCAGTAATAGGCGGCCACCACCTCTTCCATGAAGGGGATCTGCCGCGCGGCCTTCTTGGCTGTGCGCCAGAATTTCTCGCGCACTTCGCTCTCGTCCGCCAGCTTGCCGCCAAAGCCGAAGAAATTAAAACCGGATTGTCGCGCCATCAGTCTCTCCTTGCAGAGCCCGTGCGCATCCCGGCGCATGCCCGCGGGGCAAAATGTGGTGAAACCCGACCCCCGCTACAAGATGCCGGTGCCGATTTGGGCCCGCCGAGGCGATACCAGGCCTCAGGCGCCGGCAAAACGGTTCATTTTCTTGGCCAGATCGATATCGAGCGCGGTGACGCCGCCGGCGTCGTGAGTGTTCAGCGTCACGTCGACTGTCTTGTAGACATTCGACCAGTCGGGATGATGGTCCATCGTCTCGGCGGCAAGCGCGACGCGGGTCATGAAGGCGAAAGCCTCGGAGAAATTCGCGAAGGTGAATGTGCGCTTGATGGAGGCGCCGTCTTCCGCCAGCGCCCAGCCGTCGAGACCGGTCAATGCGGCTTCAGCGGCTTGCCTGCCCAGTTTCTCTCTCGCCATGTCCATATCCCGTGCTATTCGAAAACGACCCTCACCATAGCGACGGATCGATGAGCGCGAAGCCCATAAACTCCATTCTCTTCGTCTGCCTCGGCAACATCTGCCGGTCGCCGCTGGCGGAAGGTGTCTTCCGCGCCGTTTGGGCCGAGCGCGGATCGGCCCGGGATATCCTGCTCGATTCAGCGGGAACCAGTGACTGGGAGGCCGGCTCTGCCCCCGATCGACGCGCGATCGCGATCGCGGTGCGGCACGGCGTAGACATTTCCGGACAGAGGGCGCGCAAGGTCACGCCGCAGGACCTCCACCGTTTCGACCTGATCCTCGGCATGGACCGGTCGAATGTCGCCGACCTGAAGGCGCTGGCGCCGGCGGCCGTGCAGGACCGCATCCATCTGTTCCTGGAGTTCGCGCAGGGAAAGTCACGCGACGTGCCGGATCCTTATCATGACGAGGCAGAAGCCTTCGCTTCCGCCTATCGCATGATCCGCGAGGCGTCGGAGGCGCTGGCGACAAGGCTGGAGGCGCGGGCGTCCGTGCCTGACAGCGGCCAGGCTTCCTCGACGATGTAGGGTCCGCCGCCGACCGAATCGCGCGACGACATCAGCACGAAACGGCCGATGCGGAACGGCAGCGTCGAGAAATTGCCGCGCGCCGACAGATATTGGGCGACGTCCAGCGGAGTCGAATTGCGTAAGCGCGCCAGCGTCACATGCGGCATGAACTTGCGCGGATCGGCCGGGATGCCTAGCCGCTGGCAGATGCGGTCGATCTCGCCCTGAAGGGCAGCCAGACCGGGCGAGGCGGAAGCACCCGCCCACACCGCATGCGGCTTCTTCTGGCCGAAAGCGCCGACGCCGGACAGCGCCAGCGAGAAGGAAGGGCGGTGGACGCGGTCGAGCGCGTTGGCGATCTCGTCGGCGACATGGCCGGGGACATCGCCGATGAAGCGCAGCGTCAGATGGTAGTTTTCGACATCGATCCAGCGGGCTCCCGGCAAGCCGCCCCGCAGCAGGGACAGCGAAAGGGCAGCGTCACGCGGAATTTCGAGGGCGGTGAAAAGACGCGGCATGAAGAGCCTCCCTTCCTCGAATCGAACTGTCACCTATAGCGAATCATCGATAGTCAAACGGAGCAAGAGGTTTGTTGGCCACAGTCCCTGTTAAAAGCTTGCCGGGCGGAAACAGTTCCAATCCGCTAGGAATCGCCCGGCACTGCCGCGATCACCTTCTCTACCGTCGGCAGGATGCGTTCGACCATCTGGTCGACGCCTTTTGCGCTCGGATGCAGGCCGTCCTCGAGTTGCATGCCGGGCTGGCCGGCGACGCCGTCGAGAAAGAACGGGTAGAGCACGACTTCGTATTTCTTCGCCAGGTCCGGAAAAATGGCGTCGAACGCATTCTGGTAGTCGGGACCGAGATTGGGTGCGGCACGCATGCCGGCCAGAAGCACGGCAATCTTGCGCTGCTTCAGCTTGCTCAGCATCTCGTCGAGGTTCTTCCTGGTGATGTCGGGCGAAACGCCGCGCAGCATGTCGTTGGCGCCGAGTTCGAGGATGACAAGCTGCGTGCCGTCCGGCACCGACCAGTCGAGCCGAGCCAGGCCGCCGCTCGTCGTGTCGCCGGAGACGCCGGCATTGGCGACGATCACATCCTGGCCCCTGGCGCCAAGCGCGGCCTGCAGCCTGTCGGTAAAGCCCTGGTCCGGGCCAAGACCGAAGCCCGCCATCAGGCTGTCACCGAAGCCGACGATCTTGAACGGCTCGGCGCTCGCCGACGACATGGCGCCGCTGATGGCGAGGAAAACCATCAAGCCTGCGGCAATACTGCGTTTGAAAGACATGCGGCAGGCCCCATATGAGCTAGGAATTCTTCAGTCGACGGCTTCCGGCAAGCAGAGCCTTTCCAGATATAGGACGATTTCATTTTGACAGAAGCCGTCATCGCGCTGAAAGATGTATCCCTGACCCTTGGCGAGGGCGCTTCATCGGTCCATGTGCTGAAGGGTGTCAGCCTTGATGTGGCGACGGGCGAGGCGACCGGCATCGTAGGGCCTTCGGGTTCCGGCAAGTCGACATTGCTGATGGTCCTGGCAGGCCTGGAAAGGGTCGATTCAGGTACGGTCCGAATCGCCGGTGAGCTGCTCAACGGCAAAAGCGAGGACCAGATTGCTTCGTTTCGTGGCCGAAACATTGGCATCGTGTTCCAGTCCTTTCATCTCATTCCCAACATGACGGCGCTGGAAAATGTCGCGGTGCCGCTGGAACTGGCCGGCCATGCCGATCCGTTTTCGGTGGCGGCGCGCGAGCTGGCGGCGGTTGGCCTCAGCGACCGCGTCACCCACTATCCCGGCGAATTGTCGGGCGGCGAGCAACAGCGCGTGGCGATCGCCCGCGCATTGGCGCCGTCGCCGCGCATCCTGATCGCCGACGAGCCGACCGGCAATCTCGACCAGGCGACCGGGCGGCAGGTCGCCGACCTCTTGTTTGCCAAGGCGGCCGAGCGCGGCATGACGCTGGTGCTGGTGACCCATGATCCGGCGCTCGCGGCGCGCTGTTCGCGCCAGGTTTCGATGCGCTCGGGCCGGATCGAGGCACCGGCCCCCGTCAAGGTGACGGCCTGATGCCGCTGTCCCGGACGTTGAGGCTCGCGGTCCGCTTCTCACTGCGCGAGATGCGCGGCGGCCTGTCCGGCTTCCTGATCTTCCTCGCCTGCATCGCGCTCGGCGTCGCGGCCATCGGCGGCGTCAACTCGGTGGCGCGTTCGATCACCGCCGGTGTCGCCAATCAGGGCCAGACGCTGCTCGGCGGCGATCTTCGCTTCCAGATCAACCAGCGTGACGCCAGCCGGGCGGAGCGCAGCTTCCTTGACGGGCTCGGCACAGTTTCCCGGACCGCCAGCATGCGTTCGATGGCGCGTCTGGCCGACGGATCCGACCAGGCGCTGGTCGAGGCCAAGGCGGTCGACCATGCCTATCCGCTCTATGGCACGCTGGAGACCGAGCCGGCACTGTCGAAACAGGAACTGTTCGGCGAAGAGTTCGGCGTCTTCGGTGCGGCGGCACCCGATCTTCTGTTCGAGCGGTTGCACGTCAAGATCGGCGACCGGCTGAAGCTCGGCACCGCCACTTTCGAACTGCGCGCCAGGCTGGTCGCCGAACCGGACGCCGTGTCCGACGGTTTCGGCTTCGCCCCAAGGCTGATGATCTCGACCGACGGACTGGCGGCCACTGGACTGATCCAGCCGGGCAGCCTGGTCGAGAATGCCTACAAGATCCGGCTGCCGGCAGACGCCGACGAGGTGCGGCTGAAAGCCGTCCAGGACAAGGCCGCCACGGATTTCCCCGAAGCAGGCTGGTCGATCCGCACACGCAGCAACGCGGCGCCCGCGCTGTCGTCCAACATTGAACGTTTCTCGCAGTTCCTGACCCTGGTCGGGCTGACGGCGCTGGTGGTCGGCGGCGTGGGCGTCGCCAATGCGGTACGCGCCTATCTCGACGGCAAGCGCGGCGTCATCGCCACCTTCAAGAGCCTGGGCGCTTCGGGCGGCTTCGTCTTTGCCGTCTATCTCGTGCAGATCCTGATCATAGCCGGATTGGGTATCGTGCTGGGCCTTGTGCTCGGCGCACTGATGCCGTTCGCGGCGAGTGCGGCCTTGCAATCCGTCATTCCGGTGCCTGCCGAAGGCGGCTTCTATCCCGGCGCGCTCGGTATGGCGGCGCTGTTCGGCCTGCTGGTGACGTTGGCTTTCGCGCTGCTGCCGCTCGGCCGCGCCCGCGACGTGCCGGCAACCGCGCTGTTTCGCGAAATGGGGCTGGAAGGCCGCGGCTTGCCGCGCCCCGCTTATGTCGCGGCCGCCATAGGCATCGCGCTGTTGCTTGCGGCGCTGGCCATTCTGTTCTCGGGCGACCAGCGCATAGCCTCGATTTTTGTCGGCGCTACCGTCTTCGCCTTCCTGGTGCTGCGCGTGGTCGGCGCACTGGTGCAATGGGCGGCCAGGAAAAGCCCGCGCGTGCGCTTCGTGGCGCTCAGGCTCGCCATCGGCAACATTCATCGGCCAGGCGCCCTGACGCCATCGGTGGTGCTGTCCCTGGGGCTTGGCCTGACGCTGCTGGTGACGCTGGCGCTGATCGATGGCAATCTCAGGCGGCAGATCTCCGGCAGCCTGCCGGAACGGGCGCCGAACTTCTTCTTCGTCGACATCCAGAGCGCCGATGTCGCGTCTTTCTCGGCGCTGATCGGCAAGGAGGCCCCGCAGGGCGTGCTGGCCAAGGTGCCGATGCTGCGCGGCCGGGTGATGGCGCTGAACGGTGTCGATGTCGACAAGGTGAAAGTGCCGGCGGAAGGCGCCTGGGTGCTGAGGGGGGACCGCGGCCTGACCTATGACACCAGGCAACCGGAGAACGCGACGTTGACCGAGGGCAGTTGGTGGCCCGAAAATTACAGCGGCGAACCGCTGGTTTCGTTTTCGGCGCAAGAAGGCAAGGAGATCGGGCTGAAGCTCGGCGACACCATCACCGTCAATGTGCTGGGCCGCAATGTCACCGCCAGGATCGCCAATTTCCGCCAGGTCGAATGGGAGACGATGGGCATCAATTTCGTCATGGTCTTCTCGCCCAACACATTCGCAGGCGCCCCGCATGGCTGGATGGCGACGCTGACCGAAAAGAGTGCCTCGACGGCCGACGACGCCCGCATCCTCAACGCCGTCACCCGCGCCTTCCCCGCGGTGACGACGGTGCGGGTCAAGGACGCGCTCGATGTCGTCAACCGGTTGGTCGGGCAACTCGGCACGGCGATCCGGGCCGCCGCTGGCGTGGCGCTGATCGCCTCGGTGCTGGTGCTGGCCGGCGCGCTTGCAGCCGGCAACCGGGCGCGCATCCATGATGCGGTGGTGTTGAAGACGCTGGGTGCGACACGCACGACGCTGATATCGGCCTTCTCGCTCGAATATATGCTGATCGGGCTGGCCACCGCCATCTTCGCGCTGGCAGCGGGCAGTGCTGCCGCCTGGTTCGTCGTCGCGCGCATCATGACATTGCCGTCGCATTTCATGCCGGAGGTGGCGGTGGCAACCATTCTGTTTTCGCTGGTGGTCACGGTCGGCATTGGTCTCGCCGGCACCTGGCGGGTGCTCGGCCACAAGGCAGCACCGGTGCTGCGCAATTTGTGACGACAGGCCCGGAAATGGGCATCCTGGATTAAATCTTGGTAAGAAAGCCCTCCGAAAAGCCGAGGAATCGGCACTTCGCCCTCTCACGAACCGTTACATCCGGTTACGGTCTTGTTCTTGACGCGAATAACCATCATATTTCGCCACAGGCATGCTGGAGCCCTGCCAGCGGCGCCTGGGTCCGGAAGGACCTGACACCGGACGGGGTAGAAGCAATAGAGGACTACAATGGCTGATCCCATTCGCAACTACCAGACGCGCGCCGTGCCCGGCGTCAGCGTCGGTGCCGACATCGATCAGGGCCTGCGCGCCTACATGATCAAGGTTTACAATCTGATGGGGCTTGGCCTCCTCATCACTGGTCTTGCCGCTGTCGGCACGATCATGCTGGCCACCACCACCGATCCGGCTTCGGCTGTCGCGACGCTGCCAAGCGGCGAGATGCTGACCTCGTTCGGCTACGCGATCTTCGGTTCGCCGCTGCGCTGGGTGGTGATGCTGGCGCCGCTGGCCGCCGTGTTCTTCCTGTCGTTCAGGATTCAGTCGATGAGCGTCGCTGCCGCGCAGACCACGTTCTGGGTCTATGCCGGTCTCGTCGGCCTGTCGCTGTCGTCGATCTTCCTGGTCTACACCACGGCAAGCATCTCGCAGACCTTCTTCGCCACCGCCGCCGCTTTCGGCGCGCTGTCGCTGTTCGGCTACACCACCAAGCGCGACTTGACGGCAATGGGCTCGTTCCTGATCATGGGCGTGTTCGGCATCATCATCGCGTCGGTGATCAACATCTTCCTGCAGTCGTCGGCGCTGTCTTTCGCCGTGTCGGCGATCGGCGTGCTGGTCTTCGCCGGCCTCACCGCCTATGACACGCAGAAGATCAAGGAGATGTATTTCGAGGGCGATGCTACCGATGTCGCCGGCCGCAAGGCGATCATGGGCGCGCTGAGGCTCTATCTCGACTTCATCAACCTGTTCATGTTCCTGCTGCAGTTCATGGGCGACCGCCGCTAGTACAGCAGCGCTTGGACCATCGAGTTCCAGAAGGGCGGCCCAACGGCCGCCCTTTTCTTTTGTCTTGGCCTTTGCTGTTATTGCGAGCAGAGAAACGACATGCATAAACAATGAGCAATATTACGATCCGGCCTGTCACGGTGGCCGACCTCGACAGCGTCACGGCCATCTATGCCGACGCGGTGACCCAAGGCACGGCGAGCTATGAGCTGGAGCCGCCGAGCCGCGCGGAGATGGGTGTTCGATTCGACAGCCTGATGGCCGGCGGCTTTCCTTACCTGGTGGCGGAGAAGGACGGCACTGTTCTCGGCTACGCCTATGCCGGCGCCTTCCGGCCGCGCCCGGCCTATCGCTTCATCGTCGAGGATTCGGTCTATGTCGCGCCCGAGGCCAAGGGCCAGGGCGTCGGGCTCAAGCTGATGCAAAGCCTGATCGAGGCAGTGACGACGGCGGGCTTTCGCCAGATCATCGCGGTGATCGGCGATGGCCGTCCCGACAGTGCCTCGGTGCGGCTGCACGAAAAGCTCGGCTTTCGCTATTCGGGACGCCTCGAAGGTTCCGGCTACAAGCATGGGCGCTGGCTGGACACGGTGTTCATGCAGCTGTCGCTGAATGGCGGTGCCTCGGCGCCGCCCGATCCGAGCTCGCTGCCGGAGCGGAAGTTTCGTCTTAAAGGGGACTGAAGCGAGGAATCGGGGAACTGAAGAACTGAACAACTGAAGAACTGAAGAACTGAAGAACTGAAGAACTGAAGAAGAAGGCGGTTACATCAGGCGTCGAGTGCCCAATTCTTCAATTCTTCAATTCTCCAGTTTCTTCAATTCCGTAGCTCAAGCCTCTACAACCTTGAGCTTGCTGTCGAACACACCAAGCACGCGGCCAAGTTCCTGACCGCGTTTCAGGATGCGGCCGCCGGCGGCGATGACGGCAAAAGCGCCCTGCTTGCGGGCCAGTTTCGGATCCTTGACGATCTGGAACAGCGGCACTTCACTGGTGCGGCGGAATACGGAAAACACGGCGCGGTCCGCAAGATGATCGATGGCGTAGTCGCGCCATTCATTGGCAGCGACCATGCGTCCGTAGAGCCTGAGGATCTGGTCCAACTCGCGGCGGTCAAACCGTACCGGCTGATCGAGACGTTCGCGTCGTGCCTCGTGCAGCGGGATCAATATCGCGGATGCGTCCCCATCCCCCGTCCCGCCGCTGTCATCCGTCATGCCTCGATCCTTCAAAATGAATCTTTGCCAACCAAAGTTGGCGTGTTCGCGACTGAATTGCAAGGCCTAGCGAACCGAGCCCCGCGCCGCGCCGTTTTCGTCACGTCCAGTCACTTTTATGAAACGCCGTGTTGGAATTGGTGATGTTCCGCCACATTTCTGCCTTTTTTTATCCGCGCTCATGCCCCAATGTCCGACGAATTTACCGGTGTTGCCTGAGACGGTTCGGTCCGGCACCGGCTCGTAAACCCCAAGCCCCCCGCCCACGGGTCTGCGTCGGATCGAACCAACCTCGGCTCTTCCTCGGAAGAACCGGGTGCGACGATCCCAAAACCTAAATGACCGACGTCAGAAGCAAGCTGACGTCGGTTTTTTATTGGGTGGTGAGTCGAGTGCGGTTTCACCGAGCGTCGCGTCCCCCTCACCCGGATTGCCAACCGAATTGCGAAGGGGCAATTCGGGACAATCCGACCTCTCCCCGAGGGGAGAGGAGATCGCGGCGGCGCTTTACCTCTTCTCCCCTCGGGGAGAAGGTGGCCGCGAAGCGGCCGGATGAGGGGCCTCCCATCCACAGTCCTAGCGAAGATGGGGGCGCCGGCGTCCGTTACGGCTTGTGGATGAACGCGGCGCCGAGAATAGGACCGGGCATGCCGTCCTTGCCGACCGACTGCAGCAGCACGGCGCAGCCGCCCTTTTTGGCAATCTCGCTCATCGGCAGCTCGTAGCGCTGTGCCTTGCCATGCCACATGCCAGCGGTCTGAATCCCGGTGACGGCGTTCCAGTAGGTCATCTTGCGGCCGGTATTCTCGCCCTCGCCGACCTTGACCGTCTGCGGCGGGTCGAAATAGACGATGACGACATGGGCGTCGCTGGGGCCGTTGCCGGCATCACCGGCGTCGATCGTCACACGGTCGCTGGTGCGGCTGACCTTGACGGCGACGCGCATGCCTTCGCCGTTCTTGGCCATGCGGGCGAGCGCGCCATCGACCTCGCCGCGGCTGGCGCCGTTGACGTGGACACGGCCGTTGATGACGGCCTGCGGCGTATAGACGGAGCGGCTGCCGAAGGCGCGCATGTAGTCGTATTGCCGCTCGGTGTTCTCCTTGCGTGCCAGCGTGTCCTGCCAGCCGAGATAGTCCCAATAGTCGACGTGATAGGCGAGCGCGACGATATCTTCCTTAGCGGCAAGTTCGGAGAACAGCGTATCGGCCGGCGGGCAGGAACTGCAGCCCTGGCTGGTGAACAGTTCGACCACGCCCAATGGCCTGTCGATCTGGAGCCTGTCGATCTGGACCCGGTCGGCATGGGCGCGATCGGATTCGCCGGCATGCCCGGCGCCGGCAGACGCCGAGAAGGCCAGCGCAAGAGCTGCCAGCCACAATGATTTTCGCGAGGCCATGGCCATTCCGATTCCCGCCGGTGGTGCCGGCTTTATCTTGATTGCTAAAATATGTGGCAGAACCGGAAGTCAACGGGAAGTCACGTTGCGGTGAAATTTTGCCATTGCAGCCGACCGCAACCCCGCAATAGGAAGGATCTGCGCTTCAGGATAGAAACCGATTCGGGCGGCAATCACGATGTGGCAAACGTTTTTGGCGACGGTCGACCTCTATTGCGAGCGGACCGGCCCGGAATTCTGGTCCGAACCCGTCAACGCCCTGACCAACCTCGCCTTCATCGCCGCCGGCCTGTGGGGCGTGCGCGAGGTGCGAAGGCTGGGCACCGGCGCCTTCGCCGAGGTGCTGGCCTGGTGGGTGGTGGCGATCGGCATCGGTTCGACGATCTTCCACACCTTTGCCACCAAGGGCACGGTCTGGGCCGACGTGCTGCCGATCGCCGGCTTCACGCTGGCCTACACGCTGTTCAATTTACGCCGCTTCCTCGGCATGCGATGGGGCAAGGCCATCGCCATCTTCATTGCCTTCTATGTGCTTGCCGGGGCGATAACCCTTGCCGTGCCGGACTGGCTGCGCCAGGCGTCGAACGGTACGACGGGCTATCTGCCGCCGTTCCTGGCGCTCGCCTTCTTCGGTGTCTGGGTGACGGTGAGCGGCAATCGCGCCGGCTGGTATAATCTGGCGGGCTCGGCGATCTTCGTCGTGTCCGTCATCTGCCGGATGATCGACCCGGTGGTCTGCGGCAGCTTTCCGCTCGGAACGCACTTCCTCTGGCACATCCTCAACGGCGTGATGCTCAGCGTGCTTTTGGCGGCAGCGGCGCGGTTTGGGAAGCCGAAGGTAGGGGAATAGGGGAATAGGGGAATAGGGGAATAGGGGAATAGGTCTTCACCTTCCCTACTCCCTTACTGCCCTACTCCCTTACTAAGCAGCAAGATCGCGCAGCACGTATTGCAGGATGCCGCCGTTCTTGAAGTAATCGAGCTCATCCAGCGTATCGATGCGGCAGATGATCGGCACATTCTTCACCGTGCCGTCGCCATAGGTGACCTTGGCGATCATCGTCTGGCGCGGTTTGATGGTGCTCAAGCCGTCGATCTCGACCAGCTCGTCTCCCTTGAGGTTGAGCGATGCCCATGAGGTGCCTTCCTCGAAGACGAAGGGGATAACGCCCATGCCGACCAGGTTCGAGCGATGGATGCGCTCGAAGGACTGGGCGATGACCGCGCGGACACCGAGGAGATTGGTACCCTTGGCAGCCCAGTCGCGCGACGAGCCGTTGCCGTATTCGACGCCGGCGAAGACAACCAGCGGCACGCCTTCCCTTTTGTACTCCATCGCCGCGTCGTAGATCGATTCCTCTTCCTTCGACGGGTAGTGGATGGTGTAGCCACCCTCGCGGCCGTTCTCGCCCAGCATGTGGTTGCGGATGCGGATGTTGGCGAAGGTGCCGCGCATCATCACCTCGTGATTGCCGCGCCTTGTGCCGTACTGGTTGAAGTCGGCGACGCCGACACCGTGATCGGTGAGGTATTTGCCGGCCGGCGAGGCCGCCTTGATCGAACCCGCCGGCGAAATGTGGTCGGTGGTGATCTTGTCGCCGAACAGGCCAAGCACGCGGGCGCCCTTGATGTCGCCGATCTTGCCGAAACCTGATGTCATGCCAGCGAAATAGGGCGGGTTCTGCACATAGGTCGAGTTGTCGTCCCAGGCATAGGTCTGGCCTTCCGGCGCCTTGACGTTCTGCCAGTACTCGTCGCCCTTGAAGACGTCGGCATATTTGCGGGCGAACAGCTCGCGGGTGACGTTCTTCTCGATGAACTCCTGGATCTCGGCCGAGCTCGGCCAGATATCCTTGAGGTAGACCGGCTCGCCGTTCTTGTCCTCGCCGAGCGGCTCGGTGGTCAGGTCCTTTGTGACGGTGCCGGCCAGCGCGTGCGCGACGACCAGCGGCGGCGAGGCCAGATAGTTCGCCTGCACGTCGGGCGAGACGCGGCCTTCGAAGTTGCGGTTGCCGGACAAGACCGCGGCAGCGATCAGGCCCTTGTCGTTGATGGTCTTCGAGATCGGCGCCGGCAGCGGGCCGGAATTGCCGATGCAGGTGGTGCAGCCGAAACCGACCAGGTTGAAGCCGATCTGATCGAGTTCCTTCTGCAGGCCGGATTTCTCCAGATACTCGGCGACCACCTGGCTGCCCGGCGCCAGCGAGGTCTTCACCCATGGCTTCTGCTTCAAACCGAGGCGGTTGGCGTTGCGGGCCAGGAGGCCGGCGCCGATCAGCACACTCGGGTTCGAGGTGTTGGTGCACGAAGTGATGGCGGCGATGACGACGTCGCCATGACCGAGATCATGGTCGGCGCCTTCGACTGCGTAGCGTTTGGAGATTTCGGCGGCCTTCTTGTATTCGGTCTCCATCGCCTTGGCGAAACCTTCCGGAATGCCTTCCAGGGCGACGCGGCCCTCGGGCCGCTTGGGTCCGGCCATCGACGGCACGACGGAGCCAAGTTCCAGCTCGAGCAGATCGGTGAACACCGGATCGGTCGAGCCGGTCTCACGCCACATTCCTTGAGCCTTGGCATAAGCCTCGACCAGCGCGATGCGGTCCTCGCTGCGGCCGGACATTGTGAGGTAGCGGATGGTTTCCGAGTCGACCGGGAAGAAGCCGCAGGTGGCGCCATATTCGGGCGCCATGTTGCCGATGGTGGCGCGGTCGGCCAGCGTCATGTTGGAGAGGCCCGGCCCGAAGAACTCGACGAACTTGCCGACGACGCCCTTCTTACGCAGCATCTGGGTGACGGTGAGCACGAGGTCGGTGGCGGTGACGCCTTCTTTGAGCTTGCCGGTGAGGCGGAAGCCGATCACCTCAGGCAAAAGCATGGAGACAGGCTGGCCGAGCATGGCCGCCTCGGCCTCGATGCCGCCGACGCCCCAGCCGAGCACGCCAAGGCCGTTGATCATGGTGGTGTGCGAATCGGTGCCGACGCAGGTGTCGGGATAGGCTGTCGTTTCGCCGTCCTCGGTGTTGGTCCACACCACCTGGCCGAGATATTCGAGGTTGACCTGATGGCAGATACCGGTGCCGGGCGGCACGACGCGGAAGTTGCGGAACGCCTGTTGGCCCCATTTGAGGAATTTGTAGCGCTCCTCATTGCGCTCATATTCCAGCTCGACATTGCGGGCAAAGGCCATCGGCGTGCCGAATTCGTCGACGATGACGGAATGGTCGATGACGAGGTCGACCGGCACCAGCGGGTTGATCTTCTGCGGATCGCCGCCGAGCGAAGCCATGGCGTCGCGCATCGCGGCAAGGTCGACCACGGCCGGAACGCCGGTGAAATCCTGCATCAGCACGCGGGCCGGGCGATAGGCGATCTCGACACCGGCGGTGCCCTTGTCGGTCAGCCAGCCGGCCACCGCCTGGATCGATTCCTTGGTGACGGAGCGGCCGTCTTCGTTGCGCAGCAGGTTTTCCAGCAGCACCTTCATCGAATAGGGCAGCTGCGAGATGCCGGTGAGGCCGTTCTTCTCGGCCTCGATGAGGTCGAAATAGGCATACTCCGCGCCGCCTGCGGTCAGCGTGCGGCGGCAATTGAAACTGTCGAGGGATTTTGACACGTGCGATCCTTGTCTGTTCAGCCTGAAAGGGAACGGACGCCGATGGCATGCAATCACGCGCAAAGGTGCGGGTACGGCCATTTCCGCTGTCCGTTCCCAAGCAACCCGAGCCGTTCAAGGCGGCGCGTGCGCTGGTTCGGCGCTAATTCTGTTCCCGTGCCGACCGCTGGCACGGATGCACCGCATATAGAGAATTTTCTGGAATAGTTCTAGACAGTTGGAAAGCAAATTTGTGCGATGCGGCAGCGGCCGCGACACATGGTTTCAGGGCAGGCGAGGAATGCGGCTGATCGCCGAAAATCTGTGCGGCGAGCGAGGCGGCGAGGCGGTGTTTTCCGGCATCGATTTTGCCTTGGAGGAGTGTCGGGCGCTCATCGTCACGGGGCCGAACGGATCGGGCAAGTCGACCCTGCTGCGGGTCATCGCCGGGCTGCTGCCGGTGGCGCAAGGCAGCGTGAGGATCGAGGGTGGCGGCGAAGCGTTTCCGTCTGTTGCCTCGGCCTGTCACTACCTTGGCCACCAGAACGCAATGAAACCGGCGCTCAGCGTGGCGGAGAATTTGCGCTTCTGGCGCGACTTCAACGGCGACGGACAGCTCGGCGTCAAAGAGGCGCTGGAAACGGTCGGGCTCGGTGGCATCGGCCACCTGCCATTCGGCTATCTATCGACCGGGCAACGGCGCCGGGCGGCGATCGCGAAACTGCTGGTCAGCCACCGGCCATTGTGGTTGCTGGATGAGCCGACAGCAGGGCTGGACAAGGCGTCGGAGGCGCGGTTTGCGGGGTTGATGGCCAAGCATTGCACGGATGGCGGGATGATTGTCGCGGCGACGCATCTGCCGCTGGGGATCGAGGGGATGGAGTTGAGGATGGGGGAAACGGGTTGATGATGGCGCGCGAGCATCTCATACCATGCTAGCCCTCTTCCTGCGCGACATCCGCCTCAACATCCGTGCGGGCGGCGGGGCGCTGACCGGGGTCATCTTCTTTCTCGCCGTCATCGCCACCATCCCGTTCGGAGTAGGGCCGGACCTGAAGCTGCTGGCCCGCATCGGGCCGGCCATCCTGTGGATCGGCGCGCTGCTGTCCTGCCTGCTCGGTCTCGACCGGCTGTTCCAGGCCGACCGCGAGGATGGCTCGCTCGATCTCCTGGTGCTCGGCAATGATCGCCACATGCTGGCCTTGACGGTGCTGGTGAAATGCCTGGCGCATTGGGCGGGCAGTGTGCTGCCGCTGGTGGTCGCCGCGCCCCTGCTCGGGCTGTTCATGAACATGGAGCCGCTCGGCATCGGCGCCACGGCGCTGACGCTGCTGGTCGGCACCCCGGCAATCACGTTCATCGGCGCCGCCGGTGCTGCGGTGGCAGTGGCGCTGCCGCGTGGCGGGCTGCTGATCTCGGTACTGGTGCTGCCGCTGACCATTCCGGTGCTGATCTTCGGCGTTTCGGCAAGCTATGGGGCGACCGCCAATCCCGATCCGTTTCTGCAGCCCTTCCTCATTCTTGCCGCGCTAACCCTGTTTCTTGGCGTGCTGGGTCCGGTCTCGGCGGCGCTGGCGCTGCGCCATGGCACGGATTGACGCGGCGTATGACTGCGGCGCGGCGACCGATTGCGAAGCCGACGGAGCGAGGCTAAGGAAAAGCATGTCTAGACTGGGCGACATGATCGGCTTGGAAGGCCGCACTTCAGCGGGGCCTGCCGCGTGAGCGCGCATGCACTCTACGTGACCGCCGCCTATGGCATCACTGCCGTGGTGCTGGCCGGATTGATCGGCTGGATCCTGCTCGACCAGCGGGCGCGCAAGCGTGAGCTTGCCGAACTGGAGGCGTCCGGCGTGAGGCGTCGCTCCGACAAGGTCGCAAAGCCATGAGCATCGAAACGGAAACGCCGCCCCCGCGCACTCGTCGCCTGTTCGTGCTGTTGCCGCTGCTGATCTTCCTCGGCCTGGCCGGACTGTTCCTGTCGCAGCTGCTGTCGGGACGCGATGTTTCGGAAGTGCCGTCGGCCCTGATCGGCCTGCCTGCACCGCAAACCAGCCTGCCGGCGCTGGAGGGGTCAAACCTGCCGGGGCTCGATTCGAAAACCTTCGCCGGCAAGGTCACATTGGTCAACGTCTTCGCGTCGTGGTGCGCGCCATGCCGCGAAGAGCACCCGGTGCTTCTGGCGCTGTCGCAGGACAAGCGTTTCACCATGGCGGCGCTGAACTACAAGGACCGGCCCGAAAACGCACGCCGGTTCCTCGGCGATCTCGGCAATCCGTTCCAGGCGATAGGGGTCGACGAAGCGGGCCGCGCGGCGATCGACTGGGGCGTCTATGGCGTGCCGGAAACCTTCGTCATCGGCAAGGACGGCAAGATCGCCTACAAGCATGTCGGCCCGCTGACGCCCGAGACGGCGAGGGATCTCTTACTGCCACAGATCGACAAGGCGCTGGCGGCGTCGAACTGACGTCGCGACGCGCCTATACGCGTAGCTTCGTCATCCTTGGGTCTTCGCAACGCTACGCGTCGCTACGCCCAAGGATGGCGAACGTGATGAGGCGATCGAATACTCAGCCGTAGATCTGCTTGTGGATCTGGTAGAGCATTTCCGAGCGGTCGGCGCGCATGTCGGCCAGATCGCGGCTGGAAAAGCTGTCGATTTCGGCGACCAGGCGGTTGTAGTGCTTGCGCTTGGCAATGCTGTTGCGAGCGCGGGTCATGAGACTGTCGAGGATCATAGCAAGGTTCCTTTTTGGCGCCGCGTTTCGGCGGCCGTTTCTTCCTCCCTTGATCGATACGAAGCATGACATAGTAATTGTGCATTGCAAAAAGAAGATGTTGCAATGCACCATTGCGCTGAACGCATAGCCGGTTAATGCGGCGCTAAAGCGCGTCGCGTTTGAACGGATTCAGGCGACGCGCTTCAGGTCTTTGTTTTTATGCATGTCGTTCTCCCAAAACCGGGGCCACTTTTGGGCGACATGCATTAACGTCATGCGCAGAGCCGGCAAGCGATCTTTTGCATGACACTGTGCGTACCCACATTGCCTTCTGTCCCTCCGGCTGTCTTGATCCGGTGTCATTGATGCCGGGAGGAAAAGCATGGCGGCTGCGGACTATTATGAAATTCTCGATCCGCGCTTCGCGCGCCTGTTCAACGGCAACGCGCAGGTCGAGAAGCTGTTCACCGGATGCCAGTGGGCGGAGGGGCCGGCCTGGTTCGCCGCCGGCCGCTATGTCGTCTGGTCCGACATCCCCAACAACCGCATGCTGCGCTATGACGAGACCGACGGCAATGTCAGCGTCTTCCGGCAGCCGTCCGGCAATTCGAACGGCAACAGCGTCGACCGGCAGGGCCGGCTGATCACCTGCGAGCATTCGGGCCGCCGCGTCAGCCGCACCGAGTTCGACGGCTCGGTCACCACGATCGCGGCCAAATGGAAGGGCAAGCGGCTGAATTCGCCAAACGACGCGGTGGTGAAATCCGACGGTTCTATCTGGTTCACCGATCCGAGCTACGGCATCGATACGGATTATGAGGGCGACAGGGCCGAGAGCGAAATCGGCGCCTGTCATGTCTACCGGGTCGATCCCGGCACCGGCGAGGTCGAAGCCGTCATCACCGACATGGTCCGGCCCAACGGCCTGGCTTTCTCGCTCGACGAGAGCAAGCTTTATGTCGTCGATACCGGCCGCACGCATGGCGCGCAGAATCCGGCGCATATGCGGGTGTTCAATGTCGGCAAGGGCGGCAAGAAGGTTTCGGGCGAAAAAGTCTTCGCCGACTGCACGGCCGGCCTGTTCGACGGCTTCAGGCTCGACGAGGACGGCCGCATCTGGACCAGTGCCGCCGACGGCATCCATTGCTACGATCCGGACGGCACGCTGATCGGCAAGGTCAAGGTGCCGGAAGTCACCGCCAATTGCGTGTTCGGCGGCAACAAGCTGAATTGCCTCTACATCGCCGGCACCACGTCGCTCTACATGGTGCGGCTCATGGTCAACGGCGCCAAGACATACTGAGACTGGAGCACTGGTGGCCGTTCGACGGTTTCATCGAAGCGGGTCGCGAGCACGAACATCCCGGGAGGAAAAAATGCCATTCGTCAACATCCGCATCGTCAAGGAAGTGATATCAGCCGATCCGGCGGGCAAGAAGGCGGACATCGCCAAAAAGGTCACGGCGGCCATCATGGACGCCACCGGGCTGAGCAATAACGATGTCTGGGTGGTTTTCGAGGAGGTCAATGCGCGTGATTGGTATGTTGGGAAGACGGATGTGGAGAAGCTGCGAAAGGGTTGATTTCGAAGGCATGGCGAAGCCCCTTTCCTTCGTCATCCTAGGGCGAAGCAGTCGCGAAGCGACGTCGCGGAGACCCTAGGATCCATGCCGCGACTTTCGAGCAGGGCACAACGGTGCAATACTGTCTTTGGCGGTCCGTGTAGTATCCAACGTTAGGCTGCCCTTCTTGGACCGATGCATTCTCGGCAAAGGTCGCGGCATGGATCCTAGGGTCTGCGCCGCGTCGCTTCGCTCCTTGCTTCGCCCTAGGATGACGAATGCGTGGTGGGTCGGCACTCAACGGGCGCGGATAAAGTCCGCGAAAGCATTCAGCGCATCGCGCATCGCTTGCCGGTTCGCCGGCTCCGCCAGGATGCTCTCGACCTCCGGCGGCTTCTTGCCGAGCAGGGCAATCTCCAGCACATCGTCGCAAAGCGCGAACGACATGGTGCGCATGATCTCGGCCAGTGCGGCGCGGGCGAACAGCGAGCGCGGCGAGGCGTGCACCAGCATGGCGGGCTTGGCGACGGCGGCGTCGCGCGAGACCAGCCAGTCGAGGGCGTTCTTCAGCCCGCCCGGCACGCCATGGGCATATTCCGGACAGGAGACGATCACGCCGTCGGCTCGGGTGACGGCATCGATCAGCTTGGAGGCTTCGAGCGGCGTCCGCTCGCCCTCATCATCGGGATTGAAGATGGGCAGACGGCCAAGCCCGTCATGGACGGTGACGCGGCAGCCGGACGGCGCTTCGCGGGCCAGTGCGGCGATCAGCGCCGAATTGGTGGAAGCCGCGCGCAGGCTGCCGGAAATGGCAAGGATGTTCAGCAAGGTATGGAATCGGTCCAGACGCGAATCGCGTCCGGAAACCTACCACATCGTCTTCTTGTATTCCTCGTCGAGCCAGCGGTCGGTCGCCTCGGCGGAATCGGCAACCGCCAGCTGATCGCGCATGATCTGGCCGAGCGTCGGCAGCGTCGCACGGTCGTACCAGGTTTCCGGCTTCCACAGGTCCGAGCGCATGAAGGCTTTTGCGCAGTGCATGTAGGCGGCCTTGACGCTGACCACGACGACGCTTTGCGGCTCCCTGCCGTCGACGGCGAGGCGTTCGCGCAAATTTGCGTCGACGGTGATGTGGGCATCGCCGTTGACGCGCAGCGTCTCGTTCATGCCGGGAATGAGGAAGAGCAGCCCGACAGAGGGATTGAGGAGAATGTTTTCCAACGTGTCGAGCCGGTTGTTGCCGGGCCGATCGGGAATGGCGATGGTGGTGTCGTCGAGAACGGTGGCAAAGCCCGGCTTGTCGCCCTTCGGCGTCACGTCGGCATTGCCGGCACCGTCGGACGAGCCGATCAGCACGAACGGGCTCTTGCCGATGAAGGAGCGGCAATGGCCGTCAAGTTTTTTCAGCTCCTTGCGGATAGAACCGTCGGTCGGCCGTGGCGTCTTGTAGATCGTCCTCAACTGGTCGCGCGTGGTGATGAATTCCATGTCCCTCTCCCCAGAACGGTTCATTGTTTCACGAACGCAGAACCGCTTTTTCTACTTTCCGGTTCTCTCTTCTTTGCCGGCCTTGTCCTCGAGTGAATGACGCAGGATCAGCGGCATCTGGCTGAAGGTGAACAGAAGCGTGATCGGCATGATGCCCCAGACCTTGAAAGTAACCCAGGCGTCGGTGGAAAAATTGCGCCACACCACCTCATTGACGATGGCCAGGAACAGGAAGAACAGGCCCCAGCGGAAGGTCAGTTTCCGCCAGCCTTCGGCGTCGAGGCTGAAGGCCGAATCGAAGACATAGCCAAGCAGCGACTTGCGGAAGTAGAGCCCGCCGAGCAGCACGCCGCCGAACAGCGTGTTGACGATGGTCGGCTTCATCTTGATGAAGATGTCGTCCTGCAGATAGAGCGTCAGCGCGCCGAAGATGAAGACGACGACGCCCGACACCATCGGCATGATCGGCAAGGTGCGGGTGAGCAGCCACGAGGCGATCAGGGCGATTGCCGTGGCGGCCATGAACAGCCCGGTGGCGACGAAAATCGGCCCGCCGAACTCGGCCAGAACAGGGAATTTCTGCACCAGCCATCCGCCGCGCGCATTGGCGAAGAAGAACACCATCAACGGACCCAGCTCCAGCACCAGCTTGAGCAGCGGATTGACGCCTTCCTTCTTCTGCTTCTGCGGGTCCGACGGATCGCGTTCGAGAATGGGTGGGTTCATGGAATCTCTTTCTTGCGCATGATCTGATCCAAAAAGTCTGCAACTTTTTGGGACATGCTTGTTAAGCTACTCCAGCGATCGCCCTGGCGAATTCGCTTGCCGAGAAAGGTTCGAGGTCGTCGACCTGTTCGCCGACGCCGATGAAATAGACCGGCAATTTGTGCTTTGCCGCGATCGCCACCAGAATACCGCCGCGCGCCGTGCCGTCCAGCTTGGTCATCACCAGGCCGTTGACGCCGGCGATATTGCGGAAGATCTCGACTTGGTTGAGCGCGTTCTGGCCGGTGGTGGCGTCGACCGTCTGCAGCACGGTGTGCGGTGCTTCCGGGTCGAGTTTGCCAAGCACGCGGACGATCTTTTCGAGCTCCGCCATCAGTTCAGTCTTGTTCTGCAGGCGGCCGGCGGTGTCGATGATCAGCACGTCGGAACCGGCCTCCTTGGCCTTCTCGAAGGCGTCATAGGCCAGTCCCGCGGCATCGGCGCCGATCTTTGAGGCGATCACAGGCGATTTCGTCCGCTCGCCCCAGATCTTCAGTTGCTCGATCGCGGCGGCGCGAAAGGTGTCGCCGGCGGCGAGCATCACCGACAGGCCACCATCGGTGAGCTTGGCGGCCAGCTTGCCGATAGTTGTGGTCTTGCCGGTGCCGTTGACACCGACCACCAGGATGACATGCGGCTTGTGTGAAAGGTCGAGCTCCAGCGGCATGGCGACATGGGCCAGCACTTTTTCCACCTCGGCCGCCATGATGGCGCGGACCTCGGTGTCGGAGACGTCCTTGCCGTAGCGGCTGGCGGCCAGCGCGTCGGTAACGCGCAAGGCCGTCTCCATGCCGAGATCGGCACGGATCAGCACATCCTCAAGGTCCTGCAAAGTCTCTTCGTCCAGCTTGCGCTTGGTGAAGACGCCGGCAATGTTGCCGGTGAGCTCCTTGGAGGAGCGGGCAAGCCCGTCCTTCATGCGCTGGAACCATGAGCGCCTCGGTGCCGGCTCCGGCGCCTTCTGTGGCTCGGCCTTCTGCTCGACCTTCTTGGTGACGGTCACCTTGCCGGGTGCGGCTTTTGGCTCCGGCGCGGGTTGTGGAAGAGACTGCGGCTCGGGCGCAATTTCCGCAATGACCGGCTGCGATTCGATCGGCGCCGGCTGGCGAATGGGAGGTGCGATTTCGGCAGGCGGGGCTTCGGGCGTCGGTGCTGAAACTTCTTCCTTCTCCCCGTCTTCAGACGGAGAGAAGGTGCCAGCAGGCGGATGAGGGGCGGCGCTGACCTCTGATAATGGCTGAGCAGGGGCCGGCCCCGGTGTCGGCACCTCGATCGGGGCTGGTGTCTCGGCCGGAACCTCGGCAGGCGTCGGCACTTCGACCGGTTCCGGTTCCGGCTGCTGTTCCGGGCGTGACGGGACGATCTCCGGCTCGGCCGGCGCGGGTGGCGGGACCTCCTGCGGCTGCGGTTCGGGAGCAGGCTCCGGAACGGCGGGAGGTGTTGGTATCTCCTCGGGCGCCGGCGGCTCGGCAGGCGTCTCGGGCGCGGGTTCTTCTTCCGGCTCGGGCTCCGGCAGGGGTTCCGGCTCGGAGGGAATAGTCGGCTCCGGTGCTGGCGGAATGGCCGGTGCCGGCTCGGGCACCGGCTTCTCGACAGGCGCCGATTCCGGCGCGGGGATCACTTCCGGCTCGACCGTCGTCGGCGTCGGCGCAGTTTCCGCCTCGCGCTCCAGCTCGTCACGCTTCAAGAACTCCGGAACGACCTGCTCGGCCGCCGGCTTCAGCGCCTCGAGCGCTTCCCATTTGATCGGCGGCAGCGGGGCGGTCTCGTCGACCCGCTCCTCGACCACCTCTTTCTTGCCGAACGAAAATATCTTCTTGAAAAAACCAGCCATGCTTTGCGTTTCTCAGGCCGCGCGGGCGGCGAGGGGCGCCGCGATCAGCCTGCTACCATCGTGGCCTGATATATCGGCCTCGACGATCTCACCCGGTGCGCCCGTGCCGAGTGCGGCAAGCGTAAAACCCTCGGTGCGGCCAAGGCCGTCGCGCTCGATCAGGATCGACTGACGCGTACCGGTGAGCGACGACAGATGCCTGATATACGCAACTTCACCGGCGGCGCGCAGCCGGGCGGCGCGCTGCTTGACCAATTCGCGGCGGAGCTGGGGCATGCGCGCGGCAGGCGTGCCTTCGCGTGGGCTGAACGGGAAGACGTGGAGATGGGTCAGGCCACACTCCTCGACGATTTTTTCCGAGTTCTCGAACATTTCGTCGGTCTCGGTCGGGAAGCCGGCGATGATGTCGGCGCCGAAGACGATACCGGGGCGCAGCTTGCGCACATCCTCGCAGAAGCGGATCGACTGGTCGCGCAGATGCCGGCGCTTCATCCGCTTCAGGATCATGTCGTCGCCCGACTGCAGCGACAGATGCAGATGCGGCATCAGCCGCGGCTCGGTGGCGATGGCGTCGAGCAGATCGTCGTCGGCCTCGATCGAATCGATGGAGGACAGCCGCAGGCGCTTCACGTCCGGCACCTGTTTCAGGATTGTTTTCACCAGCCTGCCGAGCTTCGGCGCGCCCGGCAGATCGGCGCCGAATGATGTCATGTCGACGCCGGTCAGAACGATCTCGGCATAGCCGTTGCCGGCGAGCCGCTTGACCTGCTCGACCACGGCGCCCATCGGCACCGAGCGCGAATTGCCGCGGCCGTAGGGAATGATGCAGAAGGTGCAGCGGTGGTCGCAGCCATTCTGCACCTGGACGAAGGCGCGTGCCCGGCCCTCGATGGCGTCGACCATGTGGCCTGCGGTCTCACGCACCGAAAAGATATCGTTGACGCGTGCCTTTTCGGTGTCGTTGACGCCGAAATCCGGCAGTGCGCGATAGGAGTTGGCCTTCAGCTTCTCTTCATTGCCGAGCACGAGATCGACCTCGTCCATGGCGGCGAATTTTTCAGGCTCGGTCTGCGCGGCGCAGCCGGTGACGATGATGCGCGCCTGCGGGTTGTCGCGGCGCGCCTTGCGGATCGCCTGCTTGGCCTGGCGCACTGCTTCGCCTGTCACGGCGCAGGTGTTGAAGATCATGGCGCCACCTTCCAGCGCGCCCAGACCGGCACTTTCAGCCTCGCGCCGCATCACCTGCGATTCATAGGTGTTGAGCCGACAGCCGAAGGTGACGACATCGATGCCCTGGGACATCGGGCTCTTGGGCAGAGCGGACATCAGGCCGCGCTTTCGGTGTCGCGGGCCCATGTCCCGTTCGACGGGTCGAAGCTGCCGGAAAATTCCCATTCGGCGGCGCCCGTCAGGACCACGTGGTCATCGTCGCGCCATTCGACATGCAGCATGCCGCCGCCGGGGGTCAACAGACTGACGCTGCGGCCGGTCCGGTTGGTGCGGGCAGCGGCCACGACGGCGGCGCAGGCGGCCGAGCCGCAGGCCTTGGTCAGTCCGGCGCCGCGCTCCCAGGTGCGGATGATCATCGTTTCGGGCGAAGTAACCTGAGCGATGGTGATGTTGGCGCGCTCGGGGAACATCGGGTGGTTCTCGAGCAACGGGCCGAAGCGGTCGAGCTCATAGGACCAGACGTCATTGTCGACCCAGAAGATGGCGTGCGGATTGCCCATCGAGACGACCGAGGGTGAATGCAGCACCGGCGCGTCGATCGGGCCGATCTGCAGCTCGATCATCCGGGTGTCGCGGAACTCCTCGGCCAGCGGGATATCCTGCCAGCCGAAGCGCGGCGTGCCCATGTCGACCGAGATCGAACCGTCGGCATGTTCGCGCGCATTGAGGATGCCTGCCACGGTTTCGAAGGTGAAGATCTTCTGGCCGGTCTCGGCGGCGAGCGCCTGGACGACGCAGCGCATGCCATTGCCGCAGGCCTGGGCGCTGGTTCCATCGGAATTCAAGATGTCGATGAAAAAGGCGGTGCCCGGCGTCCTGGCGTCATGGATCGCCATGATCTGGTCGAAGCTGGTCGCGGCATCGGCATTCAGCGCAATCGCCGCCGCCGCCGTCACCCGATCGGCACGGCCACGCATATCGGCAACGATGATCTCGTTGCCGATGCCGTTCATCTTGGCGAAAGGGGCGGTGCTGGCCATTGCTCCGAAAAATTCCGTATCCGTTTGGCGCTATATGGCGGAAACGGGCAGGAATTACCAGTGCGCAGCCGCTTGGTCACGGCGAAAGCCGGACTTACGTGACGGCGAAAATGCCCAGCACCATCAGCAGGAAAATGATCAGAACGATGCCGATAAGGATGCGCGCACCGGTGGCGGCGGCACCTGCCAGCGCCGGCATGCCGAGCAGACTCGCCGCCGCGGCGACGATCAGGAGAACGACGATCCATTTGAGCATGGCAATGCCTCGCAAACCGGCAGATTTTTCAACCACATGAAAACGCGGTTGCCGCGTTGGGGTTCCGTCGAAACCGGATCAGGGCGCTATGTGCTCCGGCACATCCCAGACCTCGCCCGGCCGCAAGGCGCGAAAACGCTCGCGTGGGATGCCTTGATCGTCGAGCGCCTCGGTCAATTTACGCGCCGGCTCGTCGATCGGTTCGTCGGTGAGCTGGAATGTGCCCCAGTGACAGCCGGCGGCATGGGCGGCATTGCATAGCGTCATGCCTTGCACCGCTTCCCAGGGATTCTGGTGCTGCGACGCCATGAACCAGCGCGGCTCATAGGCGCCGATCGGCAGGATGGCGAAGCGGAAGCCGCCATGTTTCTCGGCCATCAGCCGGTAGTTGACGCCATTGTGAAAGCCGGTATCGCCGGCGAAATAGAGCTTGCTGTCAGGCGTTTCGACGACGAAGCCGGCCCACAGCGCCATGCGCCGGTCGCGGGCGCCACGCGCCGACCAGTGATGCACCGGCTCGACATGGACGGCGGCGCCATTGCCGATCTCGACCCTGTCGCCCCAGTCATGCGCCGACAGTCGCATGCCGGGCACGGCGGCTTCGATGATGGCGTCGTTGCCGAGCGGGGTGAGCACCAGCGGGTCGTGGCCGGCCTTCAGCCGCTTCAACGTGGCGAGGTCGAGATGGTCGTAGTGGTTGTGGCTGACCAGCACGAAGTCGATCGGCGGCAGGTCGTTAAAGGCGATGCCTGGCGCATTGATGCGTTTTGGTCCGGCGAAGGAAAGCGGCGACGCGCGCAGCGACCACACCGGATCGGTGAGGATGTTCAGACCGGCCGTCTGGACCAGCAAGGTGGAATGACCAACCATGGTCACTTCCAGCGCAGCGCCCTCGACCCGAGCCGTCGGTTTCGCCTGCGGGAATGGGCTTGCATCGCTTGCCGGCCATTTCGAGCGCTGGCCATTCAACTGCCATTTCAGCAGGTCGGCGAAACCGCCGGGTGGCTGGCCGTCGGGATTGAAGAACAATGCGCCGTCGAAATGGTCGCTGGGCGGGCCGCTGTAATAGCGATTGGCGGCAGTCTTTCTCGCGGCCAATTTGCGGCTCCAGCAGGGTTTCGTTTTCCAGACATAGGCGCTAAGGCGGTTCGCGCAAGCGTCCACCGACGAAGTGTTGACCGGAACTCCCAAGCGACGCGCGACAAGCGGTCAGCCGTCGCGATTGCGATAAATTTGCAACACTTCTGGCTGCAAACTGTATTTTAACCATATCGGGTTGAAATTTCGCCACCTTCTCCATCTTGGTGGGGGTGAGATTGTGCGGACGGCTTCCCCCCAGCCGGATCCGACGGAGGTTGGAATGACTTTTTCGAAAACCGGTCTGGTGGCCGTATCGCTGGCGGCGCTCGTTGCGAGCGGCTGTTCGACCTCACGTTTTTCCTCGATGGATGACCAGCAGCCGGCACCGCTGGAGGCCGCGCCCGCCGGCAAGGTGACGGCGAACCAACTGCCGCCGCCGGCATCGCCCGGCACCACCGACCCTTCGCAATTCCCGACCGCTCCGGCGAACACGCAGGTCGCCGCGCTGCCTTCGGATGGTTCGGCGCCGGCCGGCGCTTCGGACGTGACCGCCGCCAGCGTCGCCGGTGTCTGGAACGCCAGCGTTGCGGGCCAGAGCTGCAAGGTGGCGACACCGCAGACCAAATTCGGCGCCGGCTTCCGCGCCGGTCCGCTGCATTGCCCGGCGCCGATGGACGGCATCAAGTCGTGGAACGTCGCCGGCAAGCAGCTGACGCTCTATGACGAGAGCGGCGGTGCGCTGGCGCGGCTCTATTCCTCGGGCGGCTCGAAATTCGACGGCCAGACTTCCAACGGCCAGCCGATTTCGCTTACGAGATAGTTTTTGTTTTACGCAATTCCGGTTCCCGGAATCGCTCCAGAACGACGTGACCGATGCATCTGCGTGACGGCCTCCAGACCCATGCGACCGTTAGGCAGCGCTACGACCATCTGGTGGAAACCGGTACGATCGACCGCGATCCGGCGCAGGAACGGATCGTTGCGGCGCTCGACCGGCTGACCGATGAGATCTCGGCCAAGCGGCTGGCGCATAAGTCGAGCGCGCTGGGCTGGCTGTTCGCCCGCAAGCGCGAGACGCATGAGGCCGTCAAAGGCCTCTACATCCATGGCGGCGTCGGCCGCGGCAAGACCATGCTGATGGACATGTTCTTCGACTTGCTGCCGGTGCGGCGCAAGCGCCGCGTCCACTTCAACGACTTCATGGCCGACGTGCAGGACCGTATCCAGAAGCACCGGCAGGCGCGCAAGAATGGCGACGTCAGGGAAGACGATCCGATCCCGCCGGTGGCCAAGGCCCTTGCCGAGCAAGCCTGGGTGCTGTGCTTCGACGAGTTCTCGGTCACCGACATTGCCGACGCGATGATCCTGTCCAGGTTGTTTTCGGCGCTGTTTGCCAGCGGCGTGGTGCTGGTCGCCACCTCGAATGTGGCGCCGGAAAACCTCTACAGCGACGGGCTGAACCGCCAGCTTTTCCTGCCCTTCATCGGCATATTGGAGCGGCACACACAGGTGCTGGCGCTCGATGCCGACAAGGACTACCGGCTGGAAAAGCTCGCCCGGACACCGGTCTATGTGACGCCGGCCGACGCGGCGGCGGACCAGCTACTCGACGAGGCCTGGCAAGCCATGACGCGGGGCGCGCCGACCGCCGAGACGTCGCTGGCCCTCAAAGGGCGGCAGGTGATCGTGCCGCGTGCGGCGGGCGATGCGGCGCGGTTCTCCTTCGCCGATCTCTGCGAGAAGCCGCTTGGCGCGCGTGATTTCCTGGCGATCGCCGGGCGCTTCTCAACCATTTTCATCGACCACGTCCCGGTGCTCGGCGAAGGCAAGCGCAACGAGGCCAAGCGCTTCATCCTGCTGATCGACACGCTCTACGACCATCGTATGCGGCTGGTGGCGAGCGCCGAAGCGCCGCCGCAAGCACTTTATGCAGCCAAGCGCGGCGTCGAAGCCTTCGAGTTCGAGCGCACGGCATCGCGGCTGATCGAGATGCAAAGCCGCGACTGGCTGGAGGATTGGGCGGAGCGGCAGAAAGGAAAGCCGGCGGTGTCGGAAGCGTCGCAGGCGCAGGCCTAAAGAAAGCAATTGGCAGCTTAGGCGCCCCGCTCATTCCTGCTTCGTTGAAGATTGGCGAAATCGCGTGGCAATCGATCTCCCCCCTTGAGGGGGGAGATGGCCGGCAGGCCAGAGGGGGTTGGTTCGACCGGGCGCGGCACAGATGGCGCCAGCGCTTCACGCGCGGCGACCCCCTCTGTCGCCTTCGGTGACATCTCCCCCCTTGCGGGCAGGGCTATCGCACATGGATTCTTGCGAAGAAGAACCCCCACCCTAACCCTCCCCACAAGGGGGAGGGAACGCTGCCGCGTGCCTTTAATTCTTCTTGGCGCCGAAAAGACAGGCGATGCTCCTGGGCCAGCGCCAACGGAAGTCTCCCTCTCCCTTGTGGGGAGGGGTTAGGCGTGGGGTCCGTGCCGGGCAGACATCTCAGGAATTCCATATGCGATAGCCCTGCCCTCAAGGGGGAGATTTGGCGACCGCCATCACAAGGGCGTCATCGCCTGCATCCAGCCTTACGATTTCCATCTCCGTCGGCTATTTCTTCCCAAGTCGGCTTACAAACTTTGACGTTTACGTAAATCCCAAATGATCTAACCGATTGAAAATACTGACACCAAAATAATCGTTTGAATTTTTTGCGTGCCGGGGCTATTGGGTGCGGCGAAAATTCGCGGTTCCCCGCAGCATTCCGGCCTCTTCTTCGACGCCGCCATCAAATCACCAGAGATTTGAGACGTCGTCACCGACAAAGGGAAAACATCCTCACATGGCACGCAACAAGATAGCGCTTATCGGCTCTGGCATGATCGGCGGCACGCTCGCTCACATGATCGGCCTCAAGGACCTCGGCGACGTGGTGCTGTTCGATATTGCCGAAGGTATCCCGCAGGGCAAGGGGCTCGATATCGCGCAGTCGTCGCCTGTCGATGGCTTCGACTCCAGGCTCACCGGCATCAACGACTATGCCGGCATCGAAGGGGCCGACGTCTGCATCGTCACCGCCGGCGTGCCGCGCAAGCCCGGCATGAGCCGCGACGACCTTTTGGGCATCAACCTCAAGGTCATGGAACAGGTCGGCGCCGGGCTGAAGAAGTACGCGCCGAAGGCCTTCGTCATCTGCATCACAAACCCGCTCGACGCCATGGTCTGGGCGCTGCAGAAGTTCTCAGGCCTGCCCAACAGCCATGTCGTCGGCATGGCCGGCGTGCTTGACAGCGCGCGCTTCCGCTATTTCCTGGCAGAGGAATTCAAGGTCTCGGTCGAGGACGTCACCGCCTTCGTGCTCGGCGGCCACGGCGATTCCATGGTGCCGATGATCCGCTATTCGACGGTATCGGGCATTCCGCTGCCCGACCTCATCAAGATGGGCTGGACCTCGAAGGAGAAGCTCGACCAGATCGTGCAGCGCACCCGCGACGGCGGCGCCGAGATCGTCGGCCTGCTCAAGACCGGTTCGGCCTATTACGCGCCGGCCGCTTCGGCGATCTCGATGGCCGAAGCCTATCTCAAGGACAAGAAGCGCGTGCTGCCCTGCGCGGCGTATCTCTCCGGCCAGTATGGCGTCAAGAACACCTATGTCGGCGTTCCCGTGGTGATCGGCGCCGGCGGCGTCGAGCGCATCATCGAGATCGAACTCAACAAGAGCGAGCAGAAGATGTTCGACTCCTCTGTGGCGACGGTGCAGGGCCTGACCGAGGCCTGCGTCAAGATCGCGCCGCAACTCGCCTCCAAATGAATCTCCAGTAAGTGAACCCCCAGTCGATCCGGAGACCACCCAGATGAACATCCATGAGTATCAGGGCAAGGCGCTGCTGAAGAGCTTTGGCGCGCCGGTGGCCGAAGGTGTGCCGGTGTTCAAGGCGAGCGAAGCGGAAGCCGCCGCCAAGGCGCTGCCGGGCCCGCTCTATGTGGTGAAGAGCCAGATCCATGCCGGCGGCCGCGGCAAGGGCAAATTCACCGAGCTCGGCCCGGACGCCAAGGGCGGCGTGCGGCTGGCGAAATCGGTGGCCGACGTCGTCGCCAACGCCAACGAGATGCTGGGCAACACGCTGGTGACCAAGCAGACCGGTCCGGCCGGCAAGCAGGTCAACCGCCTCTACATCGAGGACGGTGCCGACATCGAACGCGAGCTCTATCTGTCGATCCTGGTCGACCGTTCGGTCGGCCGCATCGCCTTCGTCGTCTCGACCGAAGGCGGCATGGACATCGAAGCGGTCGCCCATGACACGCCCGAAAAGATCATCACCGTCGCCATCGATCCGGAAAAAGGCGTCACAGCAGCCGACCTGAAGGCGCTCAACGGCGCGCTCAAGCTCGACGGCGATGCGGCCAAGGACGGCGATACGCTGTTCCCGATCCTCTACAAGGCCTTCGTCGAGAAGGACATGAGCCTGCTCGAGGTCAACCCGCTGATCGTCATGAAGAACGGCCGGCTGCGCGTGCTCGACGCGAAAGTGTCGTTCGACAACAACGCGCTGTTCCGCCACCCCGACGTGCTCGAACTGCGCGACACCACGGAAGAGGACGAGAAGGAAATCGAGGCGTCGAAATACGACCTCGCCTATGTCGCGCTCGACGGCAATATCGGCTGCATGGTCAATGGCGCCGGCCTTGCCATGGCGACGATGGACATCATCAAGCTCTATGGCGCCGAGCCGGCCAACTTCCTCGATGTCGGTGGCGGCGCATCCAAGGAAAAAG
Organism: Mesorhizobium sp. M0239; assembly: GCF_040321815.1. Classification (NCBI taxonomy): domain Bacteria; kingdom Pseudomonadati; phylum Pseudomonadota; class Alphaproteobacteria; order Hyphomicrobiales; family Phyllobacteriaceae; genus Mesorhizobium; species Mesorhizobium sp. M0239. Next base: position 56,995 of record NZ_JAMYSG010000033.1, read on the forward strand.
TCACGGCGGCGTTCAAGATCATCACCAGGGATCCGGCAGTCAAGGGTATCCTGATCAACATCTTCGGCGGCATCATGAAGTGCGACATCATTGCCGAGGGCGTCATTGCCGCGGTCAAGGAAGTCGGGCTGGAAGTGCCGCTGGTGGTGCGCCTGGAAGGCACCAATGCCGAGCTTGGCAAGAAGATCATCAACGACAGCGGCCTCAACGTGGTGTCGGCCGATGATCTCGACGACGCAGCCAAGAAGATCGTGGCGGCGGTGAAGGGCTGAGCGGATGCCTCCGCGCAAGATAAACCTCGTCGAGGCGGCGGATCGGACCATCACCAAGGTTTTCGATCCGCATATCGCCGGCGATGTCAACGACAGCCAGGCGAAGGTCGCCAAGTTCGGCGAGATGTTCGACTGGCATGCGCATGACAATGAGGACGAAGCCTTCCTCGTGCTGCGCGGGCGTATCGCCATCGATTTCCGTGACGGTCCCGTCGAGCTCGGCGAGGGCGATTTCATCGTCGTGCCGCGCGGCGTCGAACACCGGCCGCGCTCGCTGACTGCGGAACCCGTCGTGCTGATGTTCGAGCCGGCAACGACGCTCAACACCGGCAATGCCAAAAGCGACCTCACCGTCGCCGACCTGAAGCGGCTGTAACGAACTTGCGACTGCCACACAGTTACACATATACTGTGTGAAGTAGGCGCAGGAGAAAAGAGAAATGAAGAACATCACTCTGGCAGTCGAAGACGAGGTCTTGGAGCAGGTCAAGCTGACGGCCGCCGAACAGCGAACGACCGTCAACGCCATGGTGCGGGAGTTTTTCTCGGCAGTGGCCGCCAAGCGGTACGCCAAGGACGAGGCACGGCAGGCCCTTCTGCGGCTCGCCCGCGAGGCGGCAGGCGACATGGGTGGCAAGAAATGGAACCGGGAAGCTCTCTATGATCGCTGACTGCTTCCTCGACACGAACATTCTCGTCTATGCCGCCATCGGACACAAGGCCGAGCGCGCGAAGTATGAGCGCGCCGTGGAGTTGATCGCCAAGGAAGACTATTCGACCTCCGCACAGGTGCTGCAGGAGTTCTATGTCAACGTGACCAAGCGAGCTGAGGTCACACTGGCGCCGGCGAAGGCGGCCGAATGGGTCGCCGCGATCTCCATGAAGCCCTGCCAGGATCTGGATAGCGCCGTTGTAATGCGGGGCATCGCGAACGCGCAACGCTACCAGATTTCATATTGGGATGGCGCCATCATCGCCGCCGCCGAGCGCCTTGGCGTCAAGATACTCTACACCGAAGACCTCAACCACGGGCAGTCTTATGGCTCCGTGGTCGCCATGAACCCCTTCCGCAATCACTGATCAGGTCGCAAAAAATGTCCATTCTCGTCGACAAGAACACCAAGGTGCTGGTGCAGGGCCTGACCGGCAAGACCGGCACGTTCCACACCGAACAGGCGCTGGCTTATCACGGCACGAAAATGATCGGCGGCATCCACCCGAAGAAGGGTGGCGAGACGTGGACCGGCGCGAAGGGCGAGAGCCTGCCGATCTTCGCCACCGTCGCCGAGGGCAGGGAAAAGACCGGCGCCAACGCCTCCGTCGTCTATGTGCCGCCGGCGGGTGCCGCCGAGGCCATCCTGGAAGCGATTGAGGCCGAGATCCCGCTGATCATCTGCATCACCGAAGGTATCCCGGTGATGGACATGATCAAGGTCAAGGCGCGGCTCGACCGCTCGACGTCGCGGCTGATCGGGCCGAACTGCCCGGGCGTGCTGACGCCCAACGAATGCAAGATCGGCATCATGCCCGGAAACATCTTCCGCAAGGGCTCGGTCGGCGTTGTTTCGCGGTCGGGAACGCTTACCTATGAGGCAGTGTTCCAGACCACCAATGTCGGCCTCGGCCAGACCACCGCCGTTGGCATTGGCGGCGACCCCGTCAAGGGCACCGAATTCATCGACGTGCTCGAAATGTTCCTCGCCGATGACGAGACCAAGTCGATCATCATGATCGGCGAGATCGGCGGTTCCGCCGAGGAAGACGCCGCGCAGTTCCTCAAGGACGAAGCCAAGCGTGGCCGAAGCAAGCCGATGGCCGGTTTCATCGCCGGGCGCACGGCGCCGGCCGGCCGCACCATGGGCCATGCGGGCGCGGTCATCTCCGGCGGCAAGGGCGGCGCGGAAGACAAGATCGCGGCGATGGAATCGGCTGGGATAAAAGTATCGCCCTCGCCGGCGCGGCTAGGCACGACGCTGGTCGAGGCGATCAAGGGTTAAGGCAGTAAGGGAGTAGGGCAGTATGGCAGTAGGGGAATAGGAAGAACGGGACGAGCGGCGGCAACCGCCTGCTTTCCCTACTGCCTTACTCCCCTACTGCCCTACTCCCCTCCAAAAACAGGAGACGGAGCCAGGCTCCGCGGACAAAAATGGCAAGACAAGATCAGGCCAACGACCAATTTTCGCTCACCTCATTCCTCTATGGCGGCAACGCCGATTACATCGACGCGCTCTACGCCGCCTATGAGGACGATCCAGCTTCGGTCAATCCCGAATGGCAGGAGTTCTTCGCCGGGCTGAAGGACGATTCCGGCGATGTGCGCAGGAACGCCAAGGGCGCCTCATGGGCCAAGCCCTCCTGGCCGCTGCAGGCGAATGGCGAACTGGTGTCGGCGCTCGACGGCAATTGGGGCATCGTCGAGAAGACGATCGAAAAGAAGGTCAAGGACAAGGCGGTCACCAACGGCGTCGTCCTGTCCGATGCCGACGTGCACCAGGCGACGCGCGATTCGGTGCGCGCCATCATGATGATCCGCGCCTACCGCATGCGCGGCCATCTGCACGCCAATCTCGATCCGCTCGGCATCGCCAAGCCGCTCGAGGATTACAACGAGCTGTCGCCGGAGAACTATGGCTTCACCGAAGCCGACTATGACCGGCCGATCTTCCTCGACAATGTGCTCGGGCTTGAATTCGGCACCATCCGGCAGATGCTGGAAATCCTGACCCGAACCTATTGCTCGACGCTCGGCGTCGAGTTCATGCATATTTCGGACCCCGAGGAAAAGGCCTGGATCCAGGCCCGCATCGAGGGCGCCGACAAGGAGATCACCTTCACCGCCACCGGCAAGAAGGCGATCCTGCAGAAGCTGGTCGAGGCCGAAGGCTTCGAGCAGTTCATCGACGTCAAGTATAAGGGCACCAAGCGCTTCGGCCTCGATGGCAGTGAAGCGCTGATCCCGGCGCTGGAGCAGATCGTCAAGCGCGGCGGCCAGCTCGGCATGAAGGAGATCGTGCTCGGCATGGCGCATCGCGGCCGGCTGAACGTGCTCTCCCAGGTGATGGCCAAGCCGCACCGCGCCATCTTCCACGAGTTCAAGGGCGGCTCGGCCGCACCCGACGAGGTCGAGGGCTCGGGCGACGTCAAGTACCATCTCGGCGCCTCGTCGGACCGCGAGTTCGACGGCAACAAGGTGCATCTGTCCCTGACTGCCAATCCCTCGCATCTGGAAATCGTCGATCCGGTGGTGATGGGCAAGGCGCGCGCCAAGCAGGATTACCTGTTCGGCCGCAGCCGCGAGGAGATCGTGCCGCTGGAAGAGCGCGCCAAGGTGCTGCCGCTCTTGCTGCATGGCGATGCCGCCTTCGCCGGTCAGGGCGTGATCGCCGAGATCCTCGGCCTGTCCGGCCTGCGCGGCCACCGCGTCGCCGGCACGCTGCACTTCATCATCAACAACCAGATCGGTTTCACCACCAACCCGCGCTTCTCGCGCTCGTCGCCCTATCCATCAGACGTGGCCAAGATGATCGAGGCGCCGATCTTCCACGTCAATGGCGACGACCCGGAAGCCGTGGTGCACGCCACCAAGGTGGCGATCGAATTCCGCATGAAGTTCTTCAAGCCTGTTGTGGTCGATATGTTCTGCTATCGCCGCTTCGGCCACAATGAGGGCGACGAGCCGGCCTTCACCCAGCCGATCATGTATCGTAACATCCGCACCCACAAGACGACGGTCCAGATCTATGGCGACCGGCTGATCGCCGAGGGCCATATTAGCCAGGCCGAGCTCGACCAGCTCAAGGCCGACTGGCGGGCGCATCTGGAATCGGAATGGGAAGTCGGCCAGCACTACAAGCCCAACAAGGCCGATTGGCTGGACGGCGCCTGGTCGGGCCTGCGCACCGCCGACAACCAGGACGAACAGCGGCGCGGCAAGACCGCCGTGCCGGTGAAGACGCTGAAGGAAATCGGCAAGAAGCTGACCGAGGTGCCGAAGGATTTCGAGGCGCACAAGACGATCATCCGCTTCCTCGAAAACCGACGTCAGGCGATCGAGTCGGGCGAAGGCATCGACTGGTCGACGGCCGAGGCGCTGGCCTTCGGCGCCATCCTGCTCGACGGCAATCCAATCCGCCTGTCGGGGCAGGATTCCGAACGCGGCACCTTCTCGCAGCGCCATTCCGTGCTCTACGACCAGCGCGACGAGACCCGCTACATCCCGCTCAACAATCTGTCGGCGGCTCAAGCCGGCTACGAAGTCATCAACTCGATGCTGTCGGAAGAGGCGGTGCTGGGCTTCGAATATGGCTACAGCCTGGCCGAGCCGAAGGCGCTGACCTTGTGGGAAGCGCAGTTCGGCGACTTCGCCAACGGTGCCCAGGTGGTGTTCGACCAGTTCATCTCCAGCGGAGAGCGCAAGTGGCTCAGAATGTCGGGCCTCGTCTGCCTGTTGCCGCATGGCTATGAAGGCCAGGGTCCGGAACACTCTTCGGCCCGGCTCGAACGCTTCCTGCAGCTTTGCGCCGAAGACAACATGCAAGTGGCCAACTGCACGACGCCGGCCAACTACTTCCACATATTGCGCCGGCAGCTGAAGCGCGACTTCCGCAAGCCGCTGATCCTGATGACGCCGAAGTCGCTGCTGCGCCATAAGCGGGCAGTGTCGACGCTGCCGGAAATTTCGGGCGAAAGCTCGTTCCACCGGCTTTTGTGGGACGATGCGCAGCTGCTTTCCGGCCAGGCGATCAAGCTGGTCAAGGATTCAAAGATCCGCCGCGTCGTGCTGTGTTCGGGCAAGGTCTATTACGACCTCTATGAGGAGCGCGAGAAGCGCGGCATCAACGACATCTATCTGCTGCGCGTCGAGCAGCTTTATCCGTTCCCGGCCAAGGCGCTGATCACCGAACTGTCGCGGTTCCGAAATGCCGAGATGGTGTGGTGCCAGGAGGAGCCCAAGAACATGGGCGCCTGGTCGTTCATCGACCCGTATCTGGAATGGGTGCTGGCGCATATCGACGCCAAGCATCAGCGGGTGCGCTACACCGGCCGTCCGGCCGCCGCCTCGCCGGCGACCGGACTGATGTCGAAGCATCTCGCCCAGCTCGCCGCCTTGCTCGAAGACGCGCTTGGTGAATAGAGAATATCTGGGCGAACAACAGAACCGAAAGAAAACGGACAGGCACAATGGCTACCGAAATCCGCGTTCCCACTCTCGGCGAATCCGTCACTGAAGCGACCGTCGGCAAATGGTTCAAGAAGGTTGGCGATACAATCGCCGCCGATGAACCGCTGGTCGAGCTCGAGACCGACAAGGTGACGGTGGAGGTGCCTGCCGCCGCCGCCGGCACGCTGGGTGAGATCACCGTCAAGGAAGGTGAGACGGTCGGTGTCGGCGCGCTGCTCGGTTCGATTTCGGCAGGTGGCGCGGCCGCCGCTCCGGCTACCAAGCCGCAGGCGGTGTCGCAGGCCTCGTCGCCGGATGCCGCATCGACCGGCAAGCAGGCCGCGGCCGAGACCGCCAAGATTGCCGGCGACGCCGGCCCGGTCGAACCGCGCACCATGCCGCCGGCACCGGCCGCGGCCAAGCTGATCGCCGAAAGCAATCTCTCGGTCGACCAGATCTCCGGTTCGGGAAAGCGTGGCCAGGTGCTGAAAGGCGACGTGCTCGACGCCATCTCCAAAGGCGCGCCGTCACAGCCGGCAGAGACGCCCAAGGCGGCACCTGCACCGGTTGCCGTGCGCGCGCCATCCTCCGGCGACGACGCCTCGCGCGAGGAGCGCGTGCGCATGACCAAGCTGCGCCAGACCATCGCGCGCCGCCTCAAGGAAGCGCAGTCGACCGCCGCCATGCTGACCACCTTCAACGAGGTCGACATGTCTGCGGTGATGGCGCTGCGCACCAAATACAAAGACGTGTTCGAGAAGAAGCACGGCGTGAAGCTCGGCTTCATGGGCTTCTTCACCAAGGCCGTCACCCACGCGCTGAAGGAAATCCCTTCGGTCAATGCCGAGATCGACGGCACCGACATCATCTTCAAGAACTATGCCCATATCGGCGTCGCCGTCGGCACCGAAAAGGGCCTCGTCGTCCCGGTCGTGCGCAATGCCGACCAGATGTCGATCGCCGAGATCGAGAAGGACATCGGCCGGCTGGGCATCGCCGCCCGCGACGGCAAGCTGTCGGTCGCCGACATGCAAGGCGGGACGTTTACGATTTCCAACGGTGGCGTTTACGGGTCGCTGATGTCGACGCCTATCCTCAACGCGCCGCAGTCGGGCATTCTGGGCATGCACAAGATCCAGGAGCGGCCTGTCGTGGTCGGCGGCCAGATCGTGATCCGGCCGATGATGTACCTGGCACTCAGCTACGATCACCGCATCGTCGACGGTAAGGAAGCGGTGACCTTCCTGGTCCGCGTCAAGGAAAGCCTGGAGGATCCGGAACGGCTGGTACTCGATCTCTGAGGTCTGGTGCTGATCCGGCTGTTGGAATGCGTGCCGGAGGAAGGATCTGCGCGGCAGAATGACGACCCGTTCCCTTAGCCTTTCCAAGGTGCTTTCGATCGCATCGATCGCGGCCGGCATGGTGCTGGCCACCGCCGGCGCCCATGCAGCCTGTCCGATCGAGCTCGCCGTCTATGGCGACGCCCAGAGCGGCAGCGAAATCGATTTCACGCCGACCGGCACCTCGGCGACCGTCACCAACAGCTTCCGCATGATCCTCGACAACAATGTGGTGCTCAACGGTATCGTTATGTGGAACGAAGGCGTGTCGCGGCCGAACGGCGCGCTGATGTACAAATGCCCCGAAGGCGACGTCACCGGCGAGGAGCTTGCTGCCTGCACGCCCTGGCATGGCGTCATCTACACGTCGGATGACAAGGGCAACATCGGACTGCTGCCGGCCGAAGGGGTCGAAGCGCCGAAGACGCTGATCCTGCCGGACCTCGGGCCGGCGTTGCGCCAATCCTCGGCCTATGGCGGCAGCGGGTTTTCGAAAGTGCCGTGGGATGTGTTTGTCTTGAAGGGATGCCAGGAATGAGCGAGGCGAAAAAGGTGCTGCTGGTCACCGGCGGCAGCCGCGGCATTGGCGCCGCGGTCTGCCGGCTAGGATCGAAAGCCGGCTACCGCGTGGCGGTCAACTATGCCTCGAACCAGGCTGCCGCTGACGCAGTGGTCGCCGAGATCAAGGCCGGCGGCGGCGAGGCCTTAGCCGTCAAGGGCGATGTCGGCAGCGAGGCCGATATCGTGGCCATGTTCGAGGCCGTCGACCGCGCCTATGGCCGGCTCGACGCCTTCGTCAACAATGCCGGCATCGTCGACGTCAAGGCGCGTGTCGACGAGATGGACGTCGCGCGGCTGGAGCGCATGATGCGCATCAATGTCGTCGGCTCGTTCCTGTGTGCCCGCGAAGCGGTGAAGCGCATGTCGACCCGTCATGGGGGGGCGGGCGGATCGATCGTCAACATCTCGTCGGCGGCAGCGACATTGGGCTCGCCGGGCGAATTTGTCGACTATGCCGCCTCCAAGGGTGCCATCGACACGTTCACCGTCGGGCTCGCCCGTGAGGTCGCACTGGAAGGCATTCGCGTCAATGCGGTGCGGCCCGGCCTCATCGATACCGAGATCCATGCCTCCGGCGGGCAGCCGGACAGGATAGAGCGGTTCCGCGACCTGCTGCCGATGAAAAGAGCCGGCACGGCTGATGAAGTCGCGGGCGCGGTTCTCTATCTTCTATCCGACGCCGCGTCCTATACGACGGGCGCGATCCTGAATGTAAGCGGCGGCCGCTGAGCGCCAAGCAAAGGGAAACAAACATGGCTTATGACGTCGTTATCATCGGATCGGGACCGGGCGGCTATGTCTGCGCCATCAAGGCGGCGCAGCTCGGGCTCAGCGTTGCGGTGGTCGAGAAGAACGCGACCTTCGGCGGCACCTGCCTCAACATCGGCTGTATTCCGTCGAAGGCGCTGCTCCATGCCTCCGAGATGTTCGCCGAAGCCGGCCATTCCTTCGACGCGCTCGGTATCGAGATACCAGCGCCGAAATTGAACCTGACGAAGATGATGGCGCACAAGGATGCGACGGTGTCGTCGAACGTCAACGGCGTCGCCTTCCTGTTCAAGAAGAACAAGATCGACAGCTTTCGCGGCACCGGCAAGGTGGTCGCGGCCGGCAAGGTCTCGGTGACCGGCGAGGACGGTAGAGTCGAGGAGATCGAGACAAAGAACATCGTCATCGCCACCGGCTCTGATGTCGCCGGCATTCCCGGCGTCAAGGTCGACATCGACGAGAAGGTGATCGTGTCGTCGACCGGCGCTTTGTCGCTGGACAAGGTGCCCGGCCATCTGGTGGTGGTCGGCGGCGGTGTCATCGGCCTCGAGCTCGGCTCGGTGTGGGCGCGGCTCGGCGCCAAAGTCACCGTGGTCGAATTCCTCGACACCATCCTGGGCGGCATGGACGGCGAGGTCTCCAAGCAGTTCCAGCGCTTGCTTTCAAAGCAGGGCTTCGAGTTCAAGCTCGGCGCCAAGGTCACCGGCGTCGCCAAGGCCAAGAAGGGTGCCGCGGTCACCTTCGAGCCGGTCAAGGGCGGCGCCGCCGAGACGATCGAGGCCGATGCCGTGCTGATCGCCACCGGGCGCCGGGCCTATGCCGACAGTCTCGGGCTGAAGGAAGCCGGCGTCGAGGTCGACGAGCGCGGCCGGGTCAAGACCGATGGCCATCTCAAGACCAATGTCCCGGGCATCTATGCCATCGGCGATGTCATCGCCGGGCCGATGCTGGCACACAAGGCCGAGGACGAGGGCGTGGCGGTGGCGGAAACCATTGCCGGCCAGGCCGGCCACGTGAACTATGACGTCATTCCGAGCGTCGTCTACACCAGCCCGGAAATCGCCTCGGTCGGCAAGACCGAGGAAGAGTTGAAGAAGGCCGGCATCGACTACAAGGTCGGAAAGTTCCCGTTCAGCGCCAATGGCCGGGCGCGCGCCATGCTGCACACCGTCGGTTTTGTGAAGATCCTCGCCGACAAGCAAAGCGACCGCGTGCTCGGCGTGCATATTGTCGGCTTCGGCGCAGGCGAGATGATCCACGAGGCGGCGGTGCTGATGGAGTTCGGCGGCTCGTCGGAGGATCTCGCCCGCACCTGCCATGCGCATCCGACGATGTCGGAGGCGATCAAGGAGGCGGCGCTGGCCACGTTCTTCAAGCCCATCCACATCTAAAAGGCCAATGCTTCGTCATCCTCGGGTTAAGCCCGAGGATGACGAAGGCATGGTGACACCACTAACCAAAACGGCCCGCTTTCAGCGGGCCGTTCGTATTTGATATCGAACCGATCAGTTGGCCGGTGCGGCAGGAGCCGGCGCTGGAGCCGGTGCGGGCGCTGGGGCCGGGGCCGGTTCTGCAGGGGCAGGGGCCGGAGCAGGTGCAGGTGCAGGTGCAGGTGCAGGCGCCGGTTCGGCTGGCTTCATCGGTTCTGCCGGTGCGGGCGCGGGGGCCGGTGTGCTGGCCGCCGGCGGCTCGGCGGGTGCCGGGTGCTCACCGCTTCTTCCAAAAACATAATACGCGACAACCGCCAGAATAACGACGACCAGCGCAATCAGCCAGCCACTACCGCCGCCACCACTCTGCTTGATGGTGGTGTTGGTGGTGTTGGGATTGAACGGGTCGTTTGGATTCGGTGCGTTCGCCATAAAAGTGTCCTCCGTGGATGAAAAATATCAATCAACACCATACAACGCGCAATCATTGAACTGGTTTCACGCTAGGGTTGGAAAACGCCAAAAACAAGGACAATCCGCCGTTCCGGAGCCGGAATGGCGTCGTTTCGCCACGCAGCGCGCCAAGTCCGTGCCTGCTATGGTCGATTCAGAGGATTTTGCCGCGATGAATTCCACAGCGCTGATTGTCCCGAACCCCCACGACGCTCTTGCCGGCGCCCAGTTCGCCGACCGCTATGTGCTGGTCACCGAAGGTCTTTCATTGACCGCTCTCGGCGCCGCCGAACGGGCTTTGGGGCAAACGCCGCGCTGGGTTGGAAGGCTCATAGCGCTGCGCAATCTTGCCGTCAGGCCATTCCGGCTGAAGACGGGCCTGGAACCTGCCGTGTTGCCGGGCGGCAAGATCGGGATCTTTCCGCTTATCAGCCAGTCTCCCGGCAAGGTCGTGCTTGGCCTCGACGACCGGCATCTCGATTTCCGTGTCCTGGTCGAAGTCAGGGATCTTGGCGTGGGCCGGCAAGAGGTGGCCGCGACGACGATCGTCAAGACGCACAATTGGCTCGGGCGCGCCTATCTCGCGATCATCATGCCGTTCCACCGGATCGTCGTTCCGGCGATGCTGGCCCAGATCAGATAAGGTCACAGGCCTACAGGCGTGACGGTGTAACCGGCCTTGCGGAAATCCTCGACGAGGCCTTCGGGACCGGGAAGGTGGAGGGCGCCGACCGCCATGAAGACGTTGCCCCTGGCAAGGATCGGTTCGGCATGCTCGACCATCACCTTGTTGCGGCTGGTGATCATGGTTTCCTCGAACGCCGCATAGCCCGCGGGGTCGTCCGTGCCATCCGGCATGGCCACGCGAAACAGCGGCCAGAACATGCCGGTGTCGCCGCGCTGGTAGAGCACGATCATGGTTTCGTTGATGTCGTTGATCTTATCGCCGAGCTTCAGCGTGTCGACGAGACCCTTCATGTGAAACGCCAGCGGCAGCGAGGCCATGGCCCGCAGCTGGCTTTCAGCCGTCTCCAATCCTTCCACCGGCTTGCCGGAAGCCTTCGCACCTTGCGCCAGCCTGACATCGAGCACCGGGGCGCCGCCTGACTGGCGGGCCAGCTCGCAGGCCGGCAGTGCCATCATGGCCGAGAGCATCCACGGCTTCATCTTGGCAACCGTTGCCGGAGGAATGCCGCGTGCGTCGAGCGCGGCGTTCATGGCCGCCGCATCGTCGGGCGACAGCAGCGACGCCAGCGTCGTCGAATCGGTGAACATCATCAGGTCCGGCTCCTGGAGCATCGCGACCATCATCTTCTGCTTGTCGAGCACGTCGGTGGTTTCGATGACGATGGTGCCGGCGGCGTCATAGGCTTTCTGCGCGTCGGGAGGCAGCGTGGTGACGCGCGGGTCGGTCATATGCATGGTGCCGAACAGGAAGGACGGCTTCTCGCCGGGCTTCTCCAGCTTCCACAACAGGCCCTTGCCGTTCGGTGTCGCTGCGGCTTCCGCTTCGATCTTGCGGTAGGTCGCCGGATCGTTCTTCTGCAAGGCCGACAGCATGTCGGCGCCGGTGCAGGTCGGGATTCCGGCATGCGCCTTGCCGGCCGCGAACAGCAGCACGGCGAGGAACGACAGGAAGAACAAAACATTGAGCGCGACGAGCAGCTTCAGCGACACGGAAGCTGCACGGTCGGCGATGGCGATGACGCGTTTCATGGTTTTGTCTTCATGTTTGACCATGATCTTTTCCGAAAACCGGGTCCCACTTTTCGGGATCATGGTCAGTCTAGAACCGAAAAGCGGCAAAACGGTTAATTGGTACTGCGAAATTGAAGGGTTCATGCCCGTGGATGGGCTGATTCGTAAATCTCGAGCAGCCTAGCGGTGTCGACGCCGGTGTAGATTTGCGTCGTCGACAGGCTGGCGTGGCCGAGCAGTTCCTGGATGGTGCGCAAATCGCCGCCGCGGCCGAGCAGATGCGTGGCGAAGGAATGGCGCAGCGCATGCGGCGTCGCGGTATCGGGCAGGTTGAGCGCCGAGCGTAACTTGGCCATGTCGCGCTGGACGATGGCCGGGTTGAGCGGGCCGCCACGGGCGCCGCGAAACAGCAGGCCCTTGGGGTCGAGATGATAGGGGCAGAGCCGGCGATATTCGGCGATTGCCCTGAGCGCCACCGGCAGCACCGGCACCAGTCGCGTCTTGCCGCCCTTGCCGGTGACGCGCAGCACGGTGTCGGTCGCCGACGCCAGGTCGGCGCCGGCCAAGCCGAGCGCCTCGGAAATGCGCAAGCCGGAGCCGTAGAGCAGTGTCAGCACAGCGGCGTTGCGGGCCGCGATCCAGGGTTCTTCCGCCAATTGGCCTTCGATGGAAACGATATGCTTGGCGTCGCTCGCCGTCAGCGGCTTGGGCAGCGATTTGGGCTGGCGCGGCGCCCGCAGGGCTGCCGCACCGGCCGCATTGGCGAGGCCGCGCCGCTCGAGGAAACGCAGCAGTGAGCGAATGCCCGCGAGACCCCGGCCGAGCGTGCGGGCACCGGCGCCGGCATTGCGCCGTGCAGCGAGGAAGCCTCGCAGATCGGCCGGGCGCAGATCGGCGATGTCCGAAATGCCGGGCGAGCCGCCGCAATGGCCGGTGAGGAAATGCAGGAACTGGCGCGTGTCGCGCTCATAGGCTTCCACCGTCTTAGGCGACAGCCGACGTTCTCGCGCGAGCATCTTCAGCCAGCTTTCGCGCGCCGCCTGGAGATCGGGTTTGGCCGGGATCAGGAATTCCTGCATGGCGGCATTTTCGGGTATTCGGGTTAGGAAGCGGTGAAGACCCTCATTGAAATGACCGCCGACAGGGGTTAGGAAACCATCGATTGGTGGCAGGTCGCAACCTTGGTGATTGGCTGAAATGCCCGCCCCCTTCGTCATCCTGGGGCGCAGCAGGAGCGAAGCGACGTCGCGGAGACCCCAGGATCCATGCCGTGACCTGCGAGCGTTGCTGCGGTACAGAAGTTACAAATATTCGCGGCGGACAATGCGACGTGTCCGCAGATGGAGATTTGGCTGGAACGAGACTCGTGACCCTTTCTGAACTGCCGTGCTTTTTGGTCGCTGTAACGGAATGGATCCTCGGGTCTGCGCAGTCGCTTCGCGCCTGCTCCGCCCGTGGATGACGAAGGTAGAAGCGCCATGAGCAAGCTCCAGAACCCTGTCCAGATGGCCGTGATCGGCGCCGCCCATGGCATCAAGGGCGAATTGCGGGTGAAGACCTTCACCGGTGAACCGCTGGCGCTGGCCGACTACGGCCCGCTCTACGCCCGTGACGGCCGCGCCTTCCAGATCATCGACATCAGGCCCGCCAACACCGTCGTCGTGGTCCGCTTCAAGGGCGTTGCCGACCGCAACGCGGCCGAGGCGCTGGCCGGCACGGAGCTGTTCGTCGACCGTTCGATGCTGCCGGACGACGGCGAGGAAGACGAGTTCTACCATGCCGACCTCGTCGGCCTCGAAGTCCGCGACGAGACGGGTGCCGCACTCGGCAAGATCGTCGCGGTGCACAATTTCGGCGGCGGCGACATTCTCGACGTGACGCTGGGCGGGCGCAAGGGCGTGCTGATCCCGTTCACACAGGCTGCCGTGCCACAAGTGTCGATCGCCGAAGGCTTCGTCCGTGTCGACCCGGCGGCGGCCGGACTTGTCGAGGACGAGGATGGCGACGGCCCGCGAGAGGAAGACTTCGATCCGAAGGGCAGGCCGCGCGGACCGAGCGATGCCGGGGGCAACCGGTGAGTTTTTCCGCTTCGGTGCTGACGCTTTACCCCGAGATGTTTCCCGGCGCGGTCGGCCTGTCGTTGGCCGGCCGGGCGCTCGAGGCCGGCACGTGGTCGCTGGAGGCGATCCAGATCCGTGACTTCGCCACCGACCGTCATCGCACCGTCGACGACACGCCAGCCGGCGGCGGCGCCGGCATGGTGATGCGCGCCGACGTGCTGGCGAAAGCCATCGACCACACTTCGCCGGAAGGCGACCTGCGGCCTCGGCTGCTGATGAGCCCGCGCGGCAAGCCGCTGACCCAGGCGCGTGTGCGCGAGCTGGCCGCTGGGCCGGGTGCCGTCATCCTGTGCGGCCGCTTCGAAGGCGTCGACCAGCGGGTGATCGACGCGCGGGGATTGGAGGAGATCTCCATCGGTGACTTCATCCTCTCCGGTGGTGAGCCGGCAGCGCTCGTTCTGCTCGATGCGGTGGTGCGGCTGTTGCCCGGCGTGATGGGCAACGCGGTGTCGGGCGAGGAGGAGAGTTTCGAAAACGGCCTGCTCGAACATCCGCACTACACGCGGCCGCAGGAATTCGAGGGCCGCGAGATTCCCGAGGTGCTGGTCTCGGGCAATCACAAGAAGATCGCCGCCTGGCGGCGAGCGGAGTCAGAGGCGTTGACGAAAGAGCGGCGTCCGGATTTGTTGGGCGCCGCCGCTCAGCCTTTCCAAAAGTAATAGAAAGCCAGAAACAGGCCGACGGCGACGACGAAGCCGCGCACCGCGTTTTGCGGCACGCGCTTGGCGATCCAGACGCCGGCATAGCCGCCGAGCGCGCCGCCCGGGATCATGATGATCGCCTGCGGCCAGGCGACGACGCGGCCCGAGACGAAGACGACGATCGCGACCGCGGCGATGACCATGGCCAGCATGTTCTTCAACGCATTCAGCCGGTGATAGTCGCCGGCTTGGGTGAGGCCGAGCGTCGCCAGCATCATCACGCCCATGCCGGCGCCGAAGAAGCCGCCATAGATGGCGGTGAGAAACTGCGCCAGGAAGCCGGCGAGCGAGCCCACCGCCGCTTCATGGCCGAGCTTCGGCACTGGTTTCAGCCAGGGGCCGGCGGCGAACAGGGCTGTCGCGGCCAAGAGCAGCCACGGCACCAGAGCGCGAAACGACGGATTGTCGAGCGCCAAAAGGATCAGAGCGCCGGCCAGTGCGCCCACGGCCGAGATCAGGCACAGCAGCAGTGCGCTGCGCCAGAAATGCCTGATATCGGCCGAGTAGGCGAGGGTCGAGGTGATGTAGCCTGGAAATTGCGTCACCGAGGAGGTGGCGTTGGCGACGATCGGCGGCAGGCCGACCAACGTCATGGCGCCGAAGGTGATGAAGGTGCCGCCACCGGCGACCGCATTGGCGGCGCCTGACAGAAAGCCCGCCAGAAAGAGCAGGATGGCATCGAAGACAGACATGAATTGCGGCCGCTCAAAACTGTGTTATTTCAGGCTTAGAAAGCCTGAACGACCGGCGCAACCCGGCACGGCAGGATTACGATGGTGCCATGCGAGCAGAAAATGCGCTGCCAAGGCGTGACAAAGCGGCGAAATAGCTGTATGTGCCCGCCCGTACCGGCCAGAAAGAATCTGCCGGACCCGTCAACAATGACGGTGTAGTCGCCCCTGCCTGATGTTTCAAAGACAAATCTCTTGGAGACAAAGGGCATAGCCAAGTGGTCAATGGAACTGCAAGGCGAGTGTCGGACGCTCTGACTGTCGGAAGAACAAGAAGTGGACTTTTGAGATGGATATTCTCCGTCAGCTCGAGGCCGAACAGGCCGCCAAGATCGAAGCCAAGCGCAAGCTTCCCGAATTCCAGCCCGGCGACACCGTGCGCGTCCAGGTCCGCGTGACCGAAGGCACCCGCACCCGCGTCCAGGCCTATGAGGGCGTCGTCATCGCCCGCGCAGGCGCCGGCTTCCAGGAGAACTTCACGGTTCGCAAGATTTCCTACGGCGAAGGCGTCGAGCGCGTGTTCCCGGTCTACTCGCCGATGGTTGAAGGCGTTGAAATCGTTCGCCGCGGCAAGGTGCGTCGCGCCAAGCTCTACTACCTGCGCGATCGTCGCGGCAAATCGGCCCGTATTTCGGAAAACACCGGCGTGCGCGCCCGCAAGCTGAACGACGAGGAGCGCGATGCTCTGAACGCCGAGAAGGCCCGCATCGAGGCCGAGAAGGTGGCAGCCGCCGAGGCCCTGGCCGTCGAGAAGGCCGCTCAGGACGCCGCCGAGAAGAAGGCCGCCGCCGAGGCAGCTGAAGCCGCAAAGGCAGCCGAAGCAGCCACCGCCGAATAAGTTTTTCGGCGAGCAAGTTTGAAAAGGCGGCTTCGGCCTAATGCAGTTCACTTAGGCACCTTCAGTGTTCTGACAGGATATTTGGCTGGTAGCTTTTTGACGACACGGGGGCATGATCG
>NZ_JAMYSG010000034.1:0-68026 GCF_040321815.1 Mesorhizobium sp. M0239
CCGGATCAGGCGCCCGCAACAAGGCGAAGCCCAAGCTGCGGGACAAAAAACCCAATCCCGTCCCCCGCAAACCAATCTGCACCAAGCAACAGTCCCCCAGGCACCAGCCAGCGGGCCGTTCGCATTCGGGGGACTGCCGAAGCTTCTCGGAATACGCCGGATGGTCCGAAGGCTGCCGTAAGCCGACGCAGCAGCAGACTTCTTGGCTAAGCGACATGGAGAGCGTCACGCCGCGCCCGGAATAGATGCTATCAAAGACAAGATCGTGGCTTCACGCGATAAAGACGCGGCCGGCGGGAGGGCACCACGCGAGCTCCTGGGTGCCGATACTCTAACCACACTCTCCGCGGTTCGCGGCCAAAGGCCGGAAAGGCCCCGCCTACCCCGTACGGCACCTTGGCGGTCCGCGCCCAGCTTCGTCGATCGGAGCGTATAGGTCCCCGAAGGAGGTCGTGAAATATATTTCAATATGTGAATTATATTGACAACATGCGCCGAGGCTGTAATGTCCCGATCGTCGGCTTTCGGAGGAAGGTCGGCATCATCAAATCCATACGGCAGCGCTCGCCGAGTGCCTGCGACGGTCATTGAGGATGGCTTCGGCCAAGGGAGGAAACTTGCGCAAATTTCTGAGCACGCTCGCAATCGCGGCGGCTGCATCGACCTGCTTTGGGTCGATGCAGGTACGCGCCGAAACCCCCAACCCGTTCAAATGCGAGCCGGGTGAAAAATACGTCATGAACGTCATGGTCTCGGGCGTCGAATACTGGTTCCCGGTCTATGAAATGTTCAAGCAGGCCGGCCAGCAGTTCGGCTGCGAGACCGCCTATACGGGTACGCCGGAATACGACGTCAACAAGCAGATCGCGACCTTCGACCAGGCGCTGGCGCAGAAGCCCGCCGGCATACTGGTACACCCGATGAATTCCGATCCGTTCATCGAGCCGATCAACCGCGCCATTGAACAGGGCACCGCGGTGGTGACCTTCGCCGCCGACTCGCCGAATTCCAAGCGCGTCTCCTACATCACTTCCGACAACAATGCCGAAGGCACCTATGCCGCCGACGCCGTTGCCAAGGCGATGGACGGCAAGGGCGAATATGCGGTGCTGGAGAATCCCGGCCAGGACAACCACGACAAGCGCGTCAACGCGTTCGTTGCCCGCATGGAAGCCAAATGGCCTGACATGAAGCTCGTCGGCCGCGCCGCTTCGAACCAGGATCCCACCAAGGCCTATCAGGCGGTTCTGAGCCTGGCGCAGGCGCATCCTGATCTTGGCGCCGTGTTCATGCCGGAGGCCAACTCGGCCATCGGCGCTGCCCAGGCCGCCAAGGAAGGCGGTGGCAAGATCCGCGTCATGCTCGCCGACGTTAATGCCAAGATCCTCGACATGATCAAGGCCGGCGAGATCTTCGGCTCGGTCAATCCAAACCAGGGCATGCAGGGCTATATGGGCTTCATGCTGTTGTGGATGGCCAAGCATCCCGGCCTGATCGACCCGATGAACGACGCCAAGCGTTCGGGTTTCAACCCGATGAGCGTGCCCTTCGTCGACAATGGCTTCTCCATCGTCTCCAAGGACAATGCGGACGACTTCTACTGGGACAAGTACCTCAAGCGTCGCGGCACCAAGGGCATCGAGGAATAGTCTCGATCTCGCCGCCCGGCCTCGGCATGGCCGGATTAACCGGGAAGGAGGCTTCGGCCTCCTTCCTCCCCGCAGGTTCATCGCAGGAGCACGGCGTGACCCAGGCGCCCATTCTTGAAATCCGTGGCCTGTCCAAGGCGTTCGGCCCGGTCAAGGCGCTGAGCGACGTACGGTTCGAGCTGCGGCGCGGCGAAATCCATGCACTGTGCGGAGAGAACGGCGCCGGCAAGTCGACGCTGATGAACATGATCGCCGGTGTATTGCAGCCCGACGAGGGCGACATCCTGATCGATGGTGAGCGTATTTCGATCCACTCGCCCGCGGCCGCCCAACGCCTCGGCATTGCGCTTGTTCACCAGGAAATCGCGCTCTGTCAGGACGCGACGGTTGCCGAAAACATCTACATGGCCGCGATCAACAGCCGGCGCGCGCCGCTGATGAATTTCCAGAGGCTCTACGCCGATGCCCAGAAGGTCATGGATCTGCTCGCGCCCATTCCGGTGCGAACCAGGGTCGCCGACCTTTCCATTTCCAACCAGCAACTCGTCGAGATCGCCAAGGCGCTGACGCTCGACTGCAAGGTGCTGATGCTCGATGAGCCGACCGCGGCGCTGACCGAAAGCGAAGCGCAGCGGCTGTTCTCGATCGTGCGCGGGCTCAAGGAGCGTGGCATTTCGGTGGTCTATATCAGCCACCGCATGGCCGAGATATTCTCGCTGTGCGACCGAGTCACCGTCTTCCGCGACGGCCGCTACGTGGCGACCGATCAGGTCGCCGCCGTCTCACCGGACGATGTCGTGCGCAAGATGGTGGGCCGCGAAATCACCCAGCTCTATCCCGACAAGCTGGCGCCGCAGGTGCCTGGGCGCCTGCTCCTCTCGGTCGAGGGGCTTTCCGATGGGCGCCGCTTCGCCGACGTCGATCTGCAGCTTCGCGCCGGCGAAATTCTGGGCATTGGCGGCCTGATCGGCGCCGGCCGCAGCGAGATCGCACAGACGGTCTGTGGCCTCAGGCCAATGACGGCAGGAACCGTCGCGCTCGACGGAAAGCAGCTCCGGCTGCGCGGCTATGGCGATGCGGTCAAGGCGGGGCTGGTCTATCTCTCTGAGGATCGCAAAGGCTCCGGCGTGTTCCTCGATCTGCCGATCGCCGCGAACATCTCGGCGCTCGACCTCGGCCGGCTCACCGGGCGCCTCGGCCTGCTCGACCGCAAGGCCGAGGATCGTCAGGCGAGGGAACTGACCGGCAGGCTCGGCGTGCGCATGGCCGGCATCGAGGCCGCCGTCTCGACGCTGAGCGGTGGCAACCAGCAGAAGGTTGCCATCGCCAGGCAGCTGTCCGTCAGTCCCAAGGTCATCATCATGGACGAGCCGACGCGCGGGATCGATGTCGGCGCCAAGGTCGAGATCCACCGGCTGCTGCGCCAGCTTGCCGGCAGCGGTGTCGGCGTCATCGTTATCTCGTCGGAACTGCCGGAGCTGATTGGCTTGTGTGACCGCGTTCTCGTGGTGCGCGAAGGCAGGATCGCCGGCGAACTCACCGCCGACGAGCTCGGCGAGGAAGCCATCATCATGCTCGCCTCTGGCGTTCAGGATAGTTCAAATCAAAGGCAGGCCCAGAATGTCGCCTAGGGAATCAGGAGAAGCGCTCGTGCACGCCGAGATCAAGGCCGCCGGGCGGCGCATCAATCTCGCTCAGCTCGCCTCGATGCGCGAGGCCGGGCTGATCGTCATCATCCTGGCGCTGTGCATCGCCATGAGCTTCGCCTCGCCGCACTTCCTGACATGGGGCAATTTCCGCGCCATGCTGATGAGCTTCTCCATCGAAGGGATCGTCGTCGTCGGCATGACGATCCTGCTCATCGTCGGCGGCATCGACCTTTCCGTCGGCTCGGTCGTATGTTTCTCGATGGTGGTCTCGGGTGCGCTGTTCCTCGCCGGCCTCGACCCCTGGACGGCAAGCCTGATCGGCATCGGCGTCAGCGCGCTGATCGGCGCGGCGATGGGCTTCTTCGTGACCGTGATAGGCCTCAATCATTTCATCACGTCGCTGGCGGCCATGGTCATCGTGCGCGGCATGTGCCTGGTGGTCACCAAGGGCACGCCGCTGTCGCTGTTCACACTGCCGCCGGCTTTCAAGGCCATCGGCCAGGGCAGTTTCAACAACATTCCCTATGTCATCCTGATCTTCATCGTCGTGGTGGCCATCTTCGACTTCCTGCTGCGTCGCGCCACGGCCTTCCGCAAGGTTTTCTACACCGGCTCCAACGAGAAGGCCGCGCAGTTCTCCGGCATCAGAACCAATCAGGTGAAGTTCTGGGTCACGGTGCTGTGCTCGACCCTCGCTGGACTGGCCGGCGTCATCTACATGGCGCGCTTTGGCGCGGCGACGCCGACCTTCGGCGCCGGCATGGAGCTCAACATCATCGCCGCGGCCGTCATCGGCGGCGCCTCGCTGAATGGCGGCTCGGGCACCATCTTCGGGGCAATCCTCGGCATGGCGCTGCTCTCGGTGGTGACGAGCTCGCTTATCCTGCTCGATGTCTCGGTCTATTGGCAGGACATGATCAAGGGATGCATCCTGCTGGCGGCGGTGTCGATCGATCACTTCCTGCACCGCAAGAAGTCCTGAACCTCAAAGGCGGCGAAGCAAGACCATGGCCCCTCCCAACACCCGCGACGACATCGCCGCTGTCCGCCAGATGCACCAGGCGCTTGTCCTGCATTATGTCGAAGGAAAGACCCAGGCCGAGATCGCCGGGGAACTCGGCCTCTCGCACGCGACGGTCAACCGGCTGATCAAGCGCGGCCACCAGCTCGGCCTCGTCGAGATCAAGATCAAGTCGCCGATCGACCATCTGGTCGACCTGGAAGCGCGGCTGGTTGCGCTGGGCGGCATCGAGCGGGCGATGGTGGTTCCGTCGGTCTCCGAAAATCCGCACACGGCCCTGCAGCGCGTCGGCGAGGCGGCGGCTGGGCTGCTGCTCGACACCATCAAGGATGGCGACACGATTTCGATCACCGGCGGCAAGGGTGTCAGCGCGCTGGTCGCCGGTCTCAAGCCGGGGCGCCGCTACGACGTCGAAATCATTCCCGCAACCGGCCTGGTGCAGGGCAAGCACTACACCGACGTCAACCACGTCGCCTCGCTGATGGCCGACAAGCTCGGCGGCCGCGCCTATCAGATCCATGCGCCGCTGTTTGCCGATACCGCGCAGCAGCGCGAGATGCTGATGGGCATCAGCTCCGTCGCAGACGTGTTTCGCAAGGCGCGCGAGGCCGATGTCGCGGTGGTGGGTGTCGGCTCCATCCTGACCGACGATTCCAGCTACTACGACCTGCATCCATCCTCGAATGCCGATCGCCAGGCGATCGAAAAGTCCGGGGCGACAGGCGAGCTGCTCGCCCATCTCATCGACCGCCAGGGCAAGCTCTGCAATTATTCGCTCAACCGTTCGCTGGTCTCGTTGACGCTGGACGAGTTCGCGACCATCCCGCGCTCGATCGGCATTGCAAGCGGCCCCAGCAAGGTCGCACCGATTCTCGCCGCCCTGCGCGGCAACCATCTCGACACCATCGTCACGGACGAGGCCACGGGGCTCCAGATCCTCGAACTGGCCGAACAGGAGGCAGCATGAATTCTCGACAACTCCAGCGGCAGATCGGCAAGTCCGGCATATCGGCGTCGGCCGTGGGCTTGGGCACCTGGGCGATTGGCGGATGGATGTGGGGCGGCACCGACGAGAAGGAGTCGGTCAGGGCTATAGAAGCCTCGATCGATGCCGGCCTCAGCCTGATCGACACAGCGCCGGCCTACGGTCTTGGCCGCAGCGAGGCGATCGTCGGCACCGCCATCAAGGGCAAGCGCGACAAAGTGGTGATCGCGACCAAATGCGGGTTGAACTGGCATTCCGGCAAGGGCGGCCATTTCTTCGATCAGGACGGCAAGCCTGTGCATCGCTATCTCGGCGCCGCCGGCATCGCCTATGAGGTCGAGCAGAGCCTGCGCCGTCTGGGTACCGACTACATCGACCTCTACATCACCCATTGGCAGGACCCGACGACGCCGATCGCCGAGACGATGGCAGTGCTGGAAAGGCTGAAGGCGGACGGCAAGATCCGCGCCATTGGCGCCAGCAATATCAGCGCCGAGGATCTCGGCCGCTATATCGACGCCGGCCAGATCGATGCGATCCAGGAGCGCTATTCGATGATCGATCGCGAGATCGAAGGCAGCCTGCTGCCGATCACTCGCCGCCATGACATCGCCACCCTCAGCTACTCGTCGCTGGGGTTGGGACTGCTCACCGGCACGGTTGAACCCGGCCGCACATTCGGCGGCGACGACCAACGCAAGGACAACCCACGCTTCTCCACGGCCAACCGGCAGAAGGTGGCTAAGCTGAAAGAGGCCATCGCCCCGATCGCGGAAAGCCACCAGGCGTCGATGGCGCAGATCGTCATCGCCTGGACGCTCGCCCAGCCGGGCATCACCTTCGCCCTGTGCGGCGCGCGCAATCCTGAACAGGCGCTCGACAATGCGCGGGCCGGCGAGATCACGCTTGCGGCAAGCGAGCTAGCGGCAATCGACGCCGCGGCAGCCGCGCATCTCACCGCGATGGATGCCTGAGCAAAAAAGGCAACAGCCCCGATGAAGCGTAGTCATACAATCGCCGGTCTGCGCGACCGGCCGGACATCGCCGTGCTCGTCATTGGTGGCGGCATCAACGGCATCAGCGTCTTTCGCGAACTGGCCTTGCAAGGGGTCGATGTCGTGCTGGCGGAAAAGGGCGACTATTGCAGTGGTGCCAGTGCCGCCCTGTCGCGCATGGTGCATGGCGGCCTGCGCTACCTCGAAAACGGCGAATTCAAACTGGTGCGCGAATCGCTGCTCGAACGCGACCGGCTGCTGAGGAATGCGCCGCACTATGTGGCTCCGCTGCCGACGACGGTGCCGGTCTTCGACATTTTCTCCGGTCTCGCCAACGGTGCGGTGCGTTTCCTGGGGCTGACGCGGCGGCCCAGCCGGCGCGGGGCGCTGGTCATCAAAGCCGGGCTTGCCATGTATGACCTTTTCACCGCTGCACGGCGTTTGATGCCGACGCACCGGTTCAGGGGCCGCGCCGAAACCCTGAAGACATGGCCGGCGATCAACCCGGCGATCCGCAATTCGGCGACCTATTACGACGCCTGGGTGAGCCGGCCCGAGCGCCTCGGCCTGGAGATGCTGCTGGACGCCACGACGAGCGGGGCGAACGCGCGCGCCCTGAACTACGCTCAGGCGTCGTCGACCGGCGACGGCCTTGCCATTACCGACACGTTGACCGGCGAGAAGTTGCCGGTGCGGGCGCAACTGGTCATCAACGCCACCGGTGGCTGGATCGACCTGACCAACAAGGCCATCGGGGCGACGGCGCAGACGATGATGGGCGGTACCAAGGGCTCGCATCTGATCGTCGACAACAGCGAACTGTTCGACGCGCTCGGCGGCCACATGGTCTATTACGAAAACGAGGACGGTCGCATCTGCATCCTGTTTCCCTATCTGGGCAAGGTGCTGATTGGCTCGACCGACATCCGGGTCGATGATCCAGACCTAGTCCGTTGCGAGGAGGACGAGCAGCGCTACATCCTGCAGTCGCTCGCTTTCGTCTTTCCCTCGATCAAGGTTACCGAAAACCAGATCGTGTTCCGCTTCGCCGGCGTGCGTCCTTTGCCGGCCAGCGAGGACAGTTTTACGAGCCGCATACCGCGCGATCATTTTTGCGAGTTCGTGGAAGCGAGCGGGCATCTGCCGGCGACGTTGTGCATGATCGGCGGCAAGTGGACCACCTTCCGTTCGTTTGGAGCGCTGGCCGCCGACATGGCGCTGAAGCGGCTCGGCCTCGCGCGCAGCCAGGGAACGCAGGACATGGCCATCGGTGGCGGCCGCGATTTTCCCACCGATCCGGACGCCTGGTGCGCATCATTCGCTGCCGAGCATGGCCTGCCGGTCGAGCGCGCGCACACACTTCTGCAACGCTATGGCACGTCGGCCAGGGATTTCGTTTCGCACCCGGCGGGCGAACAGATGCTGCCGCGGTCGGACTATTCGGCAAGCGAGATAGGGCGCATCATCGAGCGCGAGCAGGTCGAGTGCCTCGCCGACCTGTTCCTGCGCCGCACCACCATCGCCATTTCGGGCGGTCTCAGCTTCGACCTCGTCAATGCCGTTCTCGACATGCTGGCGGCGCACAAGGGCTGGAGCGCCAGCGAGGCCGCCATTGAGCGCTCGACCTTCCTCACCTTGCTGGCCTACCGGCACGGCATCGATCTCCAGACGCATCAAAGGAGCGCCCTATGCGCGTAAACAAGAAAGTCCGCATGAACCGTCTGTTCGGCGGCGGCCGCTGTCTCGACGTCGCCATCGATCACGGCGTCTGCAACGAGCCGAGTTTCCTTGCCGGGCTGGAAGACATGGCCAGCGTCGTCAACCAACTGGTCAAGGCCGGCCCCGACGCCATCCAGATGAACTACGGCCAGGCCGACCTGCTGCAGGCCGTGCCTGGCAAGGACAAGCCGGCGCTCGTGATGCGCATCGACATGGGCAATCCCTACAACAGGATACGCCACCGAGCGATGTGGGCGGTGCTGCAGAACGAAGCCGAGCCCTTGCTTGGCGCCATCGAGATGGATGCGGCTTGCGTCGTGGTCAATCTGTTCATGCTGCCCGACGAGCCGGACCTGTTCCGGCAATGCGTGCAGAACATCGCCCGCGTGCGCGCCGATTGCGAGAAATACGGCCTGCCGCTGATGATCGAGCCGCTGGCCATGCTGCCGGTCGCAGAGCATGGCGGCTACATGGTCGACGGCGATGCCGAAAAGATCGTCACCTTGACCCGGCTTGCCCGCGAGATGGGTGCCGATATCGTCAAGGCCGATCCGACCACCGATCCCAACGACTTCCACCGCGTCGTCGAGGCGGCGCGCTGCCCGGTGCTGGTGCGCGGCGGCGGCAAGGAGGATCTGCGTGCCGTGTTCGACAAGTCGGCTGCCTTGATGGCACAGGGTGCGCTTGGCATGGTCTATGGCCGCAACATCTACCAGCATGCCAACCCGAGCGCCGTCGTGCGCGGGCTGATGGCGATCATTCATGACGATGCCAATGGCGGCGTGGCCTGGGATCTGTACAACCAGGCATAGGCTGCGGCCTCGGGAGGCGCCAATGGCAAGCTACATCCTCGGCCTCGATGCCGGCAACACCGTCATCAAGGCCATCCTCTTCGACTTGTCCGGCCGCGAGCTGGCATTCGCCGCCCGTGACGGCCGCTCGTCCATGCCAAAGCCCGGACATGTCGAACGCGACCTCGACGAACTCTGGCGCAACGCGGTTTCGGTCATCGGTCAATGCATTGCTGAAGCCGGTATCGACGCCGGCGAGATTGTTGCCATCGGCTGCGCCGGCCATGGAAACGGGCTCTACGCGCTCGATCGCGATGGTGCGCCATTGATCGGCATCCAGTCGCTCGATACACGCGCGGTCGGCATCGTTGCCGAATGGGCAAAAGAGAATGTCGGCGACCGCACTTATGCACACTGCCTGCAACGGCCGTGGGCGGCGCAGACGCCAACCCTGCTTGCCTGGCTCAAGCGCTTTTCGCCGGCCTTGTTCGCCAGCATCGGCACCGTCTTCCTGTGCAAGGATTTCGTCGTCAACCGCCTGACAGGTGCGCGCAGCAGCGATACCTCCGACATGTCGGGCTGCGGCCTGCTGCAGATGCGGGATCGGCGTTACGAGCCGGACCTGCTTGCCGCCTATGGGCTCGGCGACTGCGCGGACCTGCTGCCGCCAGTGCTGGAATCGGCCGACATTGCCGGTCATGTCAGCGAGGACGTGGCGGCCCTGACGGGACTGCGCGCCGGCACGCCTGTCGTCGCCGGGCTGTTCGATGTCGTCGCCAGCGCGGTCGGTTCGGGCGTGACCAGAACCGGTGCCGCCTCGGTCATCGCCGGAACCTGGAGCATCAACCAGGTCATCACCGACGAACCGATCCGCGACCCTTCGATCTTCATGCTGTCGACTTTCGATCGCCAGCGCTATCTGGCGATCGAATCCAGCGCGACCTCGGCCGCCAATCTCGAATGGATCGTTCGCGAATTCCTCGAACATGGCGGCGAAGCCGGCAAGTCGCCGTTCGAATTGTGCAGCGAACTGGTGGCGTCAGTCGATCCTAACAGTGACATCCCGATCTATCATCCCTTCCTGTACGGCTCGCAGCAGAATGGCCATGCGCGCGCCGGCTTCTACGGTATCGCCGGCTGGCACAGCCGAGCCCATCTGCTTCGTGCGCTGTTCGAGGGCGTCGCCTTCGAGCATAAGCGCCATGTCGAGACCTTGCACAAAGCGGGCGCCGATTTCGACCAGGTGGTGCTGTCTGGCGGCGGCTCGCGCAGCAGCGTCTGGCCGCAGATATTCGCCGATGTGCTCGGCGTGCCCGTCACTGTGGCGCGCAGCCGCGAAACCGGCGCGCTGGGAGCGGCGATCGCGGCGGGCACCGGGGTCGGCATCTTCGCGGACTACAGCGCAGGTGCCGCCGCCATGACTGCGGCCGCTCGACACTTTGTGCCTGACGAGGCGGTTGCCGACGCGTATGCACGGCGGTATCGACTGTACGGCGAGATCAACCAGGCGATGACCCCGATGTGGGAGCGCATCGCCGGACAGCAGGCGCGCACGTGACCGAAGCTCCACCGTCCCCGTTCGGCAGTTACGACTACGTCATCGTCGGGGCCGGCTCCGCCGGCTGCGTGCTCGCCAACCGGCTCTCCGCCGATCCGCGCAACAATGTGCTGCTGCTCGAGGCCGGGGGCAGCGACCGCTATCACTGGGTCGATATCCCGATCGGCTATCTCTTCTGCATGGGCAACCCGCGCACCGACTGGATGATGAAGACCGAGCCGGAAGCCGGTCTCAATGGACGCAGCCTCAACTATCCGCGCGGCAAGGTGCTCGGCGGCTGTTCATCGATCAACGGCATGATCTACATGCGAGGCCAGGCTGCCGACTATGATTGTTGGCGGCAGGCCGGCAATGCCGGCTGGGGCTGGGACGACGTGTTGCCCTATTTCCTCAAATCGGAAGACTATCACGGCGGCAAGAGTGCCATGCACGGCGGTGGCGGCGAGTGGCGGGTCGAACGGCAGCGGCTGTCGTGGCCGATCCTCGACGCCTTTCGGGACGCTGCCGAGGAACTCGGCATTCCGCGCACCGAAGACTTCAACACCGGCACCAATGAAGGCTCGGGTTATTTCGAGGTCAACCAAAGGAAGGGCGTGCGCTGGAACACGTCGAAGGCGTTTTTGCGCGGCATCGCGGGGCGCAAGAACCTGCGCGTGGTGCTCGGCGCGGAGACCGAACGGCTCGAATTCGACGGCCGGCGCGTCACCGGACTGGTTTTCCGCCAAGGCGGCCGCCTACACCAGATCCGCGCTGGACAGACGATCCTTGCGGCCGGTGCCATCAACTCGCCGAAGCTGCTCGAACTGTCGGGGGTGGGCCGCCCCGACCTGCTTTCGAGCATCGGCCTGGATGTTCGTCATGCCTTGCCGGGCGTTGGAGAAAACCTGCAGGACCATTTGCAGATTCGCACCGTCTTCAAGGTCGCCAACACCGCCACGCTCAACCAGCGCTACCACAATCTGGTCAGCCGTGCGTCGATGGGGCTGGAATACGCGCTCAAGCGCAGCGGGCCACTGTCGATGGCGCCGAGCCAGCTCGGCATCTTCGCCAGGAGCGATCCACGCCTCGCAACGCCCGATCTCGAATATCACGTGCAGCCGCTGAGCACCGACCGTCTGGGCGAGCCGCTGCATCGCTTTCCCGCGGTCACCGTCTCGGTCTGCAATCTGCGTCCGGAAAGCCGGGGCAGCGTGCACATGGGTTCAGCCGATGCGCGGGAGGCGGCGAAGATCCGCCCGAACTATCTTTCCACCGAGGGGGACCGCAGCGTGGCCGTCGCGTCGTTGCGCCATGTCCGCAGTCTGATGAAGGCAAAAGCGGTGGCGCGCTTTGCGCCGGAAGAGATGCTGCCCGGCACGCAGTATGACAGCAACGAAGAGCTCATCCGCAAGGCCGGCGATATCGGCACGACGATTTTCCACCCCGTCGGCACCTGCAAGATGGGTTCGGATACGATGGCGGTGGTCGACGAGGCCCTGCGTGTTCACGGGCTTGGCGGGCTGCGCGTGGTCGATGCCTCGATCATGCCGACAATCGTCTCGGGCAACACCAACTCGCCGGTCGTCATGATCGCGGAAAAGGCAGCCGAGATGATCCTGCAAGAGGCCCGCTGACCGCCATCGGCTTCAGGCCGCGGCAACACCGCGCGATCGCCGTCTCTCGGCCGCCGCGAGCAGATCGACGAAGGTGCGCACCTTGGCGGGCCGGAACCTGGCCGGCGGAAAGACCGCGTGGATGCCGCCTGACGGCAGGCTCCAGTCGGCAAACACCGGCACCAGTCGCCCCTCGGCGATATCGTCGCTGACGCTGTAGTCCGGAAAGACGCCGAGCCCGATGCCGGCGAGCACACAAGCCAGGGCGGCGGGGCTCTTGTCGCACATGACGACCGGATTGAGTTCGGTCAGCACCGTTTCGCCGTCCCTGGAAAACAGCCATTGGCCGATGCCGCGCAACTGGGTGTTGCCGACCCAGGCCAGCGATCTTGCCTGGCGCGGCGTCACGTCGGGCGGCAGGCTCGCCGCGAAGCCAGGGCTCGCCACCACGATCTGCCGGATCGTCCCCAGGCGCCGCGCCTGGTTCGAGGAATCGGTGAGCCAGCCGACGCGGATGCCGAGATCGATCTGCTCGTCCACCAGATTGCTGACGGCGTCGTCGAAGATCGCCTCGACGCGCATATGCGGATAGGTTCTGAGATAGGCCGCCATGACCGGAGCCACCATCTTGGTGCCGTAGTCGAGTGGCGCCGTGAGCCTCAGCGTTCCGCTCGGTTCGACGGCTCCGCGCGAGATTTCGCCATAGGCCGCCTCCGCTTCGCGCAGGATGATCATCGCGCGGTCATAAAAGAGGCGACCCTCTTCGGTCGGCGTGACACGCCGGGTCGTGCGCTGCAGCAGCGTTGCGCCCAGCTCCTCTTCGAGCTTGCCGATCTGATGGCTGACCACGGCCTTGGCGACGCCAAGCCGGTCGGCCGCGGCAGTGAACGAGCCGGTCTCCATCACCGTGGTGAAATAAGCCAGCCGATTGAGGTTCAGAAGTTCGGCCAAGCTGGCTGCCCTTTGTATGATCAGATCAGACAGTTTGTATAATTGGGCGCCATTTATCGCAAGGCCGCCGTCTGCCACATACGAGCGACGGCCTCGATGAGTCCGGTGGCCGGACAGGAATGGCAGCGACTATGAGCAATTCAGAAGTGACCTATCTTTTCGATCCGCTCTGCGGCTGGTGCTATGGCGCCACCCCGATGCTCGACCGGTTGCCGGCCGCCGGCCTGAACGTCGAACTGCTGCCGACCGGCCTGTTCTCCGGCGCCGGCGCGCGTCCGATGGATGAAGGTTTTGCCGCCCATGCCTGGGCGAACGACCAGCGCATCGAGCGCCTGACCGGACAAGTGTTCACACCGGCCTACCGGCACAATGTCCTTGGCGTCCGCGGAACCCTGCTCGACTCGCATGCCGCCACGCTCGGTATCAGTGCCGCCGGCCTGGAAGATCCCAGCCGCCGGCTTGCCGCGCTGAAGACGATCCAGCGGGCGCGCTACGTGGATGGACGCGATGTCGTGACGATCGGCGGTGTGGCCGAGGTGCTCGCCGCCGCCGGCATGGCGGACGCCGCCGAGATGCTCAAGGCGCCGACCGAAACATTGCTGACGGCCTACCGCGAGATGGTCGGCCGCGGCCGCGCGCTGTTACAGCGCCTGCATGCCGATGGCGTGCCTTCGCTGGCGGTCATCCGCAACGATGCGCCCCGGCTCATCGGTTCGAACGCACTGTTCGGCAGCTTCGACAATCTCGTCGCCCATATCGCGGCGGCGTGATCCCCAGCAAATCTTCAACAAGGGAACTGAAAGACATGGCAAAAGTCGCTCTCATTGGTGCATCCGGCGCAGTTGGTTCGCGCCTTCTCAAAGAACTCTCCGATCGCGGCCACACCGTCACCGGCATTGCGCGCAACCCGGAAAAGATCGCGGCGCTGCCACGCGTGACGGCCAGGAAGGGCGACGTCTTCGACGAGCAGGGTCTTGCCGATCTGATCCGCGGCCATGATGTGGTGATCAGCACGGTGCATTTTCTGGACAGCGACGCCGACACGCTGATTGCCGCTGTGCGGGCCTCCGGCGTGAAGCGCTATCTCGTCGTCGGCGGCGCCGGCAGTCTCGAAGCCGCACCGGGCAAGCGGCTGGTCGATAGCCCCGACTTCCCGGCGATCTACAAGGCAGAAGCGCAGAAGGGCGCCGACTTTCTCGACAGATTGAAGACGGTCAGCGACCTCGATTGGACGTTCCTGTCGCCATCCGCGATGTTCGTGCCGGGCGAGCGCACCGGCAAATTCCGCCTCGGCAAGGACACGCTTCTCGCCTCCGACAAGGGGAGCAGCATTTCCTTCGAGGACTACGCGATCGTCATGGTCGATGAGATCGAGAAGCCGGCCCACATCAGGCAGCGCTTCACCGTCGGCTATTGAGCGAACGGGTGGTGGCGGCCGGAACTCAATCGAGGCCGGCCGACGCCAGCCGCATCAAGATTTCGCGGGCGGCGACGCCCCGGTAGGTCATCGGTGCCGACGCCGTCCCGTCTCGGTGCCTTGGGCAAAGCAAATGCTGGGCTGTCATGCCTGCGATCTCACTTTTCGGGATCATGGTCCGGCCCGGTTCAATCTTGGCGCGGCCGCCACCAGCGCCTTGCCGATGGCTGATTGCGGCGCGCCGATGACGGTTTGGGCATCGCCGTTTTCGGCAATTCGGCCGGCGTCGAGAAGGATGACGCGGTGGGCGACCGACCTGATGACGCCGAGATCATGTGAAATGAAGAGATAGGCGATCTTTTCCTGGCGTTGCAGGTCGAGCAAAAGCTCGAGGATCTCCCCGCGCACGGAGACGTCAAGCGCCGACACCGCCTCGTCGAGCACGATCAGCGACGGCTTCGTGACGATGGCGCGGGCAATGGCGACACGCTGCCGCTGGCCGCCGGAGATTTCATGAATGGCGCGCGGCGCGAGATTAGCCGTCAGCCCGACGCGCTCCAGCAACGCGGCGATGCGGCGCGGGCGCTCGGCGCGGGAGGCGATGCCATGGATGCGCAAGGGATCGTCGAGCACACGCGCCACCGTGGCGCGAGGGTTGAAGGCGGCCAATGGATCCTGGAACACCATTTGCAGGCGTGCGCGGCGTGCTCGCAGCGCGGCGCCGCTCAAGGCCAGGAAATCGTCGCTTTCGAATTCGATGCGTCCGTCGTCCGGCTCGATCAATCGCAGCACCAACCGCGCGATCGTCGACTTGCCGCTGCCCGAAGGTCCGGCCAACGCCAGCGTCTCACCGGGGTCGATGTGAAAGGAGACATCGTCGACGGCAGCGATGGTCTTGCCGCCGCGACGGTAGCGCTTGGTGAGGTTGGACACCGCCAGCAGGCTCATGCGTGGAGCCTGGCTCGGTTCAGCAACGGCCTGGTGTCGAGGCCTATATGGGCGTCGAGCAATGCACGCGTATAGGGCTGGGCCGGGGCGCCGACAATCTGCGCCGTCATGCCAAGCTCGACCAACTGGCCATGACGGAAAACGGCGATGCGCTCGGCAAGCTCGGCCGCCAGCGCGATGTCATGGCTGATGAACAGCAGCGTCATGCCGTCCTCGTTCACCAGTCGTCTGATCAAGGCGACGATCTCGGCCTGCACGATGGTATCGAGCGCGCTGGTCGCTTCGTCGGCGATCAGCAACTTCGGACCGGCCGCAATGGCGGCGGCGATCGCCACACGCTGCTTCTGGCCGCCGGAGAGCTGATGCGGGAAGGCGCGCAAGGCCGAGTCCGGATCTGGCAGGCGGACGCGCTCGAGCAGGCTTTTGGCCCTGGCATAGGACTGGGACCAGGTGAGGCCGAGATGCGTGCGCGCCACTTCGGCGATTTGCTTGCCGATGGTCATCACCGGATCGAGGCTGGCGGACGGGTCCTGGAAGACGAAGCCGATGTCGCGGCCGAGGCGGGGGATTTTGTTGAGTTCGGGTTTGAAAGGCTGGCGTTCCGTCACACCCCCCTCTGTCCTGCCGGACATCTCCCCCGCAAGGGGGGAGATCAGCAGCTTCGCCGACCGCTCCCCTTCCGCGACATTGGTGATTGGCGAAGGCAGAGGTGAGAGCGTAATCTCCCCCCTTGCGGGGGAGATGTCCGGCAGGACAGAGGGGGGTGCCTTGGCGCCCGATGAGGACAAAAACCAATCGATGCGACCTCCAACCTTGGCAGAAGCCGGCAGCAGCCCGGCAATGGCCAGTGCCAGCGTGCTCTTGCCCGAGCCGCTTTCGCCGATGATGGCGAGGCGTTCGCCAGCGGCGATGTCGAGGCTGACGCTCTTCAGTGCCGCCACCTCGCTGCCGTCGCGGCGGTAGGTCACCGTCAGGTCGCGGATCGTAGCCAGGGCGGTCACGAAAGGCCTCTCCTGACTGCCGTCGTCTCGACGATGCCTTCACCAGCGAGATAGACGCCGAGCACGGTCAGAACCAACGCTATGCCCGGGACGATCGACAGGAAGGGCGCGGTGCGCAGCACGGCGCGGCCTTCTGCTATCATGCCGCCCCAGGTGACCCGGTTGGGGTCGCCCAAGCCGAGGAAAGACAAGGCCGCTTCGGTGAGGATCGCGGCGGCGACGATCACCGACGACATCGCCAGCACCGGTGGCAAGGCGTTGGGCAGCACCTCGCGAAAGGCGATCGCCAGCGGGTGCATGCCGATGACCCTGGCCCCGGCGACATAATCGCGTTCGCGAATGGAGAGGACTTCAGCGCGGGCTACTCTAGCCGGTCCGGTCCAGGTGCCGAGAGCGATGGCAATCACGACGACGCCGAGCGACGGTCCGACGACGCTGACGAAGGCCAGCGCCAACAGGAAGCTCGGCACGGTCTGAAAGGCGTCGGTGACGCGCATCAGCACCTCGTCGACGAGGCCGCCGGCAAAGCCGGCCAATGTGCCGACCACCGCGCCGACGACAAGTGCCGCCGCCGCGGCCGCGAGCCCGACGGCCAGCGACGTGCGGGCGCCATGAAAAAGCTCGGCCAGCACGTTGCGGCCAAGCCGGTCGGTGCCGAGCGGCAGCGACCAGTCCTGGAACGGCGGCAGCAGTGCGGGGCCGGCGATGGCTTGGGGATCGCCTGGGAACAGCAGCGACGCCGACAGCGCCATGGCAATCAGCGCCGCGAGGAGGATGGCACCGGCAACCGCCTCAGGCACGCGCAGAAAGCGGCGGAGCGGGCTCATGCGCGGGCCTCGCTCGCGCCGACGCGCGGATCGAGGAAGGCGTAGGCGATGTCGACGAGCAAATTGATAACGATGACCAGGACGGCGCTGGTGAGGATAATGCCGAGCAGAAGCGGGGTGTCGCGGGAGGCGACCGCCTCCTGCGCCAGCCGGCCGAGGCCGGGCACGGAAAAGACGCTCTCGATGACGACGCTGCCGCCGAGCATCTGCGCCGACTGCAGGCCGAGCATGGTGACCAGCGGCAGCAGCGCATTGCGGGCGACGTGGGCGAGCACGATGCGACGGCGTGACAACCCTTTGGCGCGTGCGGCCAGGACGAAATCCTGCCGCCAGACCTCGGCCATGCCGGCGCGCATCATGCGCAGATAGAGCGCCAGATAGATGAAGCCGAGGGCGGAAACGGGCAGGATAAGATGGACAGCGATGTCGGCGACGCGATCAAGGCCGGTCTTGTCAGAGGCCAACGTCTCGATGCCGCCGATCGGCAGCCAGCGCAGATCGACGGCAAAGACGACGATCAGCACCAGTCCGAGCCAGAACCCAGGCACGGCATAAAGCGCCAGCGAACCGATCGACAGGAAGCGATCGCGAAAACTGCCCGGCCGCGCGCCGGCATAGATGCCGAGTGCCGAGCCGAGCCCGAAGGAAAGCGCGGTGGCGCTGACCATCAACAGCAGCGTGTTGGGCAGGCGCTCGAGGATGACGTCGCGGATCGGCCGGGAGAAGGTCACCGACTGGCCGAGGTCGAGATGCAGCAGCGCCCAGAGGTAATTGGCGAGCCGCGTCAGCTCCGACTGGTCGAGACCCCAGCGATGACGCAACAGCTCGATCATGCCGGCGTCGCCGCCGGTCGAGACGATATAGGCGTCGACCGCGTCGCCGGGAGCTGCTTCGAGCAGCAGGAAGGTGCCTATGACGACGATCAGCAGCACGAAGATGCTGCCGACGAGGCGACGGCGGATGAGCGTGAGGGCGCGGGTCATGGGAAAAGGACGCCGGCCTGATCGTGAGAGGTGCGGTGTCTGGGCACCCCCCTCTGTCCTGCCGGACATCTCCCCCGCAAGGGGGGAGATTGGATGTCACCGACGGCTTCGCCAATTTTCGAGGTTGCATAATTGGCGGGGCGGACAAATAGCCGATCTCCCCCCTTGCGGGGGAGATGTCCGGCAGGACAGAGGGGGGTGTGAAGGAACTCGGCCTTCGGCCAAATTCCCCTTTTCTCGCGAACTTTCATCCGCGCAATTCTGTCACGATTCCAGATACGTGTCCGCCCAGTTCGACACCGCCCAGCGCGGGTTGTTTGCTATGTTGCCGACAGTGTCGCGCGCGACGCTGATAAAACTCCATTCGGCGACGTTGATCAGCGGCAGGTCGGTGGCCACCTCCTTCTGGAATTCCTTGTAGAGGTCGGTGCGGGCTGATGTGTCGAGCGTTTCTGATGCCTTGGCGATGAGCGCGTCGAGCGCGTCGTTCTTGTAGCCGCCCTGGTTGGAGAACGGCACGCCGTCCGGAATGCCGCTCTGCACCAGGATGGTGGTGGAGATCGCCGGGTCGCCGCGGAACACCGGCGGGCCGACCGCGAGGTCGAAGGCGTGGTCGGTGTAGACCGCCTTGATGTGCGCGGCCGAGTCGTTGTTGACCAGTTGGGCGTCGATGCCGATGGCGGCGAGCGCCTGGCGCAGATAGTCGCCGAACTGCTTGGTCTCGTTGAAATAGGGCGCAGGCAGCAGTTTTAGCGTGAAGCGCTTGCCGTCCGGACCTTTCTTGTAGCCGGCCTCGTCGAGCAGCGCGTTGGCCTTGGCGACGTCGAAGGCATAGGTCGGCACATCGGCGGTGTAGAATTGCGGATCGTTCTTCGGCACCGGACCGGTGGCCGTGGCGGCATAGCCGAGGAACACCGTCTTGACGACGAAATCCTTGTCGATGGCGTGCGCGATCGCCTGGCGCACTTTCAGGTCGGCCAGTTCCTTGCGGCGATGGTTGATCTCGACGACGAGCTGATAGGTCAGCCCTTCGTAACCCTTGGAGATCACCTTCAGGCCTGGCACCTTGGAGATGCGGTCGAGGTCGGCCAGCGGCACGGCGGAGAAGGCCGCCAGTTGGATCTCTTCAGCCTCCAGCGCGCTCGCCGCTGACGTGCGATCCGGCAGCACCTGATAGATGATCTCGTCGAGATAGGGCTCGTCCTTGCCCCAGTAGTCGGTGTTTTTGGTCAGCCGGTAATATTGGCCGGCCTTGTACTCGCCGAATTTGAACGGCCCGGTGCCGACGGGCGCGTTGTTGGCCGGGTTTTCCTCGATCTTGCCGACCTCGTAGATGTGCTTCGGCACCACGCTGCTCAGCGCCGGCAGCGCGTTGCGGATCAGCTGGAACGGCGTCGGCTTGGCGAATTTGAAGACGGCGGTGAGATCGTCAGGGGTGTCGACGTTGGCCAGATCCTTGAACACAGTGCGGCCGAGATTCTGCAGCGGCTTCCAGATCTGCAGCGCCGAAAAGGCGACGTCGGCCGAGGTGAACGGCTTGCCGTCATGCCATTTGACGCCGTCGCGCAGTTTGAACGTCGCCGAGAGCCCGTCGGCGGCACCTTCCCAGCTCAGCGCCAGCCGTGGCGCAAGCCCGTCCTTGCCGTCGAATGAGGCTTCGGCCAGCGTTTCGACGATCTTGCTGGAGATGAAGAACACGCCGTTGGAGGCGACGATCGCCGGGTTGAGGTTGCGCGGTTCGGAATCGGCGGCAAGCACCAGCCGCCCGCCCTTCTTCGGCGTCTGCGCCCAGCCCGATGTCGGCATGGCGGTGGAGGCCAGCAGCATTGCCGAGCCGGCAAGCATCGTGCGTCTGGAAATCGTGAAACCTGACATGATCGAACTCCGTCCTCTCCGCGACCCGGTCGGGTGCGCCAATACCCCTCGGACGCCGGCAAGCCCGCCAGCATCCCTTGCGGCGGTGATTATGAGCTTTGCCGAGGGTTTCGCCAGAGACGGAATTGGCGCATCCTCGCTTGGCTTTGAAATTTTCGTCCGCTGGACCAGTTTGGAGGGCGTGGCTCATTTGATCATTCTGGTAGGACCAGATTGATTGAATATGCGACGAATGACAACAAAGAGACATAGAGAGACGACATTTCATCTCTTTCTGGCTGGACCAGAACGGGCAAAATGGTGCAGATTTGACCACTGCCAAGGGATCGGGAGCGGAACAGCGGCGATCCGGCTATTCAGGGAGAGAGAGATGAACATTGCTCCGGGCAAGAATGCGGTCGGCAATATCCCGTTCGACCAGGCAAGGGTCGACCGGCTGATGGAGGACGCCGGCATCGATGTGCTGCTCGCCACCTCCAAGCACAACACGCAATACCTGCTGGGCGGCTACAAGTTCATCTTCTTCGCCGCCATGGATGCGATCGGCCACAGCCGGTATCTGCCGATCGTCGTGTACGAAAAGGGCGGGCCGGACCATGCCGCCTATATCGGCAACCGCATGGAAGGCGGCGAACATCAGAACAACCCGTTCTGGACGCCGACGCTGCACGCCGCCTGCTGGGGCACGCTCGACGCTGCCAATCTCGCCGTCGAACATCTGCAGAAGATCGGCAAGGCCGGCGCCCGCATCGGCATCGAGCCTGGCTTCCTGCCGTCGGATGCCTATACGCTGATCCGCAAGGCGTTGCCGGACGCCAGACTGATCGATGCGACCGATATGCTGGAGCGCATGCGCGCCATCAAGACCGATGCCGAACTGGAGAAGCTGCGCACGGCCTCCGAACTGATCACCGATTCCATGCTGGCGACCATTGCCTGGGCACGCGAAGGCACGACCAAGGCCGAGATCATCGAGCAGCTGCGGCGCGAGGAAACCAATCGCGGCATCCATTTCGAATATTGCCTGCTGACGCTGGGTTCCAGCCACAACCGCGCCGCTTCACCGCAGGCGTGGAAGCAAGGCGAGGTGCTGTCAATCGATTCCGGCGGCAACTATCACGGCTATATCGGCGACCTCTGCCGCATGGGCATCCTCGGCGAACCGGATGCCGAACTTAGAGATTTGCTGGCCGAGGTCGAGACGGTGCAGCAGGCGGCCTTCTCAAAAGTCAAAGCGGGCACGCTGGGCGGCGACATGATTTCCCATGCCGAGGGCGTGCTGAAGGCTTCGAAGGTCGCGCCCTACACGGATTTCTTCGCCCATGGCATGGGCCTGATCACACATGAGGCGCCGTTCCTGATGACCAACCACCCGGTGACCTATGAAGGCACCTATGCGGCCAAGCCGCTGGAAAGGAACATGGTGCTGTCGGTGGAGACAACCATGCTCCACCCGACGCGTGGCTTCATCAAGCTGGAGGACACGCTGGCGGTCACCGAAACCGGCTATGTGATGTTCGGCGACCGTGGCAGGGGCTGGAACAGGGGTGGTGCGGCCTAGCTGGTACTGAAGGGCGCTGCCCCCTCACCCGGATTGCTATCCGAATTGCGAAGAGCAATTCGGGGCAATCCTCCTCTCCCCGAGGGGAGAGGAGGATTGCCGGCGATGATGCTCGTCTCTTCTCTCCTCGGGGAGAAGGTGGCCGCGAAGCGGCCGGATGAGCGGGCCTCCCAGCAAACGCGGGAACGGAGGAAAGATCACTGCCCCGCCGGAATCAGCCTGAAATCCGGTAATTCCCGCAAAACCAGTTCGGGCCCTGCCGGCGAATAGACGACGAAAAGCTGCATCGGCCCGTCGCCGGTGTTGAGCGTCGAATGGAAGCGGCCTTCCGGGACATAGATGGTGCAGCCGGGGCCGACTTTTGCGACCACCGGATTGCCCTTTTCGTCCTCGACCATCTGCTCGCCATGACCTGATATGACGAAGATGATTTCCTCGGCGCCCGGATGGTTGTGGCGCGTGTGGCCCTTGCCGGAAGGCAGGTCGACGACACCGCCGGAAAAGCGCGTCGCGCCATTCACTTCGGGCGCCACCGTCAGCGCCAATTTTCCCCAGTCGAAGCCGAAGGCGCTGACGTCCTTCGGGTAGACAAACATTTTGCTCTTGTCGGTCATCTCTCTCATCCCTTCTTTTTCTTCGTGGTCTTCTGGCCACCAAGCGTCACCGATTTGAAATCAGCGGTCTGTCTGGCGATCGCAGCTTCCGCCGGCAGCCGTTCCATCGAGCTGGCGCCATAGAAGCCGTGCAGACCCTTGGCCTGGGAGAGGATGTAACGGGCGTCGTCGGGCATCGAAATCGGGCCGCCATGGCAAAGCAGGATGACATCCTTGCGCACCGAGCGCGCGGCATTGGCGATGGCGTCGATCTCCTGAACGCAGTCGTCGAGCGACTTGGCTGACGTGGCGCCGATCGAGCCGCCTGTCGTCACACCCATATGGGCGACGACGATGTCGGCACCGGCCTTGGTCATGGCGCGGGCCTCGTCGGGGTTGAAGACATAGGGCGTGGTCAAGAGATCGAGCTTGTGCGCCTCGGCGATCATGTCGACCTCGAGGCCGAAGCCCATGCCGGTTTCCTCGAAGCTTTGCCGCATGCTTCCGTCGAACAGA
Organism: Mesorhizobium sp. M0239; assembly: GCF_040321815.1. Classification (NCBI taxonomy): domain Bacteria; kingdom Pseudomonadati; phylum Pseudomonadota; class Alphaproteobacteria; order Hyphomicrobiales; family Phyllobacteriaceae; genus Mesorhizobium; species Mesorhizobium sp. M0239. The sequence continues at coordinate 22,632 of NZ_JAMYSG010000034.1, forward strand.
CCGATGGTGGGAAAGTTCTGCACGCCGGAAAAGCCCATGGTCTTCAACTCGGCCAATAGCAGCGGCATGATGACGAACGGGTCGGTGCCGTTGACGCCGGCCAGCACAGGCGTGTGTCTGACCACCGGCAGCACCTCATAGGCCATTTCCTTGACGATCTCGTTGGCATTGCCATAGGCGAGCAGGCCGGCGGCCGAGCCGCGCCCGGCCATGCGGTAGCGGCCGGAATTGTAGATGATGATGAGGTCGATGCCGCCGGCTTCCTCGGCCTTCGCCGACAGGCCGGTGCCGGCGCCGCCACCGACGATCGGCACGCCCTTGTCGATCATTCCCCTGAATTTCTTCAATATGTCCTTGCGCGGTATGGCGGGCATCTTTGAGATCTCTCACTGTCTGGCGATGTCGAGGAAGGCTGATGTTGCAGCCTTTGCGAATTCCGGGTCGTTGATGTGCAGCGGCAGGCGCGTCACGCGGCGCTTGCTGTTGGGCTTGATGGTGCGCTCGATGGCATCGAACAGAACGGCGTCGGCTTCCGGGTCGAAGAAGGCGCCGCCTTCGATGTCGAGCGCCGAGACGCCTTTTCCCGGGATGAGAAAATGCACCGGCCCCCCGCAGCGGGCGAGCCTGGTGCCGATCCACTCGCCGATCGCACGGCATTCGTCCGCCGTGGTGCGCATCAGCGTGACATTGGGATTGTGTTCGTAGAACAGCCGATCGCGATAGTGCTCCGGGATGGTCGAAGGCGCCCAGAAGTTCACCATGTCGAGCGCGCCGACGGAGCCGACATAGGGCAGCCCCGTGCGAGCGATGGCGCCGAAACGATCGTCAGTCGCCGGCAGCACACCGCCGAATAGCAGGTCGCAGACTTCGGTCGTGGTGATGTCTACGACGCCGGACAGCAAGCCGCTGTCGGCCAGCTTTTCCATGCTGCGGCCGCCTGTGCCGGTGGCGTGGAAGACCATGCAGTCATATCTAGAACGGAGCTGGTCGGCGATGGCGGTCACGCAAGGTGTGGTGACGCCGAACATGGTGAGGCCGATCGACCGTCTGCCGTCGGGCGGCGGCGCTGGTCTGGCAGCCATACCCGATATCGCTTGAGCCGCATTATGCAGCACGACACGGGAGAGCCGGTTCAGTCCGGCCATGTCTGTCACCGCTGGCATCATGATGATGTCGGAGACATCGACGTAGGGTGCGGTATCGCCGGAGGCGAGCGTCGAGACCATGATCTTGGGCAAGCCGAGTGGCAGGGCGCGCATGCCCGACGTGATGATCGATGTGCCGCCACCGCCGCCGATGCCGATCATGGCTGCGATGTCGTTGCGCGATTGGGCAAAGCGGGCGAAGGCGATGCCCATCGCGGCGACCGCGGCGCCACGATCATTGCCGCCGAGCACGGCGTCACGGCCGCCGGGATGATGGTCGGCGATTTCCCTCGCGCTGATATCGACAGGTATGGTTGCGCCGCGCGTTCCGACATCGACACGGCTAACGAGGGCGCCCGCAGCAGCGATCGCATCGGCCAGGAAGGCGAGTTCCTCGCCCTTGGTGTCCGCGGTACCCACCACATAGATACGCTTCATTGCGCTCCCCCAATCCTGGCAGGCGCGATGCCGCCTCCATCGCTCATTGCCCGGGCCACTCGACGATGCGGACGCCATTGCAAATTTTTGAGACGAGCGTATCGTATTGGCATGAATGTCTCACGTCAACAATCCGCTGCGATCGACCACGCTGAACGGGCAACCGGTCCAGTGCCCGAACGTGGGCCGCGCGCGCGGACGAAACGGCTGATGCTGGAGACGGCAACAAGGCTGATGCAGGCGGGCGTCACACCCTCGGTCAGCGAGGTCGCCGAGGCCGCCGAGGTTTCCCGCGCCACCGCCTATCGTTACTTCCCGAGCCAGTCGGCACTGGTGCAGGCCGTCGTCGACGAGGGGCTGGGGCCAATCCTCACCTGGCAATCCACCTCCGCCGATGCCGAGCGCCGGGTCGCGGAGCTGTTCGACACGGCCATGCCGCGCATCGAGGCCTTCGAAGCCACGTTCAAGGCAGCACTGAAGCTGTCGCTCGATCAATGGGCGCGACGTCAGGCCGGCACGCTGGGCGGTGAGCCCGCCTTTACGCGCGGCCATCGCATCGACTTGCTGAAAGATGCGATCGCGCCGCTCAAGGGCCGTTTGCCGCCGCGCGACTTCAAGCGGCTGGCGCAGGCGCTGTCGCTGATCTTCGGCGTCGAGGTGCTGATCGTGCTCAAGGATATCTGGGGGCTGGACAGCCGCCGGACGAGGGCGGTCGCACAGTGGGCGGCCGGGGCGCTGGTGCGTGCGGCAGTCGCGGAATCGGTCGATGAAGGAGGCAGCCTCGATCCGAAGGCAGTCATGAAATAGAGCCTAACTGGTTCGACCAGATTGGCATGCACACTACCGATCTTAGCCGTTGGGTGGAGTATCGGACAATACCCAATCATATCACTGAGTAGGAAAATCTTGGTAAAACAGGCAGATAAAGCGGGAATCCCATGGCAATGGCCATGTCAAGCTGCCAAGAAAGGGCTTGACGTGCATGCAAAATTGGTAATACCAGATTGGATCAGAAAAGCGGATCGAAAGTGAGGGCTGCGATCCATTTTCCGGCGGGGCGAGGAGGCCCGAAACCGGAAAGGTGCGATCACGGGAGGAACTACCAGGGCCGGCCACGTCGCCGGCTCGCACGATAAGGTAGAACGCGCACAAGGGAGGAAATCATTATGCGCAAGTTAGTGACCAGCGTACTTGCTGGTATCGGCTTAACGCTTGCCTGCGGAACGTCCGTTTACGCGCAGGAAAAGTCACTCACCATCTTCTGGGCTGAATGGGATCCCGCAAACTATCTGCAGGAACTCGGCAACGAGTACGAGAAGCAAACCGGCGTCAAGATCACGGTGGAAACCACCCCGTGGGCCGATTTCCAGACCAAGGCCTTCACCGAGTTCAACGCCAAGGGCAGCGCCTATGACCTGGTCGTCGGCGACTCGCAATGGCTTGGTGCCGCCTCCGAGGGCGGTCACTATGTCGACCTCACGGACTTCGTCAAAGAGAACCAGGTTCTCGACAAGATGGCTCCGGCGACGGTCAAGTTCTACTCCGAATATCCCGGCAACAGCGGCAAATACTGGTCTATCCCGGCCGAGGGCGACGCAGTGGGCTGGGCCTACCGCAAGGACTGGTTCGAGGACCCGAAGGAAATGGAAGCGTTCAAGGCCAAGTATGGCTACGAACTTGCCGTTCCCAAGACCTTCAAGGAAATGACCGACATCGCGGAGTTCTTCAATAGGCCCGACCAGAACCGCTACGGCATCGCCATCTACACCCAGAACCAGTATGACGGCCTGGCGATGGGCTTCGAGAACGCGCTGTTCTCGTATGGCGGTGAGCTCGGCGACTTCGGCACTTACAAGGTCGACGGCATCATCAACTCGGACAAGGCGGTAGCCGCGGCAGAAAACTACCGCAAGCTGTTCGGCTTCACGCCTCCGGGCTGGACCAACGCCTTTTTCGTCGAGAACAACCAGGCCATCACCGAAGGCCTGGCGGCGATGAGCATGAACTACTTCGCCTTCTTCCCCTCGTTGATCAACGAGGCGTCGAACCCGCATGCCAAGAACACCGGCTTCTTCGCCAACCCGGCAGGTCCAGGTGGTGAGCAATTCGCCGCGCTCGGCGGCCAGGGCATTTCCGTCGTCTCCTATTCCAACAACAAGGAAGAGGCGATGAAATTCCTGAAGTGGTTCATCCAGGACGATACGCAGAAGAAGTGGGCAGCCCTCGGCGGCTACACCTGCAACAAGGCCGTGCTGGAATCGGCCGAGTTCCAGAACGCCACGCCCTACAACAAGGCCTTCTACGACACGATGTTCAAGGTCAAGGACTTCTGGGCGGTGCCGGAATATGCGGAACTGCTGCAGCAGCTCAACCAGCGTGTCTATCCGTACATCGTAAACGGCGATGGTACGGCCAAGGATATGCTGGATGCGCTGGCGAAGGATTGGGACGCCACGTTCAAGAAATACGGCCGCGGCCAATAACCGACATGTAGTGCGGAGGAGGCCTGTGCCTCCTCCGTTTTCTTTTTCAGGAATGGGAGCAGGTCTTGGCGACCACAATGATCACACCGCTGAATACCTCCTCCAGAGCCGCCTCTCGCGGCCTCAGCGACATTTCGATACGCAACCTCTTCATCATCCCGACGATCGTGTTCCTGATCGTCTTCAACATCTTTCCGTTGATCTATTCGCTCGGCTATTCCTTCACCGACTTCCGCGCATCGACCAATGCGCCGGCCAATTTCGTCGGACTGAAGAACTATCGCGAGCTCCTCAGCGACCCTTATATCTGGAACAATTTCGCGGTGACCGCGAAATACGTCATCGTCTCGGTCGTCGGTCAGGTTGTCGTCGGCTTTGGAACGGCGATGCTGCTCAATCGTACCATTCCGCTCAAGGGCCTGATCACGACATTGCTGCTCTTGCCGATGATGCTTTCGATGGCGGTGGTCGGCCTGTTCTGGAAACTGCTCTACGATCCGTCCTGGGGTGTCATCAACTACGTGCTCGACCTCGGCAAATTCCAATGGCTCGGCGATCCGAAGATGGCGCTCTACGCGGTCGCGTTCACAGACATCTGGATGTGGTCGCCCTTCGTCATGCTGTTGTCGCTCGCCGGGCTTTCGGCGGTGCCGAAGCATCTTTATGAAGCTGCCGCGATCGACCGCGCCGGGCCGTTCTATACCTTCTTCCGCATCACGCTGCCGCTGGTCGCGCCGATCCTGATGATCGCGGTCATCTTCCGCACCATGGAAGCCTTCAAGACTTTCGATCTTGCCTATGTGCTGTCGACGCAGCCGAGCACCGAGGTGATTTCCATCCGTCTCTACAAGATGGCTTTCCAGGAATGGCAGACAGGGCGCTCCTGCGCGCTTGCCTACATCGTGCTGATCATGGTGCTGGCGATCACCAACATCTATGTGAAATACCTCAACAAAGTTAAGGAGCGCTGAGATGGCGGCCGTCCAGACTTCGGGTGAACGGGCGCTCAACAAGGTCGCTATTGTCGCCGTCCTTTTGGTGACGATCATCTTCCTGGCGCCGATCTACTGGATCGTGGCGACCTCGTTCAAGCCACGCAACCTGGCCACGACGATCCCGCCGACCGTGATGTTCGAGCCGACCATCTCGCCTTTCGTCAAACTTTTCACAAAGCGCTCGCAGTTGCGCAGCCCGCCGTCGGCCGAAGAATATGCCGCCGCCCCATGGTGGGAGCGCGTCGTGTTCGACGGCGGCGAGAAGATCGTGCGCGACGGCAAGGGCCAGGTGCAATGGTCGGGATATCCGAGCCGCTTCCTGAACTCGCTCATCATCGCCATCACCTCGACGGTGTTGGCGGTCGGCATGGGGACATTCACCGCCTATGGCTTCTCGCGCTTCAAGGTGAAAGGGGAGGCGGACCTGCTCTTCTTCATCCTGTCGACGCGCATGTTGCCGGCGGTGGTGGTCGCCATTCCGATGTTCCTGATGTACCGGGCAGTCGGGCTCAACGACACGCATCTGGGCCTGATCATTCTCTACACCGCCTTCAACCTGTCCTTCTCCGTGTGGCTGATGAAGGGTTTCATGGACGAGATCCCGAAGGAGTATGAGGAGGCAGCGCTTGTCGACGGCTACACGCGCATGGAGGCGTTCTTCAAGATCGTGCTGCCGGAGGCCGCCACGGGCATCGCCGCCACCGCCGTGTTCTGTTTCATCACCGCGTGGAACGAATACGCCTTTGCGCTGATCATGACCAACCGCCGCGCCCAGACCGCGCCTCCCTTCATCCCGAGTCAGGTCGGTTCGGGCCTGCCGGACTGGACGGTGATCGCCTCCGGAACCTTCCTGTTCCTGCTGCCGGTCGCCATCTTCACCTTCCTGCTTCGCAACCATCTGTTGCGCGGCATGTCCTTCGGAGCGATCCGCAAATGAGTTTTCGCGCCATCAACCAGAAATACCTCGAGCCCGGATCGCAGATCCTGATGGTGCTCGGCATCATCGCGCTCTGCCAGCCCTGGAGCATGCTGCTGCACACCTATGGCCTGACCATCATCCTGATCGGACTCGTCGGCTTCAACGTAACCTCCAAGATCGCGCCCGAGGAAAAGGCCGGCACCGGCCAGGTGCGCAATCCGGGAGCACAGCATTGACCCAGATCGAGCTTCGCGGCGTCCAGAAATTCTTCGGCGCCGTCCAGGTCATCAAGGACCTGAACCTCAAGATCGCCGACAACGAGTTCATCGTGCTGCTGGGCCAGTCGGGCTGCGGCAAGACGACAACGCTGCGCGCCATCGCCGGGCTGGAAACCATCGACGAGGGCGACATCTTCATCGACGGCAAGCCGGTACAGCATTTGAAGGCCGCCGACCGCGACATCGCCATGGTGTTCCAGTCGTTCTCGCTCTATCCGCATATGAGCGTCTACGAGAACATCGCCTTCCCCTTGCGTGCCACGCGCAAGAGCAAGACGGAGATCGACAGCGAGGTTCGCTCCGTCGCCAAGACGCTGCAGATCACCGACCTGCTGGACAAGAAGCCGTCGGCGCTCTCGGGTGGCGACATGCAGCGCGTCGCCATCGGCCGGGCGCTGGTGCGGCGGCCGAAGGCCATGCTGATGGACGAGCCGATCGGCGCGCTCGACGCCAAGCTGCGCGAGGAGATGCGCGCGGAAATCAAGCGGCTGCACATCAAGCAGGGCTCGACCACCATCTATGTCACGCACGACCAGATCGAGGCCATGAGCCTGGCCGACCGCATCGTCATCATGCACGCAGGCGTCTTGCAGCAGGTCGGCACGCCCGACGAGGTCTATTCGCAGCCGGCAAATCTGTTCGTGGCGCAATTCGTCGGCAGCCCGGTGATGAATGTCACCGATGCCGCAGTCGCCGAGACCGGATCCGCGGTCTCGGTAACGGTCGGCGGCGCGGCTTCCGGCTTCGAATTTCCGCAGGCATTGCTGTCGAAGCTCAACGGCCATGCCGGGCGGCAGCTCGCGCTGGGCATCCGACCGGAGGGCGTGCTCATTCGGCGCGAGGCGACCGAGGGCTTCGTTGCTGTCGACACACATATCGTCGAGCCGCTCGGCTCCTTCGACATCGTCGATCTCAAGGTCGGAACCGAGTTGCTGCGGGCTCGCACCAAGAGCGGCTTTGTTGCCGGACCCGGTGAAAGGGTCTTCGCCAGGATCGACCCGACCCAGGCGCACTTCTTCGACAAGGCAAGCGGCAAGTCGCTTGAGGTGAGACTCTGATGGCCCATATCCAGCTCAAGAACATCTCGAAGACCTTCGGCAACCACACTGCGCTCACCGGGCTCGATCTCGATATTGCCGATGGCGAGTTCTTCGTGCTGCTGGGCGAGACGGGCGCCGGCAAGACGACGACGCTGCGGCTTATCGCCGGGCTGGAAAAGCCGAGCGAAGGCCAGGTCTTCATCGACGGCGTCGATGTCGCCGACTGGGGTGCGGCCGAGCGTGACGTGGCGCTGGTGCTGCAGCAATATTCGCTCTATCCGCGCTACACGGTGCGCGAAAATCTCGAATTCCCACTGAAGCCGAAAATTCGCCGGCTGCCCGACGCCGAGATCAAGGATCGCGTCGACCGTGCCGCCCGTACGCTGCGGATCGAGCATCTGCTCGACCGCAAGACGGATCGGCTGTCCGGCGGCGAGATGCAGCGCGTCTCGATCGGCCGCGCCATCGTGCGCAAGCCGCGTGTGTTCCTGATGGACGAGCCGCTGTCGGCACTCGACGCCAAGCTGCGCGAGGCGCTGCGGACTGAACTGAAGAACCTGCAGATGCAGCTCGGCGCCACCTTCCTGTTCGTCACCCACGACCAGATCGAGGCGATGTCGATGGGCGACAAGGTCGGCGTGCTCAACCATGGCCGCATCGTCCAGACGGGTACGCCGCACGAGATCTACAACAATCCGCGCGACACCTATGTGGCGAGCTTCGTCGGCTCGCCGCCGATGAACCTCATCGACGGCAAGCTTGTGAACGGCCGCGCGGTGATGGCTCCGTTGAATTTCGAACTGCCATTTTCAGGGGGAGCCAAGATTTTCGGGGGGCTAAAGGCGGGTGCGGCGACCGACGGTCGCCCGCTCGTCTTCGGCATTCGTCCCGAGGACGTCTATCTCGAGAGCGGCGCGCCGGTCGAGGCGCGCGTCCACGACGTCGAGAACCACGGCGTCGAAAAGATCCTGACGCTGCGCGTCGGCGACGCGACGCTGCGTGCCACCGTGCCGGCCAGGACCGACGTCGCCATCGAGCAGGCGGTGCGCTTTGCCTGGAACCCCGACAAGGTGGTGCTGTTCGACAAGGGCAGCGGCGTCAGCTTGCGACACGCCTCATAGGCTGCATCCCAGCCTATTTCTGGAAGTAGGTTTCGTAGGGCGTGTCGTTGATCAGCAGGATCACGCATTCCGTGTCGGAGACGCAGGCGTCGTCATGCATCTCATCGGCCTTCTGGGTCCAATAGGATCCAGGAGGCAGTTCGACCTTGGTCGCCTCGCCGCCATCCATCTGCCAGTGCGCCCACAGCCCCTTTATGACCACCGCGCGATAATCCGCGGTGTGCGCATGGACCGGTGCACGCCAGTTGCCGGGAACCTTCAGCAACGTGCCTGCCGGGCCCTTGGCCCGCTCGCCCCACAATGGGCCAAGACGATGCGGCTGGTCGGGTACTTCCGCCACATAGGGGATCTTGTCGGCCGGCAGGTAGCTGTCCTCGAGGGCAAAGGCGCGCCCGGGAACCGCAAGCATGACGGCGAGTGCGATGACCTTCGGATGATTTGGCATTGGTTCTCCTCTTCGGACCGACTGGCCGCCGGCCTCTCGCTGCTTGGTTCTGGCAAGCTATTGCATGCGGGTGGCCCGGCAATGGCATTGCGTCCGGAAGGCTTGGCAATTCATCCAGACCCGGCAATTCATCCAGACCCGGCAATCCGCGGCCGCGGATCCGGGATCGCCTCAGCGGTTTCCGGAGGTACCGTCGACAGTGCGCAGGTGGCTGGGCGCGATGCCTATGATGCGCTTGAACGCCCGGCTGAACGACGCTTCGGAATCGTAACCCAGTCTGGCGGCGACCACTGATACCCGCATCCGATCGTCGATCAGCCATTGCCGCGCCTGGTGCATGCGTATGCGGGCGACATATCTCGCCGGTGTTTCGCCGACGATGGCCGTGAAGCGTTCGGCGAAGGCCGATCGCGAGGCGCCCATTTCGCGCGCGAGCGCTTCGACGGTCCAGTTCCTGTCGGGTTGCAGATGAATGGCGGCAAGTACGCGGCCGATGTCGCGATCCTTGATCGCCGCGATCCAGCCTCTGGTGTCGCCGCCACTGTTTTCTACCCAGGAACGGATGATGCTTGCAGCCAGCACGTCGGCCAGTCGCGCCAGCATGCCGCCAGAGCCGGCCCGGTTCATGGTGATTTCGGCGGCCATGGCTTCCAGCAGATGCGGAATACCTGGCTCGCCAGCCATCAATTCCTTGGCGCGCATCATGTCCGGCATCATGCCCAGCAAGGGGTGCGACCCGTCCAGGTTGAAGTGCATGCTGCCGCAAAACAGCAAGGTTTTCGGGCCGTGGCCGCCGTTGGAGACATTGAAGACATTGTCCTGCAAAGGCTCGACAGTGTAGCTTTCGATCGGCACGGCCGGAATGCCAGGCGCGCTGGCAACGACATGCTCGGCACCGCGCGGCAAGAGCAATGCATCGCCGGGTGTCAGCTCAATCCATTCCCCGGCTGGCGAAAACAGCCAACATTGGCGGCGGCCGATAAAGTGAAACCTTGCTGCCTTCTGGGCAGGAAACAACACGGCCCATGGGTCTGAAAGTTCGCAGCGGCCATAGTCGACGCCATCAAGCCGCAATCCGCGCAAGATGTCGGTTAGCGGACCGTCCGAGGCCGGGAAGGCAGTCTTGGGCGAGGTGAAAACCATGCTGATTTCTCTAGCCTGGAATCACCAGTCCGTCACGGCCTCCATGCGTCAGCTCAGGGGCAACAAACTCGGGCCAACGGGTTCCTCCGCCGGGGCGTCGGCTGACGTAGCATCAAACGCAAAACCCACCTGTGCGGCGGGTCACTGGCGCAAATCAGCACCATGGGCAAAAATGTAGCATAGCTGAGGTCACCGAGTCAAGAAAAAATTCCTATCGCGAAAAGCTGCCGGCAAAAAAACTGCCGGGACCGCCGAACTGGGTGCTGCCTTTGTCAAGCTGAGTTCGGAACCCTGTGCGTCAGCTGGCCTGGCGGATATCGGCCTGTTCCTCGGCCCGGAGATGGCTGGGCGCCGAGCCGATGACGCGCTTGAAGGCGCGGCTGAAGGCGGCGTCCGATTCATAGCCGAGACGCGCCGCAACGACGGAGATCTTAATCCGGTCGCGGACCAGCCATTGCCGTGCCTGATGCATTCTGACCTGGGTGACATATTTTGCCGGGGTTTCGCCGACGATGGTGGCGAAGCGATCGGCAAATCCCGATCGCGAGGCGCCCATCATCCTGGCCAGCGACTCGACCGTCCAGTCATGGTTTGGCTCGAGATGGATGGCGGCCAGCACGCGGCCGATTTCCGGGTCCCTGACGGCGGCGATCCAGCCGGAGGCGTCGCCGCAGCCGCGCTCGACCCATGAGCGGATGACGGTGGCGGCCAGTACGTCGGCCAGCCGCGCCAGGATGCCGCCGGAGCCGACGCGCTCCATCGTCACCTCACGCTCCATCGATTCCAGCAGATGCGGAATGCCGGGCTCATAGGCTTCCAACTCATGCGTGCGCATCACATCCGGCATCATGCCGAGCAGGGGGTGCAGGCCATCGAGATTGAAGTACATGCTGCCGCAAAACAACAGGGTTCCCGGCCGGCAGCATTCCGACATGCCTTCGTTCGACGTGCAGTAGACGTCCTTGCAGACCTCCTCGACTTCGTAGCCGTGGATCGGCCAAGCCTGGGCGCCGGGCTCGCTGGCCAGCACGTGCGCCGCACCGCGCGGCAGCAGCACCGCGTCGCCTGCCTTGAGTTCCACCCATTCGCCGGATGGCTGCTTCAGCCAGCAGCCTTTGCGGCCGATGAAATGAAACCGCGCCGCTGGCTGGGCTGGAAACTGAATGCCCCAGGGTTCCTTCAGTTCGAAGCGGCCGTATTCGACGCCATCGAGGCGCAAGCCACGCAAAATGTCGGTGAGCGGGTCGCCAGTGATCGGAATTTTGGACGAATTGTCAAGCATGATGGGGTTTCTAGCATGGAAGCTCCAGGTGGTCACTCCCTATGTTGCGTTGCAGCCAAATGCTGCGCTGCAAAACAACTCGGAGACTGACCATGGCCGAACAGGCGACAGGCGTCATCGACGCCACACTTTTGAACCCTGCGGACTCCGACGAACGAACCGAGCCGGCCTGGGGCGCCGTTGTTTCGCTGGCACTTGGTGTTTTTGGCCTCGTCACCGCTGAATTTCTCCCCGCCAGCCTGCTGACGCCGATGGCGCGTGATCTCGGCGTCAGCGAAGGCGTGGCCGGACAGGCGGTGACGGCAACCGCGATCGTCGGAGCCATTGCCGCACCCACCATGGCCATCATCACCAGGCGTATGGATCGCAGGCTGGTGATGTGGATGCTGACCGTATTCCTGATCCTGTCCAATCTTCTGGCCACCTTTGCCTCATCGCTGCCCGTGCTTCTGCTTGCCCGTGTCGTGCTCGGCGTAGCACTTGGCGGCTTCTGGGCGATGTCGGCAGCGATGGCGCTGCGGCTGGTGCCGATGCGATTGATGCCGCGCGCCATGTCGATCATCCTGACCGGCGTCTCGCTGGCGACCGTCTGCGCGGCGCCGGTCGGCGCTTACGTTGGTGACATCTGGGGCTGGCGCACGGCATTCATGATTGCGACCGTCGTCGCCGCCCTGGCGCTGCTGGTGCAGCTGGCCACCATTCCGAAATTGCCCCCCGTGGGTGTTGCAAGCTTCCGCACCTTGCTCGACGTGCTGAAGCGTCCGTCGATCAGGGTGGCGCTGCTGGTCGTGCTGCTGGTCGCTTCTGGACACTTTGCCGGCTTCACCTATGTCCGTCCCTTCCTCGAGAAGGTCCCCGTGCTCGACATCGAGACGATCTCGCTGGTGCTGCTGGCCTATGGCATTGGCGGTTTCTTCGGCAATGTCGCCGGCGGTATCCTGGCCGAGCGCAGCCTCAAGGCAGCCGTTGCGCTGGCGCCGTTGCTGATCGCACTGGCCGCCGCCTCGATGCTGGGTTTCAGGGCTTCGCCGACGATCGCCGCTGCCGCCGTCGCGGTCTGGGGCTTTGCTTTCGGCGCGGTGCCGGTCGGGCTGCAGAGCTGGCTGGTGCGGGCAGCACCCGACCAGGCCGAAAGCGCCGGCGGGCTGATGGTGGCGACGTTCCAGGTGGCGATCGCGCTCGGCGCCGTCTTCGGTGGCCTGCTGGTCGACCACACCGGCGTCGCCAGTGCCTTCGCCTATTGCGGCGCCGCGACATTGCTGGCGGCCATCGTTGTGTTCCTGCGCGGCCCGAAGCAGGCCGAGTAGCCTGGCCGCAATCAGGCTTCCCTGACACTGCGCGTCGGCCCGAGAACCATCACGGCTTTCGGGCCGGCGCCGTTGTGATGGCAGGGGCGAACAAACTCAGGCCGACCGCCCGTCGAAATCGAAAACCGACAGGGTCGAGGGGTCGAGATCGGCCACGCAGTTGATGTTGATGTAGGCACTGCGTTCGCTGCCTTCGCGGACATCCTCCGCAAAGGGATGGATGCCGCAGGCCCGGCAGAACCGGTGCGCGATGGCATGATTGCCGAATGTGTAGGTGCCGAGATCGTCGCCCCAGGCCAGGACCTGCAAGGTCCCGTGCGGGATGGCACACAACAGGGCGCCCTTGCGCGAGCAGATCGAGCAATTGCACCGCAAGGCGCCCGTCAGTTCGGCCTTGAATTCGAAGGCGACCTTGCCGCAGTGGCAGCTGCCTTTGTAGAGCATCGGATTTTCCTCGCATTAGACAGGGTGCAAAACCGCCTGCGCCGGGTTAAGTCTCGGCAAGCCATGCCCCAAGGACGTTCAAGGCGTTCGGAGTCCGACACCGAAAATGCAATCCGTTCGTGATCATCTGGAAACCATTCTCGCGCGCCTCGCCGCCCGTGCCGGCGAAGAGCGCGTGTTCACGAAGCTCTATGCCGAAGCCGCACGGGCCGCGGCTGATGCCAGCGATGCCCGCAAGCGGGCAAGTGTGACGCTAGGGCCGCTCGACGGCACCATCGTCTCGATCAAGGATTTGTTCGATGTCGCCGGCGAGCCAACCACGGCTGGCTCGCTGATGCTTAGGACCGCAGCACCTCCGCTGCGCGATGCCGTGATCGTCAGCCGGCTGCGGCAAGCCGGCGCGGTCATTATCGGCAAGACCAACATGACCGAATTCGCCTTCACCGCGATCGGCGACAACCAGCACTATGGCACGCCCGGCAATGCCGTGGACGCCAGCCGCATTCCGGGCGGATCTTCCTCAGGCGCCGGCGTCTCGGTCGGTGAGGCGACGAGCGAAATATCGATCGGTTCCGACACCGGCGGTTCGATACGCATTCCGGCTTCACTCAACGGTGTCGTCGGCTTCAAGCCGACTGCGCGGCGCGTGCCTCTTGCCGGCGCGTTCCCGCTGTCCGCCACGCTGGACTCGATCGGTCCGCTTGCCCGAACCGTCGCCCAATGTGCCGCCGCCGACGCCGTAATGGCCGGTGAAGTGCCGACCGCGCTGACGCCGATTGCCCTTGCAGGGCTTCGCGTCGGCATTCCACGCGGCGTTCTTTTCGAAGAGACGGAAGACGAGGTGGCGACCGCGTTCGACCGCTGCCTTGGCAAGATCGAACAGACGGGCGCGCGGATCGCCGACCTGTCGATCGACGATCTGCTTGCCGATATGCGGGCTGCCACCAAGCGGGGTTCGATCGCTGCGATGGAAGGGGCCGAAGTGCATGCCGACTGGCTGGCGACAGGGGCTTCGGTGCCGGTCGACCCGCATGTCAGCGGACCTTTGTCGCGGGCGGCAATGCTGCCGACGCCTGTCTACATCAGGGCAATGCGCCGCCGCACAGCGCTCGTCGCCGCCATGGACGAGCGGCTGGCATCGGTCGATGTGCTGGCTCTGCCGACCACGCCGGTGACGGCGCCGACCATCGTTTCGATGTCTGACGATGCCGAGTTGCGCGACCGCACCGAAGGCCTGCTGCTGCGCAACACGCAGGTCGCCAACCAGTTCGATCTCTGCGCAATCTCGCTGCCGATGCCGGGCACGGCGCTGCCCGCCGGATTGATGCTGGTGGCGCGCAACGGGCACGACCGGCGCCTGCTGCGGATTGCTGCTGAAATAGAACAGCTGCTTGGCGCGTGACCAGGGCTGACCTGCCTATCAGCGCGACGAACAGTGCTTGCGTTCGCTGTCCTTGGCGGTCCGCACAATATGGGTCGCGACCAGCCAGGGGAGATTGTGCTCCTTGCCGGTGATCGTCTGGGTGCGGTGCTCGATCGAGCCTCTGACGACGATCTTGCCGGCATAAAGCGCGTCGGAAAGATCGGTTATCGCCTTGTCGGCCTGCGGCAATCCGCTGGGGTCGATCGACACGCCCTTGATGATCGTGCCGGTGCCAAGGTCGAGCGCGCTGTTCGATGGGCAGGGCGCCTTGAAGCAGCGCAGCCCGTTGTCACAATAGACATAGCTGCTTTCGGCCGCGAATGACGGCATGGCGCAGAGCGAACACACGACGGCTACCAGGGATGCGAGGCGTGGATCGGACATGGCTCTCAACGTCGCGGAGAATTGGGGCGAAACCGCGATGTGTTACAGGCTCTCCGGAAACCGCCGCCGGTAGTGATCGACCACTTCCGGATTGCGCAGATTGACCGGCAGCTTGTTGGCCAGCACCAGCAAGGCTTCACCCGCCGCGCCGACGCCCATGCGCATCATCGATTCTTCGGTGATCCCGGCCATGTGCGGCGTGATGATGACAGTGTCGAAGCCGAAATAGGGATGATTCGACGGCAGCGGCTGCGTCGCAAACACGTCGAGCGCGGCGCCGCCGATACGGCGTTTCTGCAACGCCTCGATCAGCGCGTCGTCGTCGATGACCGGTCCGCGCGACACGTTGATCAGCAGCGCATTGGGCTTCATTCGGGCGATCCGCTCACGGTTGATCAGGCCGCGCGTTTCCGGCGTCAGCGGGCAGCAGAGCACGATGATGTCGCTCTGCTCGACCAGCGCGTCGATCGACAGGAAGCCGACCTTGTCCGGCGCCGGCTGCATGCTGCGCGTCGTTGCCACCACCTTCAAGTCGAAGCCGTGCGCGGCGATATGGCCGACCGCCTGGCCGACGGCACCGAGGCCGACGATGCCGATCGTCTTGCCGGCAAGCTCGATGTTGGAATTGGCGTGCTCGCGGCCGGCGAGCCAGCCTTTGGTGCGCAGGTCGCGGTCGACGGCGCGGAAATTGCGCAGCAAAGCAAGCGCCGCAAACATGACGTGCTCGGCAACCGAGCGGGCATTGACCGCCGGCACGTTCGCCACCAGCACGCCGGCGACGGTCGCTGCTTCCATGGGGATCATGTCGAGCCCGGCGCCATGGCGGATTGCCGCCTTCAGCAGCTTTGCGCCGTCGAAAAGCTGTGGTGGCAGCGGCGCGCGCACGATGACGATCTCGGCATTTTTAGCCTCGGCGGCCAGCGTGGCCGGATCGATGGCGGAGGCGACGACGAGTTCGCCGGCGCCTGAGAGCATGGCCGAGGCGCGCGGGTGCAGGGCGTGGGTCGTGAGGATACGGGCCATGTCGATCAGGCTCTTTCGAGCGCCGGGCTTTGCGGCTCCTCGCCATGGCCCTCGATCAGGCCTTTCCAGTAGCTCTCAGCCCCTTGAAGATGGGCGCTCATCAGCGCCTGGGCGAGATTGCCGTCGCGGCGCAGCAGCGCCTCATAGATCTGGATATGCTCGGCATGCGAGCGCAGGTTGCGCTCGGGGTCGTTGAAATAGATCGGCAGGCGCTGCTCGCCCATCATGTAGTAGACGCTGCAGACATTGTGGAAGACGCTGTTCTTGGTGGCGCGCACGATTTCGAGGTGGAATTCGCGGTCTTCCCTGGCAAGCCCTTCGCCGGCGGCGATGCGCTCTTCCGAAGCCTTCAGGATTTCGCGCAGCCGCTCGAAATTCTCCTCGGTGGCGCGCGAACAGGCAAGTTCGGCCGCCTTGATCTCGTGGATCTTGCGCAGTTCGACCGTCTCGTAGATCTGGATCGGGTCGAGCGGCAGGCCTGCGCGGGCAAAAAGCGCCATGGCCTCCACACTGGCCTGCTTGGTGTCGATGTAGATACCGGACTTGGCTCGACGCTCGACGATGCGCATGGCCTCCAGGATGGCCAGCGCCTCGCGGATCTGACCGCGGCTGACGGCGAAATGCTCCGCCAGTTCGCGTTCCGAAGGCGTTCGGCCGCTCTCCTTGTCCGAATGGGAGAACAGGTAGGCAGCGAGTTCTGCGAGGAGGTTCTTTTCTTTCATCGTCAACCGCGTTGCGCGTGCGCCTCCAGGAACCGCTCCGAAATGGTGAATCCCAGACCCGGTTTTTCCGGGATCGCTATCATACCGTCCCTGGCTTCGACAGTCTCTTCGACCAGATCATGGATCATCGGGTTGGCGCCAAGCGAATATTCGACGGTGAAACTCGACGGCGAGGCGGCGCAGACATGCAAGCCTGCGAAAAAACAGGGCGCGCCGGCCCACAAATGGGGTGCAAAGCGCAAATTGAAGGCGCTGGCGATGGTGCCGATCTTCATCGCCTCGCTGATGCCGCCGCAGAAAGCGGGATCAGGCTGGAAGATGTCGGCGGCTTTGAGCACGGCAAGGTCGCGGAAGGCATAGCGTGTCGCCTCGCTTTCGCCGGTGGCGATCGGGACGGCACCTGACGCCCGCACTTCAGCCATGCCGGGCTTGTCGTCAGCGATAATAGGTTCCTCGAACCAGGCGAGGTCCAAATCGTTGACAAGGTGGATGAAGCGCTTGGCCTCGGCCACCGTGTAGGTGCCGTGCGCGTCGACCATCAGTTCGACATCGGGGCCGAGCGCCTGCCGTGCGGCCCGCACGCGGGTGGCGGAAATGTGCGCCGCGCCATCCATGGCGCCAACCCGCATCTTCAGCGCCTTGAAGCCGCCCTTGGCGATATAGGACTTCAACTGCTCGCCGATGGCGTCGGCGGCCGCCCAGCCGCCGGAGGCATAGGCCGGCATGCGATCGAGCTTGCGGCCGCCGAGCAGCCGCCAGACCGGAACGCCAAGCGATTTGCCAAGAATGTCCCACAGCGCGATGTCGACGGCGCTGATGGCGGCGATGCTCATGCCGCGCCGCGCCAGTTGCGGCATGGCGTGGCCGCCACGCGCGGCGCTGTCGTGGCGCACGCCATTGTAGAGCATCTCCCATATGACGCCGATGTCGGCCGGATCGCGGCCGACCAGTTGCGGCCCGACCTCATGGTTCAGCATGTGGACGAGCGCACCGTAGCTGCCGGCACTGCCAGCGGCGTTCTTGCCTTCGCCCCAGCCGACCAGCCCGTCATCGGTCTCGATGCGCAGGATGGCGGCGTCGAAGGTCGTCACCTGACCGAAGTCGCTGCGGTGCTGCCGAGCGGCTTCGATCGGAACGCGGATCCACCAGGCTTGGACGGACTTGATGCGCATATTCTTCCCCAGCCCCGCCGCCGGTCAGGGCGGAAGGGCGAATTTCCCAGAGGCAGTCGGCTACTTGATCAGCGGCAGCAACGTCTCGGCGTTGATGCGCATCTGGTCGGTGTAGAATTTCTCGGTGAGCACGCTGGAGCCGTGGTCCTGGATGAACTTCAGCTGCTCGGGCGAGATGTCGACCGGATTGCGCTCGACCATGTCGGGATAGGGGGCTGCCGGCGTCCGGTCGACGGGCGCGACGAACTCATTGGTCAGCGCGCCGTCGTAGCCGATCTCGCGCAAGGTGGCGACGATCTTCGGCCAGTCGATCTGGCCGAGGCCGGCGGCAAACCGGTTGTTGTCGGCGACATGGAAGTCGAACAAGCGCTTTCCGGCCTGCCGGATCGCGTCATAGACGTTAAATTCTTCCATGTGGATGTGATAGGCATCGAGGCAGACGCCGCATTCGGGGCTGACCGCATCGGCCAGCGCCAGCGCCTGGGCGCCGCGATTGAACAGATAGGTCTCGAAGCGGTTGAGCGGTTCGACAGCGATCTTGACGCCGACCTTCTTGGCGTGGGTGAAGCACTCGCGGGTGGCGTCGACCACCCACTTCCATTCCTCTTCCTCGGTCCCGTCAGGCACAACCTTGCCGACGGTCGCCGGAACCAGCGTGATGATCTCGCCATCGAGTTCGCTGACCATGGTCAGCACATCCTTGACATATTGAACGGAACGCTCGCGCTGGCCCTGGTTCCTGGCGGCAAGGTTGCGCTCGCCCAGCATCAGGGTCACCGCGCCCCAGCAGCGAATACCATGCTCCTTCAGCAACGCCCGGGTCTCCTTGGTCTTGTACTGCTCGGGCTCGCCGGAAATCTCGATCGACTCATAGCCGAATTTCTTGATGCGCTTGAGCGTCGTCTCCAAGGGTTCCGCGCGCATCCAGTTGTGCGTCGAAAGATGCATGGTCTGTCCTTCCCAACTCGTCTCTATGGTTCGCCTGCGACATGCATCGCCAAAAGGCGACACAAAGGTTCCTCCCCAAGGCGTTCCCAGCCTTTTCTCGCAAACTGGTTCGACCAATTGGGCCTGAAGCGAGGTCTACAGCAAATTCTCCAGATCGGCAAGAAGCGCTGGGATGCAACTTTCTCTGGGGATTATTTGCTTGATTATATTGAGATATATAGGCCTGCACCGGGTGATTTTAGGGTCTTGGTGGCGCATTGCATGGCTTGACCAAATTT
The DNA here is from genome assembly GCF_040321815.1 of Mesorhizobium sp. M0239. Classification (NCBI taxonomy): domain Bacteria; kingdom Pseudomonadati; phylum Pseudomonadota; class Alphaproteobacteria; order Hyphomicrobiales; family Phyllobacteriaceae; genus Mesorhizobium; species Mesorhizobium sp. M0239. Next base: position 41,622 of record NZ_JAMYSG010000034.1, read on the forward strand.
CCACATTTGGTAATACCAGAATGGCGGTGCGTGCAAGCACCCGTTGAGAAAAGACCAAAGTGGCTGGCCCTGTTTCCAATCGGCGCTATGCTCGGTCGAGAGAAATGAGGGAGGATGCCGATGCCGACGACAATGAAGGGCCCTGGGCTGTTTCTGGCGCAGTTCGCGGGCGACGCCGCGCCGTTCAACTCACTGGCGTCGATCACCAAATGGGCGGCCGGTCTCGGCTACAAGGGCGTGCAGATCCCGACCTGGGACGCGCGGCTGTTCGACCTCAAGAAGGCGGCTTCTTCCAAGGCCTATTGCGATGAGGTGAAGGGCATCTGCGCGGATGCCGGCGTCGAGATCACCGAGCTGTCGACGCATCTGCAGGGGCAACTGGTGGCGGTGCATCCTGCCTATGACGCGCAGTTCGACGGCTTTGCGCCGGCTTCAGTGCACAACAATCCCAAGGCACGGCAAAAATGGGCGGTCGAACAGATGGAGTTCGGGGCCAAGGCCTCGAAGAACCTTGGCCTCAAGGCCTCGGTCAGCTTCTCGGGAGCGCTGGCCTTTCCCTACCTCTACCCCTGGCCGCAGCGGCCGGCCGGGCTGATCGAGGAAGCGTTCGCTGAGCTCGGCAAGCGCTGGAAGCCGATCCTCGATGTCTATGAGGATAATGGCGTCGATATAGGCTACGAGATTCATCCCGGGGAAGACGTGTTCGACGGCGCCACCTTCGAGATGTTCCTCGATGCGGTCGGCGGCCACAAGCGCTGCAACATCAATTACGATCCGTCGCATTTCCTGCTGCAGCAGCTCGACTATCTCGAATTCATCGACATCTATCACGAGCGCATCAAGGCGTTTCACGTCAAGGACGCAGAGTTCAACCCGACCGGCCGGCAAGGCGTCTATTCCGGCTATCAGAGCTGGACCAACCGTGCCGGCCGCTTCCGTTCGCTGGGCGACGGACAGGTGGATTTCGGCGGCATCTTCTCCAAGCTGACACAGTATAATTATGATTCCTGGGCGGTGCTGGAGTGGGAGTGCTGCCTGAAGCATCCGGAGGACGGCGCGGCCGAGGGCGCGCCTTTCATCGAGCATCACATCATCCGAGTGACCGAAAAGGCATTCGACGATTTCGCCGGTGGCACCACCGACAAGAAGTTGCTGCGCGCCATGATGGGAATCTGACGCGGTTTCCCCTCCCCTCGAGGGGAGGGTGGCCCGAAGGGCCGGGAGGGGTCGGTTCATGCCGAACTCTGCCTCAACGACCCCACCCGATCCGCTGCGCGGATCGACCTCCCCTCAAGGGGAGGTGAGCAACAGCGAGGAGCAAGATATGGTCGGCGCATCGAAGTCGGAAACGGGAGGCGGCCCGATCCGCTATGGCATGGTCGGCGGCGGGCAAGGCGCTTTCATCGGCGCAGTGCACCGGATCGCGGCGCGGCTGGACAATGATTTCGTGCTGGTTGCCGGTGCTTTGTCAGCCGACCCGGCCCGTGCCAAGGCCTCGGCCGCCGAACTGGGGCTCGACCCCGCACGCAGCTATGCATCCTATGCCGAGATGGCCAAGGCCGAGGCGAAGCGCCCCGATGGCATTGAGGCGGTGGCCATCGTCACGCCCAACAATGTCCATGTGCCAGCGGCAAAAGCTTTCCTCGAGGCCGGCATCCACGTCATCTGCGACAAGCCGCTGGCGACGACGCTCGCCGAAGCAAAAAAGCTTGCGGCGATAGTCGAGAAGACCGGCAAGGTGTTCGTGCTGACGCACAACTACACCGCCTATCCGATGATCCGCCAGGCGCGCGAGATGGTCGCCAAGGGTGTGCTCGGCGACATCCGCATCGTGCAGTCCGAATATCCGCAGGACTGGTTGACCGAGGACCTTGCCGCGACAGGCCAGAAGCAGGCGGCGTGGCGCTCCGACCCCAAGCAGGCAGGCGCCGGCGGCGCGCTGGGCGATATCGGCACGCATGCCTACAACCTCGCCCGCTTTGTCTCGGGGCTGGAACTGGACTCCCTGTCGGCCGATCTCGACGCCTTCGTGCCGGGCCGGCTACTCGATGACAACGTCAACGTCATGCTGCGCTTCAAGCCGGTCGGCAAGACGCACCCGGCCAAGGGCATGATCTGGGCAAGCCAGGTGGCGCCCGGCCATGAGAACGGGCTGAAGCTGCGCATCTATGGCTCGAAGGGTGGGCTGGAATGGGTGCAGGCCGACCCGAACTATCTCTGGTACACGCCGTTCGGCCAGCCGAAACAACTGATCACCCGCAATGGCGCCGGCGCGCTGCCGGTGGCGGGCCGTGTCAGCCGCGTGCCGTCAGGCCATCCCGAGGGCTATCTCGAAGGTTTCGCCAACATCTACCAGGAGGCCGCGCGCGCTATCCGCGCGGCACGCCGCAAGGGCGGCAAGCCGGCCAAGGACGTCGTCTTCCCGACCATCCAGGACGGCGTCGAGGGCATGGCCTTCATCGAGGCCTGCGTGAAGTCATCGAAGAAGAATGGGGCGTGGACGAAGCTCTGAAATAGAGGCGGTCCGGGGGATCCAAGGGGAGGGGGGCGTCGATGAAAATCGGCATGTGCATGTTCTTATGGACGACGGCCGTGTCCAAGACACACGAGCCGCTGTTGCGCGACATCAAGGCAACCGGTTTCGATGGCGTTGAGATACCGATCTTCGCCGGCACGCCCGACGACTACAAAAAACTCGGCGAACTGCTCGACCGCATCGGACTGGAGCGGACCGCGGTTTCAGCGATGGGCGATCCGGCGATGAACCTGATCTCGGCCGATGCGGCAACGCGCAAGGCCGGTGTCGATTATATGAAATGGGCGATCGACTGCGCCGATGCGCTTGGCGCCAGCACGCTGAGCGGCCCGCTGCATTCGACGCTCGGCGCCTTTTCCGGCGCTGGGCCGACGGCGGCCGAGAAGAAGCGCTCGGTCGCCTCGCAACGCGCCATCGGTGACCATGCCGGCAAGAGGAACGTCACCATCGGGCTCGAGGCGCTCAACCGCTTCGAATGCTATCTCCTCAACACGATGGCGGACCTGTCGGAGCATATCGACGCCATCGACCGGCCGCACATCAAGGCGATGTACGACACCTTCCACGCCAATATCGAGGAGGCCGACCCGATCGGTGCCTACACAAAACACTGCCGGAATGTCGTGCATATCCACATCTCCGAGAACGATCGCGGCGTGCCCGGCCGCGGCAACATTCCGTGGAAGGAGACATTCTCGGCCATCCGCAAGAGCGGCTATGACGACTGGCTGACGATCGAAGCCTTCGGCCGTTCGCTCAAGGATTTGGCGGCGGCGACCAAGGTGTGGCGCGACTTTTCCGAGAGCCCGGAAGCGGTTTATCGAGATGGGTATAGGCATATCAGGAACGGGTGGAGGAAAGCCGCTTAGGCACCCTTCGTCATGGTGGGACGGAGCAAAGCCTTCCAACACACCTGCCGCCGCGTTCCTTCACACCCCCCTCTGTCCTGCCGGACATCTCCCCCGCAAGGGGGGAGATCGGATGTCCGTCGGCCTTCGCTAATCTTCGGCGTTGGAAGGACGGCGCCGTCAGCGGAACCGCCCAATCTCCCCCCTTGCGGGGGAGATGGCCGGCAGGCCAGAGGGGGGTGCTGTCCCGCCGACTTTTCGCCCAATTGTGCACCACAGGACGATCACCCCTGCTCGGCCTGGATCCTGTTGTAGTCGTGGATCGTCTGGCTCAGCCGGCGGCGCAGGAAGTTGGAGATGTTGTCGAAGATGAAGACAACGGCCAGGATCAGCAGCACCATGTAGAAGACGTTGGCCCAGTTGGAGTTGGTGCGCATCGCTTCCCACAGTTTCAGGCCGATGCCGCCGGCGCCGACGGCGCCGATGATGGTCGCGCCGCGGGTGTTGGATTCCCACTGGTAGAGCGTCTGGCTGATGAACACCGGCACCACTTCCGGCAGCACGCCGTAGCGCTGCACCAGAAGGCCGTTGGCACCGGTCGAGATGATGCCCTCGCGCGGCTTGTCGTCGATGTTCTCCAGCGCCTCGGAATAGGTTTTGCCGAGCGTGCCGATCTCGGTGAAGAAGATGGCCGCACTACCAGCCAGTGGTCCCGGCCCGAAGGCGCGGGTGAAGAACAGCGCCCAGATCAGCATGTCGATGGAACGCATGAAGTCGAAGAAGCGCTTCAGCACCTGGTTGACCAGCCGGCTTGGCGTGATGTTGCGAGCGGCGAAGAAGGCCAGCGGAAAGGCGACGATGCCGCCCAGCATGGTGCCGAGAAAGGCCATGACGATGGTCTGCAAGAGCTTGGTCCAGACGTCGCCATGTTGCCACTGGGCGTTGTTCCAGATGTTGTCGCCGGCCAGTGCCAGGTTGGAGGTACCGGGTTTGAGTTCGGGCCCTGACACGATCAGCGAGGCGACTTCGCCTGCCGACTTGCCGAAGAACGGCGAGCGCGTGTCGAAGACGAAGTTTGCCCAACCGAGAAAACGCTTGCGTATCCTGACGCGGTCAACGGCGACGCGGGCCTCGCCGGCAAAGCCCATGTCGGCGACCACCTCGTCTTCATGCGCGGTGATCCAGCCGGGAACCGGTCCGGAGATCAGCGGCTTGCCGGTGCCTAGTCCGACCGCAACAGTCTCACCGTTGGCAATTATCGTCGCTTGCGTCTTGTTGAAGGTGATCGACTTGGCTGTGCCGTCGATCAGGATCGTCACAGAACCATCGGCATTGGTCTTGACCCAGTCCGGATTTGGATTCGGGCCGAGCACCGAGAAGCGTGGATATTTGGCGGTGATCTGCGGCTCATCGAGGCGGAAGATCGGCTGCACGTCGTAGCTGATCCACTGGGTCAGAAACAGCGGCAGGCGCTCCCAGTGCGATTCCCGCATGACCTGCGGCAGATTGAAGAACCACAGTGCGTAGAGAAGGTAGAAAAAGATGCCACCAAGCAACAGCAGCGGCCCGAAGCGTTTTTGGAACGGCCGCTTGAACACCTGCGGAAAGCGCTCCTCGATCGACTGGATTTCATCGGCGGTCATCGTCGTCATTCACGGGCTCATAGCAAAAGCCTGCTCGCCGACCAGCTTGCGGCGCAGCCAGGCGGAAAACTGGTCGACGATGAAGATCGTCGTGAACAGGAGCAGCACCAAGGCTATCGTCTTGGCGCCGAAGCCGCGCGATATCGACAGCTTCAGTTCCTCGCCGATGCCGCCGCCGCCGACCGCGCCCATGATGGTGGAAATGCGGACGTTTATTTCAACGCGCAGCAGCGTGTAGGACATGAAGTTGGGCAGCACCTGCGGCAGGCCGGCAAAGCGCACCCGCTCGAACCAGTTGGCGCCGACCGCCCTCAGGCCCTCCTCGGCGCGCATGTCGATATTCTCGTTGATCTCGTAGAACAGCTTGCCCAGCGCACCGATCGAATGCAGGCCGATGGCGATGATGGCGGCGATCGGCCCGATCGAGACAATGGCCGCGAACAGGCCGGCGATGACGATCTCGGGAAAAGCGCGCAGCAATTCCATGAAGCGCTTGACGATCAGCCTCAGCACCGGATGCGGCGTCAGATTGCGTGCCGCGATGAAGGAAAACGGCACGGCAAAGACGAAGCCGATGAAGGTCGAGACCAGCGCCACGTTCAACGTGGTCAGCATCAGTTCGAAATATTCAGGGATATAGAAACTGCCCCAGACATAGGCGCGGCCAAGCGGGAAGTTGAATTCCTGGGTGCCGGTGTCATGCGGGGATGCGATGTCGAACATTGCCCGCCAGACATCGTTCCAGTCCTTGGGGACGAGCCAGCTCAGGAAATCCAGCAAATGCGGCAGCCGGTCGAAGAAATGTCCGGCATTGGCCTCGTCGGCGAACCACATGGTGCCGCCGAGCGCGACAAAGAGCAGGCCGACACCGATGGCGGTGTAGAGTCGGCGCAAGGACGTCTGGCGACGCCAGGCGTCGGCCATCTGGTGAGTGGCGCCGGAGGGAGCTGTCACGGAAAGGGTCATGATCGGACATGCAAGAAGGGCGGCGTTTTCTCGACGCCGCCCTTCCTGATTTTTGCCGTTAGCCGCCGATGGCTGCCTTACGGGCTTCGACGATGACGTTGTAGAAGTCCGCTTTGACCGGGACGTAGCCGGTGAAATCGCCGCCTTCGACGCCTTCGAAGCAAGCCTTGTCCTTCTTGGGCAGCTGCGTGAAGAAGTCGGCGAGCTTGGCGGTCATGTCGTCGCCGAGCGCGGTGCGCACGACCAGCGGGCCGTTCGGGATCAGGCCCGAGCGCCAGACTTCGACGAAGTCGTTGGGGTCGACGGCTCCCTTGGCGACTTCCTTGTGGAAGGTGCCGGAGGTGTAGCCGTCCTTGAAGTCGCCGATGCCGGAGGAATCATCCACCGCCACGTCGACCTTGCCGTCACGCACGGCCAGGACGTTGTTCTCGTGGCCGCCGTTGAACTGGGTCGAAGCGAAGAAGGTTTCGTTCGAAGCGCCGGTGTCCTTCGGGATCTGGGTCAGCGGGATCAGATAGCCGGAGGTCGAATCCGGATCGGCGTAGCCGAGCTTCTTGCCCTTGGCCGACTTGATGTCGGTGATGCCGGAGGACTTCAGCGCCAGGCCAATCGAATAGTAGCCGGTGGCGCCGTCGGTCTGCTGGGTGGTGAGGATCGGGGTGACAGCCTTCGGGTCCTTGAGAGCGACGCTGGCATAACCGGAAGCGCCGAGTTCGGCGAAGTCGAGCGTGCCGCCGAGCAGACCCTGGATCACGCCGTCATAGTCGGCGGCGGGGAACAGCGAAACCTTTTCGAAGCCGAATTCGGCCTTCAGATGATCGGCCAGGCACTGGTAGTTGCGCAGCCGGTCGGTTTCGTTTTCACCGCCGAGAATGCCGACGCGAAATTCCTTCATATCGGCGGCGTGGGCCATGCTGGTCGCCGTGGCGAGCACCGAAACGGCGCCAAAAACCATTTTCCTGAACATTGGATATCTCTCCTGTAGGTTCCGGCCCCGCGCCGGCAGCGTTCTTGAGTTTGACTGGCGCCCTTGACGTGGGCCGGCGATCCCAACCGCTCTCAGTACCCTGGGAATGCGGGTTCGAGCGGTCCGGCGGATGCGGCGAACTTTGGCTTGAAGGCAACGCTGGTCGAGGTGATGGCCTCGGAGATGTCCTGGCCATTGCTATCGGCGCCATAGACGAGACGCACGGCCTCGCGGTTGAGCTCTTCCGGCGGTCCGTCGAACACGACCTTGCCGGCGGCCATGCCGATGATGCGGTTGCAATAGGTGCGGGCGGTATCCAGCGTGTGCAGATTGGTGACAACCGTGATGCCTTCGCGCAAATTGATGTCCTGCAGCGAATCCATCACCACCTTGGCGTTGAGCGGGTCGAGCGACGCGATCGGCTCGTCGGCAAGGATCACCCTGGGCTGTTGCATCATGGCGCGGGCAATGGCGACCCGCTGCTGCTGGCCGCCAGACAAGGTGCCGGCGGGCTGAAGTGCTGTACGGGCGATGTCGAGCCGTTCGAGTGCTGCGACCGCCTCGGCGCATTCGGCGCGGGAAAACATGCCGAACAGGTTGGTGATGGTCGAACGGTGGTTCAGTTTGCCGAGCAGCACATTGGTCAGCACGTCGAGGCGCGGCACCAGGTTGAACTGCTGGAAGATCATGGCGCAGTCGCGCTGCCAGCGCCGCAGCGGCGAGCCGCGCAACTGGGAAACCTCGGCGCCGTCAAAAAAGATCGACCCCTGGCTGGGATCGATGAGGCGATTGATCATGCGCAAAAGGGTCGATTTGCCGGCGCCCGAACGGCCGATAATGCCAACCATCTGACCCTGCGGGATCGCGATGTTGATGTCGCTGACGGCGGTGTTCTTGCCAAATCGTCGGGTGACACCGCGGATTTCGAGCGTGGCAGAGGTTGCTGGCATGGGGCAGGTTCCAGTCCGGACCATATTGATCGTCAGGCTCTCGCCTAACGCAGCCACATGAACCTGCCGTGTCGCGGTGATGTCAGTTTTGTTACGCTCCACAGGTGTGGAGTTACGGCCGGCCCAGGACCAGCAGGTCCTCGAAGTGCTCCATGTCCCTGAAACTGCAGAAGGCCGGAGCTTTGATTTCGATGACGGGAGCCTGCTGTTCGAAGAGCTTGAGAGAGTCGTCGAACAGATCCTGCCATGCGGCCACCCGATCGTCCGCAAGACGCTGGATCTGATAGGCGAAAGTGATGTGGAAGACGTATGCGTCGTGATCGGGATGCCGGTAACCGAAAGGTACCGCCAGCGCGTCGCGCCAGGCGCGCATGATGCGCAAATCGTCGTCAGTCGCACCGGCAACGGTGAGGCCGGTCGGCAGAACTTCGACCACCTTGATGTTGAACGGGCCGAAGCCCTCGAAGCCCTTCAGCCGCTCCAGATAAAGGCGGGTCATGGCGTCGATGCTGGTGTCGAGAGGCACGTCCTGCGGCCAGTAGGGCAGTCGCCGGCGATATTCGATGATGCCCTGGAACAGCGTCATGTGCAGGCTGGAGACGGGCGTAAAGGCGAGCTGGTCGGCGTCTTGCATGGCCAGCATCCGGTCGCGCACGGCAAGCACGACAGCCTCGGACGGCGAACCGCTGACGAGATGACTGACGACCGTGTTGCCGGGCTCGATCAGGAAATTGCCCGACGTGTCGTAGCGCGTGCCGAGATGAACCGGTGGCTTCGGATTGGAGCCGGCAAAGAATCCGGCGAGCGACGGTTTGACGGAAACAGACATTGCGATCTCCAGGGAAAGGCCGCGTCCCGCCCGGGCGATGTGTCAGGGATATGAAACCGGTCGCCCATGACGATGATGTGATGGCCTACCCGCCGTATTTCTCCAGGAACGCCTCGGCCGAAAGTTCCCGGAAATCGTCGAGCGAAGCGCGCAGCCTGGCATGGTCCCAGTCCCACCAGGCAAGCGCCTGATAGCGCTCTGCCGTGCGGCGATCGAATCGCTCACGGATCGGTTTTGCCGGCACGCCGGCGACGATGGTGTAGGGGGCGACATCCTTCGACACGACAGCGCCGGCGCCGACCACGGCGCCATCGCCGACGGTGACGCCGGGCAGGATGGTCGAGCCATGGCCAAGCCAGGTGTCGTGGCCGATGGTGACGCGCCTGGCACGGCGCTGGGCGAAGAACTCGCTCTCGTGCTCGGCGTCGTCCCAATAGTCCGAGGCGCGATAGGTGAAATGGTGCAGCGTCGGCCGCCAGGTCGGATGATTGGTGGCGTTGATGCGCACGCTGGCGGCGATGTTGGCGAACTTGCCGATCGTCGCGCACCAGACGGCGCAGTCCTGCATCATGTAGGAATAGTCGCCGAGTTCGCTCTCCGACACCCGGCTGCGGTCGGCGATCTCGGTCCAGCGGCCGAGCGTCGAGTTCTGCACGTTCGCCGTCGGGTGAACCAACGGCGTTTCCGAAAGCTTTCTCGTCATGCTGCGATTTTTCCGGGAGCGAAAGCGGTGACGTCGATGATGCGGTCGGCAACCGCCTCGCGCACGTCGTGGTCGTGGAAGATGCCAAGCAGGGCGACATCAGCCGCCTTCTTGGCGGCGATGAGTTCGATCACCACGTCGCGGTTCTTGGCATCGAGCGAAGCTGTCGGCTCGTCGAGCAGCAGGATCGGGTGCTCGGTGATGAAGCCGCGTGCGATGTTGACGCGCTGCTGCTCACCGCCGGAGAAGGTCGCCGGCGGCAATGCCCAGAGTTTCTCCGGCAGGTTGAGCTGCGCCAGCAAGGCGCGTGCCTTGCCTCTAGCTACTTCGCGGTCCTCGCCGCGCTCGACCAGCGGTTCGGCGACGACATCGAGCGCCGAGATGCGCGGCACCGTGCGCAGGAACTGACTGACATAGCCGATCGTTTGCCGGCGTATGGCAAGCACGGTGCGCGGGCTGGCGGTGGCAAGGTCGATCAGCCCGTCATCATGGCTGACGATGATCTGGCCCTCGTCAACGGCATAGTTGCCGTAGAGCATCTTCAGGATCGAGCTCTTGCCGGCGCCGGACGGGCCGCCGAGCACGGTGCATTCGCCGGCCCTGATCGAGAACGAGACACCGGCGATAACAGGCAATTTGATGCCGTCGCGCAGATGCATGGTGAAGCTCTTGGCGACGTCTGAGACAACGAGGGGCGTCGGCATCAGAAGGTCCTCCAATCGCTGTTGGTTTGCGGGCCAGCACCCCCCTCTGGCCAATGCAATTGCATGTGCGGAATAACGGTGAAATCTCGAAGCGGGTGTTTGCGAGGTGTCGGCGCGAGGCACCCCCCTCTGTCCTGCCGGACATCTCCCCCGCAAGGGTGGAGATTGGCAGCTTCACCCGCAGCGCTTTTCTTGCAGCCTTGGTAATTGGTGAACGCAGCAGGGACAGCCGATCTCCCTCCTTGCGGGGGAGATGGCCGGCAGGCCAGAGGGGGGTGCCTCGCGCCAAGGTTTCGCGAACACGCGCTTTGAGACTTCATCGTCAAACCTGCAGAATCGAGGAAACGAGCAACTGCGTGTAAGGCGCGCGCGGGTCGTCGAGCACGCGGTCGGTGAGACCGCTTTCGACGACGCGGCCGTCCTTCATCACCATCATGCGCTGCGACAGAAGCCGCGCCACGGCAAGGTCGTGGGTGACTACGATGGCCGCGAGACCAAGGTCGGTGACCAGCCCGCGCAGCAGGTCGAGCAGGCGCGCCTGGACCGAGACGTCGAGGCCGCCGGTCGGCTCATCCATGAACACCAGCCGTGGCCCGGTGACGAGGTTGCGGGCGATCTGCAGGCGCTGGCGCATGCCGCCGGAGAAGGCGCGCGGCTCGTCGTCGATGCGGTCCTCGTCGATCTCGACACGCGACAGCCAGTCGACGGCGGTGGCGCGGATCTTGCCATAGTGGCGGTCGCCGACCGCCATCAGCCGCTCGCCGACATTGGCGCCGGCCGACACCGTCATGCGCAGGCCGTCGGCCGGGTTCTGGTGAACAAAACCCCAGTCGGTGCGCATCAGGAAGCGGCGCTCGGCCTCGCTCATGCGGTAGAGTTCGCGGAACTGGCCGTCGCGCATGCGGTAGCTGGCGGTGCCGGAACTGGGCAACAGCCGGGTCGACAGGCAGTTGAGCAATGTCGTCTTGCCGGAGCCGGACTCGCCGACGACAGCCAGGACTTCACCCGGCCACAGGTCGAAGGAGACGTTGTCGCAGCCAACGCGCGAGCCGTAGAATTTGGAGAGCGCCGAGACGCGCAGCAGCGGTTCGTCGGTCATTGCGCCGGCTCCATGTTTCCTGGGGCAAGATGGGTTTCCGGGGCGAGGTGGCCGTGATGGCCGTCCGCCCGCCGCTTCTCGCAATGGTCGGTGTCGGAGCAGACGAACATGTGACCGCCATGGTCGTCGAGGATGACCTCGTCGAGATAGACATTCTCGGCCGCGCACAGCGCGCAGGGCTGGTCGAAAGTCTGCACCTCGAACGGATGATCCTCGAAGTCGAGGCTGACCACTTCGGTGAAGGGTGGCACCGCATAGATGCGCTTTTCGCGCCCGGCGCCGAACAGCTGCAAGGCCGGCGAGCGGTGCATCTTGGGATTGTCGAATTTCGGCGTCGGCGACGGGTCCATCACATAGCGGCCCTCGACCTTGACCGGATAGGCATAGGTGGTGGCGATGCGGCCGTGCTTGGCGATGTCCTCGTAGAGCTTCACATGCATGAGGCCATATTCCTCCAGCGCATGCATTTTTCGCGTTTCGGTCTCGCGCGGTTCGAGGAAGCGCAGGGGCTCCGGGATCGGCACCTGGTAGACCAGCACCTGGCCCGCAGTCAGCGGATGCTCGGGGATGCGGTGGCGGGTCTGGATGATGGTGGCGCTGGCAGTATCGGTGGTCACCGCAACATTGGCGACCTTCTTGAAGAAGGCACGGATCGACACCGCGTTGGTGGTGTCGTCGGCGCCCTGATCGATGACCTTCAGCATATCGTCGGGGCCGATGATCGAAGCGGTGACCTGGACGCCGCCGGTGCCCCAGCCATAGGGCATCGGCATTTCGCGCGAGGCAAACGGCACCTGGTAGCCGGGAATGGCGATGCCCTTGAGGATCGCCCGGCGGATCATCCTTTTGGTCTGCTCGTCGAGATAGGCGAAGTTGTAGGTGGCGATGTCGGTCATGGCGATCACATCCACATTGTGCTATTGAATTGGCGTCCAGGACGCGGAAACAGGGGCGAAATCGGATGACCCAGACCGCTTGGCTGCATATCGGAATTCTGCTGCTGGCGTTCGTCGGCGTGGTCGCGTTTATCCTCCGAAGAATGGTTTTTCCCGCAGCCAGGGAAGGCGCGCATGGCGAGAGCGTTGGCATCGGCGGCGGCTACAGTGGCGGGCATGGCGACCATTCGCACGACAGCGGTGGCGGTGATGGCGGGTCGGGCGACTAGGCTCATTCCGCCGCCTCCTTCTTGTCTTCCAGCATGTCGGCATTTCCGCGGGCGTCGTATTCGGCGCGCATACGGCGCACGAGGTCGAGTTCGGCCTGGAAGTCGACATAGTGCGGCAGCTTCAGATGTTCGACGAAGCCGGTCGCCTGGACGTTGTCGGAATGCGAAATGACGAACTCCTCGTCCTGGGCCGCGGCGACGACATCCTCGCCGAGCTCCTTCGCGCGCAGCGCCCGGTCGCACAGCGCCATCGCCATCGCCTTGCGCTCGCTCTGGCCGAAGACCAGGCCGTAGCCGCGGGTGAATTGCGGCGGCGCCTTGGCCGAGCCTTTGAACTGGTTGACCATCTGGCATTCGGTGACGCGGACAGTGCCGAGCGGCACCGCGAAGGGCAGCTCGGGCACGTCGAGCTCGAGCTCGACCTCGCCCATGCGGATCTCGCCGACGAAGGGATGGTTGCGGGCATAGCCGCGCTGGGTGGAATAGCCGAGCGCCAGCAGAAACCCTTCATCGCCGCGTGACAGCGCCTGCAGGCGGATGTCGCGCGCCATCGGGAATTCGAGCGGCTCGCGGGTGATGTCGCCGGGGACGTGATCCTGCGGCATGTCGCCGTCGGGTTCGATCAGGCCTTCGCGGTCGAGGATCGCCGATACGCGCGGCATGGCTTGCGCTTCCGTCTCGCGCAGCAAGGGCTGGGCGACGTCAGCGCCGGCGGCAAGCTCGGGATCGAGCAGCCGGTGGGTGTAGTCGAAAGTGGGCCCGAGCAACTGGCCGCCGGGCAGATCCTTGTAGGTCGCCGACACACGTCGCTCGACCAGCATCCCGGCGGTGTCGATGGGCCTGGAGTAGCCGAAGCGTGGCAGCGTGGTGCGATAGGCGCGCACCAGGAAGATCGCCTCGATCATGTCGCCGCGCGCCTGGACGATGGCGAGTGCGGCCAGTTCACGATCATAGAGCGAGCCTTCGCTCATCACCCGATCGACGCCGAGCGCCAGCTGCTCGACGATCTGGTCGAGACGTAGTGCCGGCAGCGAACGGTCGCCGCGGCGGCGGTCGGCAAGCAGGCTGTGGGCGTTGGCGATTGCGGCTTCGCCACCTTTCACCGCGACATACATCTTACGCCTCCATCGTCTTGATGCGCGTCGTGCGCGGCAGGCAGGCAATGCCATCAGCGGTGGCGAGTATGATGTCGACGCCTCTGGGAAAGCGCTTGATGTTCTGTTTCCACTGCTCGACGAAATGGCGCGGCATCTGTGCCGGCGCGATCGTGGCGCTGGTTTCGATGCCGGGACCTTCAAGCAACAGCGGCGTGCCGGAGACGAGATCGCCGACTTGCAGGATCAGCGTGGTCGAACGGTCGGGATAATCCTGCGTGCCCTGCGAAAAACCATCGAGCGACATCATCTCGGCCGGGGCCGCGATGAAGGCGAAATGCGCATCGGCCGGTGTGTTGGCCACGGGCGCGCCGGTGTGGAACCCAAGCCAGGATCTGATCGCGGTGGAAGCTTGCAGGGCCGGGTCGAGCCAGAGCGGGGTGTCGTTATCGCACAGCGCCAGTGCGATGGCGCCGGCGGCCGCCGAGAGCGGCGCCGGCGGGCGGGCGAAGGCCGGCAGCGGCTGCACGCTGCCTGGCCGCGCCATTGCGTCCATGACGGCGCGGAACACCGTCTGGGCATTGAAGACCGGATCGGCGAAACCGCCCTCTATCGATTGCGCTGCAATGTCCATCAGTCTTCTCCGCGAACCATGGTGAAGAAATCCACCTTCGTTGCCGCCGTCTCGGCGCGGCGTTTTTCATGCGCTGCGGTCAGAGCCGACCGCAGGGGCGCTATCAGTCCGGTCTCGACTTCATTGCGGCGGGCAGGGTCCTGCCACAGCGCGTCGGCGATGGCCGCCAGCTTCGCCTTCTGCTTGTCGCGGCCAAGCGCATAGCAATGTCCGACCTGCCCGGAGGGCAGCCGGACGGTGGCGCGGGTGACGGTCGCCTCGCCGACGTTGAAGGGCGCGCCGCCGCCGCCGATGCGGCCGCGCACGGTGACCAGCCCGGTCTCGGGGCCGCGCAGCAGTTCTGCTTCCGAAGGCAATCCGGCTTCATTCCAGAGCCGGACGATGTCATCGCCGCTGGATTGCGCCAGTGTCGCCATGGCGGCCTTGCGCTCGGCCTGGTCGCGGGCTTCCTGTCCTCGCATCAGCAGCATTCCTCTTTGTCAATTTGTCTATTGATATAGACAACTATACAAATTATACCTATTATCTAATGCGTGTCCATGACGGGTGGATGACAGCGATATAAGACTGGGCGCTGGAAGGTTGGGGCAATGATAGTCGGGCGGCTGGCAGCGGACAGCATCGAGCGGCGCAGTGGCGTTTCGCTGTGGCGGCAGATCGCCGACAAGATCCTGCATGCGATCGCCATCGGCGATTTCACGGAGAATGCAGCGTTGCCGCCGGAGGTGGCGCTGGCAGAACGCTATGGCGTCAACCGTCACACGGTGCGCAGCGCCATATCGGCCCTTGTAAGGGAAGGCGTGCTGCGGGCCGAGCAGGGGCGCGGCACCTTCGTACTGTCGCGCAAGCGGCTGTCCTATCCGATCGGCGCGCGCACACGCTTTTCGACAGGGCTGCAAGGGCAAACGACGGAACGGCACATCGTCCTGCTCGCCTCGTCGATCGAGCCGGCCAGCCAGCGCGTTGCCGAGGGCCTTGGCCTTGCCAGGGGAGCCGATGTGATCCGGTTGGAAACGCGCGGCGAAGCCGACGGACGGCCGGTGTCGCGTGCTGCCGGCTGGTTCGAGGCCCGGCGCTTTGCCGGCATCGATGCCGCGATGGCGCAAACCGGCTCGATCACCGCATCGCTGGCGCGTTTCGGCATCGACGACTATCTCCGGCAATCGACCGTGCTGTCGGCGCGCCATGCCGATGCGGCGGACCTTGCCGACCTCGACCTGCTGCCGGGCGCCATCGTGCTGGTCACGGTTGCCGTCAACGTCACGCCGGACGGCCAGCCGATCCAGTTTTCCGAGTCGCGCTTCCCGGCCGAGCGGGTGGAGCTGAAGCTGTCGGCGCTGTAGCTAACGTCGTCATCCTTGGGCGAAGCAGGAGCGCAGCTCCGTCGCGGAGACCCAAGGATCCATGCCGCGATCTCGGGCGAAGAGCGCAGCGGCGCAGAATTCTGCACCGAAGCAACGCTCTCAGGTCACGGCATGGATCCTATGGTCTGCGCCGCGTCGCTTCGCTCCTCGCTCCGCCATAGGATGACGAAGCGATGGATGTTGCGGCTAGTCGCCAAAGCATCAGATCTACCAAGTTGGGCGCTCAACGATCTCCGAATTCGTGTCGAACAGGCGCCTCTATCCGACCTCGATCACAGCCTTGATCAGGCCGGATTTCTCGTGTGCCCAGCGGGCGAGATCGCGCGGCGTGCCGGCGAGTGTGGTGCGGTGTGTGACGAGCTTGGCCAGGGGCACGGCGCCGTTGCGGATCGAGGCGGCGACGTGATCGAAGTCGGCGCGCAGCGCGTTGCGGCTGCCGATCAGCGTCATCTCGCGCTTGTGGAATTCCGGATCGGAAAAGCTGATGTCGTCCTTGACGACGGAGACCAGCACCAGCGTTCCGCCATGCGCGACATGGGCGAAAGCCGACTGCACCGATTGGGTGTTGCCGGTGGCGTCGAAGACGACATCGAAGCCTTCGCCTGATGTCGCTCCCTTGACCAGATCGGGCACCGCGCCGCGCGACCCGTCGAGGGTCTGGAAACCAAGCTCATTTGCGGCGAAGGCGAGCCTTTCACTGCTCATGTCGAGCAGCGTCACGTCGAGCCCGGCGATGCGGGCGAAGATGGCGGTGCCGAGCCCGATCGGGCCAGCGCCGATGACCAGCGTGCGGGCGCCGGGGTCGGCGCGGGCGCGCCGCACTGCATGCGCGCCGATGGCCAGGAACTCGACTGCGGCGGCGTCGGCCAGCGAAAGGCCGTTGGCGGGATAGAGATTTTGCGCCGGCACCAGAATCCGTTCGCACATGGCGCCGTCTCGATGCACGCCCAAGACCTCGATCCTGACGCAGCAATTGGGCTTGCCGTGCCGGCAGGCGATGCACTTGCCGCAGGAAAGATAGGGGTTGATCACCACGGGCTCACCAACGGCAAGATCGACGCCGTCGCCGGCCTCGACGATCGTTCCCGACACCTCATGGCCCATGATGCGGGGATAGGCGAGGAACGGGTGCTTGCCCTCGAAAATGTGGTAGTCGGTGCCGCAGATGCCGACATGGCTGACCGCCACCAGCGCCCAGCCGGGAGGCGGTGCCTCTGGTGCGGGCCGGTCTTCAAGGACAAGATCGCCGGGCGAACGGCAGAGGACGGCTTTCATGCGCTAATCCAGTCATGAAATCGCCGGCCCGTTGGTGTGGCGGGCCGGCGGTTGATTGCGGGATCGCTACTTGCCGCGGCGGCGCAGGCCGTCGAAGTAGACGATGATGATGATCAGCGCGCCAGTGATGATGCGCTGCCAGAACGAGTTGACGTTGAGCAGGTTGGCGCCGTTGTTGATGGTGGCCAGGATGAAGGCGCCGAGCAGCGGCCCATGCACCGAGCCGACGGCGCCGAACAGCGAGGTGCCGCCGATGACCGAAGACGCGATCGCCTGCAGCTCCCAGCCCTCGGCCTGCGTCGGGTTGCCGATGCCGATGCGGGCCGCCAGCAGCACGCCGACAAAGGCGGCGCACAGGCCCGACAGCGTGTAGGCCATGTAGATGGTGCGCTGGACATTGACGCCGGACAGGCGCGAGGCCTCGGCGTTGGAGCCGACCGAAAACAGGTATCGGCCCCAGCGGCTGTGGTGCAGGAAAATATAGGCCGGAATGCCGACCAGGATCACCATCCAGAACAGGTTGGGGATGCCGATGAAGGAATTGCGCGAGAAGGCGGTGAAGGTGTCGCTGTTGATGTTGATCGAATTGCCGTTGGTCATCAAAAGGCCGATGCCGCGCAGCGAGGTCAGCGTTGCCAGCGTGATGATGAAGGGCGGCAGGCCCATCTTGACGATGCCGAAGCCGTGGAACATGCCGATGGCGACGCCGACCAGCAGCGTCACCAGAATGGCGAGCCAGATGGGGAAGCCGGCATTGATCATCATGGCCACGACCACGGTGGCGAAACCGACCACGGCGCCGACCGACAGGTCGATGCCGCCGGTGATGATGACGAAAGTCTGGCCGACCGCCATGATGGCGATCATCGAGCCCTGGCGCAAGAGATTGGCCATGTTGTTGGCGGAGGCGAAGCTCGTCGTCGCCACGGAGAGAAGGATCCAGAGCAGAACCAGCAGCGCCAAAAGCGTCAGCCCAAACAGGACATTATAGTTGCGCTTCGGTTTTTCGACGGCAATCGCCTCGGTGCTCATATTTGTCCTCCCAGCTTTTCTTGTTTCTCGGCGAGCGCCTGAGTAAGAATATCCTCGTGGCTGGCGGCGTGAAAACCGTGCGTCGCCACCAGTTTGCCGCGCCGGAACACATGCAGCGTGTCGGCGAGTTCATAGACTTCCGGCAGATAGGACGAGATCAGGATGATGCCGGCGCCCTTTGACAAAAGTGCGCCGAACAGGCGGTAGATCTCGGCCTTGGTGCCGACATCGACGCCGACCGTCGGCTCGTCGAAGATGAACAGCTTGGCGCCGTGCGCCAGCCATTTGCCGATGACGATCTTCTGCTGGTTGCCGCCCGACAGGCTGGATGCCAGCGCGCCGCGCGTCGGTGTCTTGATGCGCAGATCGGCGATCTGGCGATCGGCTTGCGTCTTCTCCTGCGTGCTCGAAATCAGCAGATTGTTCGAGATACGCTTGTAGATCGGGAGGTTCAGGTTGAAGCCGACCGGCAGGTTGAGGCAGAGGCCCTGGTCGCGGCGGCTCTCCGGCGCCAGCGCCATGCCGAGCTTGATCGCGTCATGCTCGGAATTGACCTGCACCTCCTTGCCTTCCCAGAGGATCTGGCCGGCGGATTTGCGGTGGCGGCCGTAAAGCGTGGTGACGAACTCGCTGCGTCCGGCACCGATCAGGCCATAGAGTCCGACGATTTCGCCGGCGCGGACCGTCATCGAGACATTTTCGAAGCCCTTGCCGGACAGGCTCCTCGCCTCGATGATGGCGGCGCCCGGCGTGAAATGCTCCTTATGATAGACCTGCTCGATCGAGCGGTTGATCATCATCTTGACCAGCTCGGCATCGTTGGTCTCGGCGATGTTGCGGGTGCCGACCAGCGTGCCGTCGCGCAGCACGGAAACACGGTCGGCGAGCTCGAACACTTCCTCCATACGGTGGCTGATGTAGATGATCGTCACGCCTTCGCCCTTCAGCCGACGGATCAGGGTGAAAAGCTGGTCGGCCTCCTTGCGGGTGAGGTAGGCGGTCGGCTCGTCGAAGATCAGGAATTTGGTGCCGCGCACGGTGGCGCGGGCGGCGGCTATCAACTGCTGCTGGCCGATGGTCAGGTCGCCAAGCGTGACATGCGCCGGCAGGTCGAAACCGAGGTCGTCGATGATCGTCTGCGCCTGCCTGACCATGGCGCGCTGCTGCAGGATGCCGAAGCGTGAATTCTCCTCGCCTAGGAACATGTTGGCGGCGACCGTCAGGTGACGGCACAGCACGACTTCCTGGTGCACGGCATTGATGCCGAGCGCCATCGCCTCGTGCGGCGTGGCCAGGGCGGCCGGTTGGCCCTCCCAGGCGATCTCTCCGGAGGTGCGCGGCATGACGCCGGTCAGAAGCTTGATGAGCGTGGATTTGCCGGCGCCGTTCTCACCGACGATGGCGTGTATCTCACCGGACTTGAAGGCGAGGTCGACCGGCTTCAGCGCGTGGGTGCCGGGATAGCGCTTCTCCAGCCCGCGCAATTCGAGGATGGTCCGCCCCGGTTCCAGAACGGGTGTGGGATGCAGTTCCTGCGCCGTCGAAATCATGACAATCCTCCCAGATTGGCCTCCCGGATTGGCTTCCCAGGCTGGCCTCACGATTGGCACGCGGCGAGGCAAGGATATGCCTCGAAAACAGCCTAGCTCAGGCGTGCGGATTGCCAAGCCGTTTGTGCGGCAGCTTGTGTCTCCGGGGCGAGGTGCCCCGGAGACGATTGCGGATGCGACGGCTCAGAGCTTCGGATTGAGCAGCGCGTCGATCTTGGGGTCTTTCATGTTGTCCTTGGTCACCAGATTGGCGCCGGTGTCGACATTGGCTTCGACCTTCTCGCCTTTGGAGGCGGCGAGTGCGGTCTTGATGCCGTCATAGCCCATCCGGTACGGATCCTGGACGACGAGGGCGGAAATGACGCCGTCGTTGAGGAACTTGATCAGCTTCTCGTCGCTGTCGAAACCGACCAGCGCCAGTTTGCCGCCAAGGCTGTTTTCCGCGACAGCCTGGCCGACGCCCTGCGCCATGATCAGGTTGGAAGCGAAGATGCCCTTGAGGTTCGGGTTGGCGGTGATCAGGTCGGTGGCGATGTTGAGGCCGGTGGTGGCCTGGCCGTCGGCATATTTATCGGCGACCAGCTTGAGGCCCGGATATTTGGCGGCCAGCTGTTCGGTGAAGCCCTGCTTGCGCTGTTCGAGCGAGCCGGCGCCCGGTGCGTTGGTGATCAGGGCGACGTCGCCCTCGATCTTGCCGCCGTTGGCAGCGCCGATGGCGGCTGCGAGGCCGTCGGCGGCGACGCGGCCGCCCTGGACGTTGTCGGTGGTCAGGAACGAGGTGAAAGCCTTGGAGTCGGCGCCGGAGTCGATGCCGATGACCTTGACCTTGGCAGCGGCTTCATCGATCGGCTTGCCAAGCGCCTTGAACTCGGTCGGCGCAATGACGATGGCCGCCGGGTTGCTGGCAACGGCGTTCTCGAGGATCGAGACCTGGCCGTTGACGTCGGTTTCAGCCTGGGCACCGAGTTCCGGCACATTGACGCCGAGATCCTTGCCGGCCTTGCGGGCGCCGGCCAGAACGATCTGCCAGTAGAAGGACGTGGTGTCCTTGACGATGATCGGAATGGTGACGTCCGCCGCCGAAACCGGCGCCGAATGCATGACGCCGGCGAGCATCGAAGCTGCTGCCAGCGCCATGACGGCGCGGCGGTTGAGAATGCTGGTCGCGAATTTCATGAGGTTTCCTCCCTAAGTCGCCCGGTGAACGTTACGGAAGCTCCGTCCGGATAGGCGCGGCCCAAACAGAACTTTATCAATAAAAAACAATTGCCATGTTTTGATAATGCATCGAACAGATCGATGCAAGCGGTGTTTGATCAATCCTTGCGAGGTCTGGCAGAGGCAGATCCACCGCGCTGCTCCCCATTGACGCCGTCACGCTTCCGTTCCGTTCCGGGAATGTATGGAATATTAATTCCACCATTTCGTCAATATGGAATATCCATTCCTTCGTGTGACCGCAAGAATATGAAGTTTCACGCCAGCTCCTGCACCAGTGTGTAGGGACGATATCTGGCGTATTCCGTCTCCGGCACGTCGATGTCGAGCAGTTGGAGGTTACGCGTCAGGTTCGCCAGCTTGGCGGTGCCGGTCAGCACGGTGGCGACGGCAGGTTCATGCAAGGGGAATTGGAACGCTGCGGCGGCGAGCGGATAGCCACCCTCGGCGGCGATCCTTTCCATTGCGCCGACGCGGTCGAGCACGTCATGGCTGGCAGGGCGGTAGTCGAAATGCGCGTCTTGCACCGGCCCGGTCGCCAGGATGCCGGAGTTGAACACGCCGCCGATGACCAGGGAGGTCTGCCGCGCCCGGCATAGGGGCAGCAACTCCGCTTCGGCACTGCGGTCGAGCAGGGAATAGCGGCTGGCGAGCAGGATGCAGTCGAGCGGCGCCTCGCGCATCACGTCCAGACAGATCTGCACCTCGTTGACGCCAAGCCCATAGGCGGAAATGACGCCGGACCGTTTCAGCTCTTCGAGTGCCTTGAGGCCGCCGTCCATCAGGTCGCGAAAGTGCAGCTTGGTCTTCTCGACACCATGGGTGTAGGCGCCGATGTCGTGGACAAACAGGATGTCTATCCTGTTTAGGCCAAGCCGCGCATAGCTGAACTCGACCGACCGCATGATGCCGTCGTAGGAATAGTCGTAGTCGAGCGCGAAGGGCAGCGGATCGACATAGGAGTGATCGGGAACCTGATCCTCCGACACCGGGCGGAACAGCCGGCCGACCTTGGTCGACAGCACATAGGAATCGCGCGGCTTGTAGCGCAGGAAGTCGCCGAAGCGGCGCTCCGACAGTCCGAAACCGTAAAAGGGTGCGGTGTCGAAATAGCGCAGGCCGGCATCCCAGGCGCCCTGCAGCGTCTCCATCGCCGCTTCGCGCGAACAGGCGCGGTAAAGGCCGCCAAGTGCAGCGCCGCCAAAGCTGACCTCGGTGACTTCCAGCGCTGTCTGGCCGATGCGGCGTCTTTCCATGCACAACCTCCCCGTGGCCAGCCAACTGGCCGGCGCGCAGTCTACTTTATATCAGTAAAATCTAAAGTGTGGCGCCCAGATGCCAGGGCACGAACTCGTTGTCGCCGTAGCCGAAGTCCTCGCTCTTGGTCTTGCGGCCGGAAGCCGTTTCGACGATCAGTTCGAAGATCTCGCGGCCCATGCCGGCGATGGTCTTTTCACCCGAGGCGATGACGCCGCAATTGACGTCCATGTCCTCCTCCATCTGGTGGTACATGGTCGAGTTGGTGGCGACCTTGATCGACGGCGTCGGACGGCAGCCGAAGCAGGAGCCACGGCCGGTGGTGAAGACGATGACGTTGGCGCCGCCCGCCACCTGGCCGGTCGCCGAAACCGGGTCGTAGCCGGGCGTGTCCATGAACACCAAGCCGCTGCCAGTGACTTTTTCGGCGTAGCCGAATACGCCGTTGAGCGGCGTCTGGCCGCCCTTGGCGACCGCACCGAGCGACTTCTCCAGGATGGTGGTGAGGCCGCCGCGCTTGTTGCCGGGCGAGGGATTGTTGTCGATCGAGGCGCCATGCTTGGCGACGTGGTCCTCCCACCATTTCACGAAGCCGTCGAGCTTCTGCGCGATCTCCGGCGTTGCCGCGCGGTAGGCAAGCAGATGCTCGGCGCCGTAGATCTCCGTCGTCTCGGAGAGGATGCCGATGCCGCCGACGCCAGCCAGGATATCGACAGCCGCGCCGAGCGCCGGATTGGCTGTAATGCCCGACATGCCGTCGGAGCCGCCGCATTGCAGGCCGACGACGATCTCGCTGACCGGGATCGGCTCACGCTTCAGCTGGCCCACTTCCTCGGCGATCTCGGCCAGCACGTCCATCGCCTTTTCCACCGATTTGCGCGATCCGCCGGCGTCCTGGATGTTGAAATGGCGCTTGCCGGCAGCGACGCCCTTTTGGCCGTAGAGGGTGAGCTGGTTGACCTCGCAGCCGAGGCCGACCATCAGCACGCCGCCGAAATTCGGGTGGCGGGCGTAGCCGGCGAGTGTACGGTGCAGCACCATCATGCCGTCGCCGGTGCCGCTCATGCCGCAGCCTTGGCCGTGCACGATCGGCACGAAGCCGTCGATGCCGGGGTATTTCGGCAAAAGCGTGCGGTTGGCGGTGTCGGCGATGGAATGGCAGACGGTGGCCGAGCAATTGACGCTGGCGACGATGCCGATGAAGTTGCGCGTGCCGGCGCGGCCATCGGCGCGGCGATAGCCCATGAAGGTGCGGGCGCGGTCGGCCTCCGTCGCGTGCTCGGCCTCGCTCGGCGGCACGACCGGCAAGCGGCCGGATTCGAACACCAGATTGTGCGAATGCACGTGCTCGCCCGCCGCAATATCCTGTGTCGCGCGACCGATCGCCTGGGCGTATTTCACCACGGCCTCGCCGGCGGCGATCGGCTTGATCGCCACCTTGTGGCCGGGCTCGACCAACACACTGGCGACGGCACCGCCCGGCAGCGCGGTGCCGATCTCGACGCGGCCGTTGGCGACGGCGACATTGTCGGCGGGGGACAGAAGAATGCAGTTGGAGGCGTTCACGGGCGGTTTCCTGGGTGATCCTGGGTTGCGCGGACGGATTGACACGCGTCTGTTTAGCGATATTGTCTTTTATCGTGAAAAAACAGTTTTGCGTCAATTGTTTTTTCACTGGGGAGTTCCGCATGCCTTGGGTGTTCCGGAAAGCGAATTCGCTTTTCAGGGCCATGGGAACGTCATATCGCGCTTCAAACCGGCCGCGGCAAGCGACGGGTGCAACGGATCAGGGATGTCGAAGAGCAACAACGTCTACAAGGATGCCTACAACCGCTGCCTGCGGCTACTCGACGAAACGCGCAGCCTGCCTTCGGAGCCGGAACTGGGCACCTTGCTTGGCGTCAGCCGGACCACGGTGCGCACCATTCTGGCGCGCATGGAAGAGACCGGGCTGATCGCCTGGAACAAGCGCGCCAAGACGGTGCTGCGCGAGACGCGTCCCGATGATTTCTTCCCCGAGGAAGAGACCGACACGCTGGCCGAGATCATCGAACGGTCGTTCATGCGTCGGCTGCTCGCCGGCGGCGCCGAAGCCGGCATGCAGATCAACGAACTCGAACTGGCGCGTGAGATCGGCGTCGGCACCACCAGCGTGCGCGAGTTCCTGATCCGCTTCTCCCGCTTCGGCCTGATCGAGAAGCGTCGCAACAGCCACTGGGTGCTGAAAGGTTTTACCCGCGCCTTCGCGCTGGAGCTGACCGAAATCCGCGAAATGTTCGAACTGCGCTCGGCGGCTGCCTTTGCCGCTTTACCGCAGGACAGCGCGGTCTGGACCGATCTCGACCGCCTGGAAGACGAGCATCGCCAGTTGGCAAACGACATCGCCGCCCGCTTCACCGAGTTCTCCGAGCTCGACGAGCGCTTCCACCGGCTCATCCACCGGGCGTCGCGCAACCGCTTCATCGTCGATTTCTACGATGTCATCGCCATGATCTTCCACTACCATTACCAGTGGAACAAGGCGCAGGAACGCGAGCGCAACGAAGTCGCGATCGGTGAGCATCTGGTCTACATAGAGGCGCTGAAATCACGCGATCTCGGCAAGGTCGACGCCGCTTGCCGCAAGCACCTGAAGTCGGCGCGCCAGACATTGCTGACCTCGATCCCGGAGAGCCGGTCGCTGCAAAAATCCTGAGCCGCATCGCGGCTCGGAGCCTTGTTTCATGCATGTCGTTGTCCCAAAACCGCTATACGCTTTTGGGCGGCATGCATTGAGCCTGCCGCGTCGGCGCCGCGGCGATTTGGCGATTTTCCACCCGCCGGCCCCGTGCTAGGAATGTCGCATTGCTGCGAAGAGGCAGGGCTTTGAGCGTATCGAGGAGACGATGGAGCATGCCGGTCGCGCTTGTCGCGGCCTATCTGCTGTTGCTCCAGTCGGCGCTTGGTGCATTCGCCTTCGGCGCCGGTCCCAATGCATCGCAGCTCGATGCCTTCGGCAACGTCATCTGCACCCATGAGGGCGCAACCCAGCTTCCGGACGGCAACCAGCCGCCGTCCCATCTTCCGGCATGCTGCGTGCTCGGCTGCAGCATGGTTTCGGCGGCCTTTGCGCCGCCGCCCGGCGCTGGCTTGGCGCTGGGCAGCCTTTCCTTCAAAACGGTCGCCTTTGTCTTTCCGGCCGCCATCCATCTCGACTTTGCGCGTGAGCGCTCGCCGTCGAACCCGCGCGCGCCGCCGCTGACGGCCTGAGCCTGTTTGCCCGGCGGAACCTTTGTGGGCGTACCCATCCAAAGATCAAACTGCTCGCGACCGACAACGGCGCGACCTTCACTCCATGGAGCAACCATGTCCTATTTTTTCCCTGACGCGGCGCGTCCTATGCTCGGCGGCATTCTACGCAGCGTCGAAGAGCGTGTCGGCATTGCCGTGCTGGCTCTTGCGCTGCTGTTCACAGGCGCCCAGTCCGTCCTCGCGCATGAGTTCAAGGTTGGCGATCTCGAGATCGGCCACCCCTGGTCGCGCGCCACGCCGGCCGGCGCCAAGGTCGCCGGCGGCTATTTCACCATCACCAACAACGGCAGTGCGCCGGACCGGCTGGTGTCGATTTCCTCCGATGTCTCTGAAAAGGCCGAGCTGCATCAGATGGGCGTCAAGGACGGCGTCATGACCATGCGTCCGGTTGCCGGCGGCCTGGAAATTCCGGCCGGCGGCAAGGTAGCCCTTGCGCCTGGCGGCTATCATTTGATGTTCATCGGCCTGAAGCGACAACCCAAACAGGGCGAAAAGTTCTCCGCTACCCTGACCTTCGAAAAGGCCGGCGCCGTCAGCGTCGATTTCGCTGTCGAAGGCATGGGCGGTGGCGCCATGGACGATCACGCCAATTGACCGCGCCAGTTCGACAAATTTTGAAATCCGAGGGACCATCATGAACAAATATCTTTTGTCAGCCGGCGCACTTCTCGCGCTCGGAACCAGTGCTGCCTTCGCGCATGTCACGTTCGAAACCCAGGAGGCGGCGGTCGGCTCGACCTACAAGGCCGTTTTGCGGGTGCCGCATGGCTGCGACGGCAAGGCGACGACCGCCGTGCGCGTGCAGATTCCGGAAGGGGTGATCCCGGTGAAGCCGATGCCGAAGCCTGGCTGGACGCTGCAGACCAAGAAGGGCAAGTACGACAAATCCTACCAGCTCTATGGTCAGGCGGTTGCCGACGGGGTCAAGGAGGTCGACTGGAGCGGCGGCAGCCTGCCAGATGAATTCTACGACGAGTTCGTCTTCCGCGCGACGCTGACGGCGGATCTCCCTGTCGGCCAGAAGCTTTACTTCCCAGTTGTGCAGGAATGCGATGGGGCCGCCGACCGCTGGATCGAAATCCCGGCAGCCGGCCAGGATGAGGACGCGCTGGAAAACCCGGCACCCGGCATCAAGCTGTTGCCGAAGAAATGATCTCCAAGGCGGGGGGGGCAAAAAAAAGGCCCCGGCGGTTTTTTTGGGGGGGGAAAAACACGCCCCCCCCCCCCAACAAAACAAAAAAGTGCAGGAAAAAAACCCGCCCCGGGTGCCCCCCCCGGGG
>NZ_JAMYSG010000035.1:0-65613 GCF_040321815.1 Mesorhizobium sp. M0239
AAGGGCTGGCCCCTGTGCAATACAGGAACCAGCCCTTAAACCTACCAACTCAATGAACCGTCCAACTTTATGGGGTCAGTTCATTTCCGGGGCTTTTTTCGACTTTCGTCAAGGTCAGTTCTTTCGGGGCAGTTGCGGCACGAGGCTGCGCTTGCCGCCGTCCTTGCCCTTGGCTTCGGGCTTCTGCGCCACCAGCTTCTTGGCCGCGGGCTTTTTCGTCACGGCCTTTCTGGGCTTCGTTGTTTCTTCCGGCTCTTCCTTCTTCGGCTTCACCGGCGCCTCGTCGGCGAGTGATTCGAGCTTCAGGCCGGTCTCGCCGGTTTCCTTCTTCTCGACGGTGACACGCACCGTGCCGCCCTTCTTGAGCTTGCCGAACAGCACCTCGTCGGCCAACGGTTTCTTGATGTGCTCCTGGATTACCCGGCCGAGCGGCCGCGCTCCCATGCGCTCATCATAGCCCTTGTCGGCGAGCCAGGCGATCGCATCCGCCGACAGGTCGAAGGTGACGCCACGCTCGGAAAGCTGGGCCTCGAGCTGCATGACGAACTTCTGCACCACCTGATGAATGACCGGCACCGGCAACGAGCCGAACGGGATGATCGCATCGAGACGGTTGCGGAATTCCGGCGTGAACAGCCGGTTGATCGCCTCGACATCGTCGCCTTCGCGCTTGGTCGAGCCGAAGCCGATCGCCGCGCGCTGCGCATCCGACGCGCCCGCATTGGTGGTCATGATCAGGATCACATTGCGGAAGTCGATCTGCTTGCCGTTGTGGTCGGTCAGCTTGCCATGGTCCATAACCTGCAACAGGATGTTGAACAGGTCCGGATGTGCCTTCTCGACCTCATCGAGCAACAGCACGCAATGCGGATGCTGGTCGACGCCGTCCGTCAAAAGACCGCCCTGGTCGAAGCCGACATAGCCGGGAGGCGCGCCGATCAGCCGCGAGACGGTGTGGCGTTCCATATATTCCGACATGTCGAAGCGGATCAGCTCGACGCCGAGCGACGCGGCCAACTGCTTGGCCACTTCGGTCTTGCCGACGCCGGTCGGGCCGGAGAACAGGTAGGAGCCGATCGGCTTCTCCGGTTCGCGCAGGCCGGCACGCGCCAGCTTGATCGCCGAGGTCAACGCGGTGATCGCGGTGTCCTGGCCATAGACGACGCGCTTCAGCTCGATATCGAGACCCTGCAGCACCTTCTCGTCATCGGCCGAAACCGTCTTCGGCGGGATGCGGGCCATGGTGGCGATCGTCGCCTCGATCTCCTTGATGCCGATCGTCTTCTTGCGCTTGGCTTCCGGAACCAGCATCTGCGAGGCGCCGGTCTCGTCGATCACGTCGATCGCCTTGTCCGGCAGCTTGCGGTCGTTGATGTAACGTGCCGACAGCTCCACCGAGGCCTTGATCGCCTCGTTGGTGAACTTCACCTTGTGGAACTCCTCATAATAGGGCTTGAGGCCCTTCATGATCTCGATGGCGTCCGCGATGGTCGGTTCGTTGACGTCGATCTTCTGGAAGCGCCGCACCAAAGCACGGTCCTTCTCGAAGAACTGGCGGAATTCCTTGTAGGTGGTCGAGCCGATGCAGCGGATCGCACCCGATGACAGCGCCGGCTTCAACAGGTTGGACGCGTCCATGGCGCCGCCTGAAGTAGCCCCTGCGCCGATGACCGTATGGATCTCGTCGATGAACAGCACGGCACCGGGATAGTCCTCGAGTTCCTTGACGACCTGCTTCAGCCGTTCCTCGAAATCGCCGCGATAGCGCGTGCCGGCGAGCAGCGTGCCCATGTCGAGCGCGAAGATGGTGGCGTTGTGCAGCACTTCGGGAACGTCGCCCTCGACGATGCGCTTGGCCAGACCCTCGGCGATCGCCGTCTTGCCGACGCCGGGATCACCGACATAGAGCGGGTTGTTCTTCGAGCGGCGGCACAGCACCTGAATGGTGCGGTTGATCTCGGACTCGCGGCCGATCAGCGGGTCGATCTTGCCGGCCTTGGCCTTGTTGTTGAGATTGACGCAATAAGCCGTCAGCGCATCCTGCTGCTGCTTCTTCTTGCCGCCTTCCTCTTGTGGCTCGGCGCCGTTCTGGCCGCCCTGCTCGTCATCGGCACCGCGCGGCGAGCGTGTCTCCGATGCGCCCGGACGCTTGGCAATGCCGTGCGAGATGTAGTTGACCGCGTCGTAGCGGGTCATCTGCTGTTCCTGCAGGAAATAGGCGGCATGGCTCTCGCGCTCGGCGAAGATGGCGACGAGGACGTTAGCGCCCGAAACCTCCTCGCGGCCAGACGACTGCACATGGATCACCGCGCGCTGGATGACGCGCTGGAAACCGGCGGTCGGCTTGGAGTCCTCGTCGTAACCGGTGACGAGGTTGTCGAGCTCGGTGTCGATATAGGTGAGAACCGTGTGCTTGAGCTCATCGAGATCGACATTGCAGGCGCGCATGACGGCGGCCGCCTCGGTGTCGTCGATGAGCGCGAGCAGCAGATGTTCTAGGGTTGCATATTCATGGTGCCGCTCATTGGCGAGCGTCAGCGCCTGGTGAAGCGCCTTTTCCAGGCCTTGGGAGAAAGCCGGCATGTTACCTCACTTCTTCTCCATCACGCATTGCAGCGGATGCTGATTCTGTCGGGCGAAATCCATGACCTGGGACACTTTGGTCTCGGCCACCTCGAATGTATAGACCCCGCACTCGCCCACTCCATGATTGTGAACATGAAGCATGATGCGTGTGGCGGCTTCGCGATCCTTCTGGAAAAAACGCTCCAGCACGTGAACCACGAACTCCATCGGAGTGTAGTCGTCGTTGAGGATGAGGACCCGATAAAGGCTGGGCTTCTTGGTCTTGGTTTTGGTGCGCGTGATGACGGCCGTCCCACGGCCGGCCCCATTGCCGTTACCGTCGCCGTCTTGCATCCGCACCACTCGTCTCGTGGCAGTCAAACCGATCGTCACGTATTCCTGCCTCTTTCGATTCCCCATGCGAGTTCGACATGTAGGTGTTCGATGTACGATTTTAAGCCCTTCTGGTTAGCTGACAATATGGCTAGGTCACCAAACTTGGACGATTTTCGCAATCGTGAAGGGGCGCGAGGCTCTGGAACGGAAATTGACACGAAAAAGCCGGGCCGCGTTTCCGTGGCCGGGCTTTTTCTCGGGTTCAAAGGCTGAATCTGGGGTCACGTCAGGCGAAATCAGTTCGCCCGGGCAAAATTACTTTGCCTTGGCAACGATCGATTCGAATGGCTTGTAAGCTTCCTTGGCGAGTTCGGCATAGAGATCGCCGATCTTGGTGGCCTCGGCGACGAACGCCTCATAGGACTGCTTGGCGTAATCCGACTGGATCTCGATCGCCTTTTCCAGCGACTTGGCTGAAAACAGCTTCTCCACCGTGGCGCTGCCGGTTTCAAAACTCTTCTTGGTGTATTCACCAGCTTCGGTGGCAATCGCCTGCGCGCCCTTGGACAGCGACGCAAAGCTCTTCAATCCGGTGTCGGCGAACTCTTTGCCGTATTTGCTGAAGTCCTCATAGGTCTGGGTCATTTCACGATTCCCTTGACGGTTGAAGCGTCCTTCTTCGGGGCGCCCTTGTGCAATGCAAGATAATATATTGTGCGCCGCACAAAAGTCAAGATTTCGCGGGCTTGCGGACCCGCCTGCGCAGCCAATGGCTAAAAATCGAATAAAGAGAGCCACAAGCCCGAAGAAAATGGTGAACGCGGCGGTTACCATAAACGGATTGGTAACGCTGCGCCGGTAGCTTGGCCGGAAGCGAGGCAGGACCCTTTGCCGCCTCCAACGCAACGAAGAAATCCAAGGGAAGTACCAGTGCGTAAGGCGTTGTTGGGCATCGTTTCCAAATCTACCTCCCCTCTCAAAACGATGATGATCATCGCCCTGGCGATGACATTCGTTTTTGGCGACGTTGCCTCGTCGCTGGCGGCCAGGCAGGCGGCCATCGTCGTGGATGCCAAGACCGGCAAAGTGCTCTACTCCGCCGACGCCAACGGCAGGCGCTATCCGGCTTCGCTGACCAAGATGATGACGCTGTATCTGACCTTCGAAGCGATGGCGAAGGGCAAGATCAGCAGGAACACGCCAGTGGTGTTTTCCGCCAAGGCCTCCGCCGAGGCGCCGACGAAACTTGGCGTGAAGCCGGGCGGTTCCGTCACGGTCGAGACCGCGATCCTGTCGATCGTCACCAAGTCGGCGAATGACTCGGCCACCGCGCTCGGCGAAATGCTCGGCGGCAATGAAACCACTTTTGCCCGCATGATGACCGCCAAGGCGCGTGCGCTGGGGATGAACGGCACCGTGTTCCGCAACGCCAATGGCCTGCCCGACCCCGGCCAGTTCACCACCGCGCGCGACATGGCGACGCTCGGCATCGCGCTGCGCGAGCATTTTCCCCAGTATTACGGCTATTTCTCGCAGCGCTCCTTTCTCTATGGGCGCCAGCGCATCAACGGCCACAACCGTCTGCTTGGACGCATCAAGGGCGTCGACGGCATCAAGACTGGCTACACCCGCGCCTCCGGCTTCAACCTCGTCTCATCGGTTTCCGATGGCAATCGCCGCATCGTCGGCGTGGTCATGGGCGGCACCTCGGGCGGCAGCCGCGACAATCAGATGGCCAGCTTGATCAACACCTATCTGCCGAGGGCGTCGACTCGCGGTGGTGGCGATCTGGTCGCCAAGGCCGGTGGCAACAACCCGATCACCGCCCTTGCCAAGGTTCTCCTGCCCAAGCATGACGCTCCGACACCGGACGACAAGCCTGTCATAGCGCAGGACGATGTCACCGTTGCCGAGGACGCCACGGTCGCGGAAGACGATACCGCGCAGGCCGAAGAAGCAGCCCCCGTCGTCAAGACCAGAAAGGTCAAGACCGTCATCGTTTCAGCCCCCCAAGTCGCGACGGCCCAGGTTGTAGCGGCCTATGCCGAGCCGACGCCGGCGGCTGTCGACCCGGTCAACACCGCGTCGGTGCCTTCGGGTTGGGCCATTCAGGTCGCCTCGTCGCCCAAGCAGTCCGAGGCCCAGGCCTTTCTCGACAAGACCACCAAGCAGGCGCCCAAGGTGCTGGCGGACGCTTCCGGTTTCACTGTCGCCTTCGACAAGGATGGCGTCACCTACTACCGCGCCCGCTTCGGTGGCTTCGGTTCGAAGACCGCCGCCTGGAAGGCCTGTACCGCTTTGAAGAAGAAGAACATCGAGTGCTACGCCGTCCAGCAGTAGGACGGCGTGCAAGCCATCTCCCGGAAAAATTCTGCGTCGAAGGAGACTAGTTGTGATTGGAGAGCAAGACGTCCTTGGCTTCGTTAATCCGCGCCGCCAGGAAAGACGTGCCGCCGACATCGGGGTGCAGGCGCTGCATCAGGCGGCGGTGCGCCTTGCGGACATCCGCCGCGGCGGCCCCCGCTTCAAGACCAAGGACCTTGTAGGCCTCCTCCTTAGTCATGGCGCCCGGACCTGGCGCAACACCCAGCCCTTCGCCACCGTTCGTCTCAGCGTTTTTGCGCCAGACGGGAAATCTGCCGTCAAGATACGTCTCTAGCAGCTGTCGGCTCTCCGGATCGCCGGAGAGTTCGCGGTAGAGGTGTTGCAATTCCGCCAGCCCCATCGCGCCAAGCATCTTGCCTTCGTGGCGGCCAGCCAGGACCAGTCCTTCGAGGCCGCCGGTATCGTGATCGAGTTCCATTTCCAATGCCGCTGTGCGCACCGTCGAGCGTTTGCCCGGTGCAAGCCCGGCCGGCTGGCGTTTCATGCGCATGGAACCATACCAGGCAATTGCGCCGGTGAGAATCATGCCGCCGATGCCTTCCCGGCCGACCACAAGCACGGCGACGCCGACAAGTGCCAGAAGAGCCGGCCCGAGCGTTCGCAGCGTGCTCGCCAGTTTCGCCGGCTCGGCACGCAGAAAGATCGTCACCGCGCCGAGGAGCAGCAGAAGCAACGCTCCAAAAGCGATGATCGCGCCCATTATTTTCCGCCGCCCCGCAGATACTCGATCATCAGCCGGTCTTCCGGCCTGCCCCTGGCTTCGAGCGCCTTCAACCCGCCGGTCGCAAACACGGCGACGGCCGAAAGCAGTCCTGCCAGGGTCGCGGCAGCCCGCCGATCAAATCTAAACCAAGCCCCCTTGGACAGCCGCGCAATCTCTTTGAACGCCTTTTCTGCGCCGGAATCATGGCTTTCCTGAAACACGAAGACGGGAACGCCATGAAGGCCGAGGCTGCCGGCCTTTTCGGCCAGATCGTCGATATTCTCTTCCATCGCGTCGCCGATGTAGACCAGCGCATTGACCTTGGCGGCCGCCGTCTGTTTCAACGCATGCGTCAGGACCTTGCCGATCTGGGTGTGGCCGCTGCGGCATTCGATCCGCGTCATCAGCTGCTTCAAGGCATTGGTGTCGCTCACGAAAGCGGACGAACGGCACTCGCCGAGACCACGAAAATAAACCAGTTGCACGCTGAGGGTTCCGGCCTTGCCGACAGCGTCGAACATCTGGCCCTGCAGCTCACAAGCCAGATCCCAGGTCGGCTGGCGGCTCATTGTTGCGTCGAGAGCAAGGATCAGCCTGCCCGAATCGGTCGCCGACGCGGCAAGTGTCCTCGCCTGACGAATGAAGGCGTCGATCTCGCCGGCGTTGGATTGAGGCTTGATCGGCGCAGGATTGGTCCCCGCTGGCACAGGCTGCTTCTTATCGCTCATGAAAAACAAGATGTGGCGTTGCCACATCGCTTGCAAGCCCCACATCGGGCAGTGCAAAGGGCCAGGCGGTGATGCCACCTGGGGTCAGAGCAGACCGAGATCGGCCAGCTCGCGCCTGAGTTTCGGCGGCATCTCGATCAATCCGGCCTTGCCCTTACCCAGATCGAGCGGCGCGTCCGCCGGCTTCAGGTAGCGCCAGCCCTGAAAAGCCCGGCGTGGCTGCCAGTCGGTGCGTACAACCTCGGGGTCGAGTATCAGATGGCAACGGCCTATGCCTTCACTGTCGGTGAACGGCCGGATTTCGGTGATCAACTGGCGGCACTGCACATTGCCTTTGATCACCCAATAGAGCGAACCGCCATCGGTAACCTCGGCGCCGCGCGTCGGCATCATACGGGTGGTGTGATACTGCTCGACCGGCTCACCGGCGCGCCGCCGCTCGTCGAGGCGGAAGGCGATCCACTCTTCGAGATCCTCGACGCTGTCGCAGCCGACACAGAGTTTTATGAGATTGAGAGACATCGCTTAAGGTTAGTCCTGCACGCGAACGCGTCAACGACCGGATCGACTTCTCCACAGTAGCGGTTTAGGCCAGCCTTCAGCACTCCACGACGTTGACTGCAAGCCCGCCAAGGCTGGTTTCCTTGTACTTCTCGTTCATGTCGAGGCCGGTCTGGCGCATGGTCTCGATCGCCGCATCGAGCGGTACGAAATGGATGCCGTCGCCCTTGATGGCCAGTGACGCTGCCGTCACCGCCTTGACCGCGCCCAGCGCATTGCGTTCGATGCACGGCACCTGCACCAGCCCGCCGACCGGATCGCAGGTCATGCCGAGATGATGTTCGAGCGCGATCTCGGCGGCATTCTCGACCTGCTCGGGCGTGCCGCCCATGACGGCGCACAGGCCGGCCGCCGCCATCGCCGATGCCGAGCCGACCTCGCCCTGACAGCCGACCTCGGCGCCCGAGATCGACGCGTTGGTCTTGATGATGCCGCCAACGGCGGCAGCCGTCAGCAGGAAATCACGAATGCTCGGCTGGTCCGCCTCGGGATGGAAATGCAGCCAGTAGCGCAGCACCGCCGGCAGCGTGCCGGCAGCGCCATTGGTCGGCGCGGTGACGACGCGGCCGCCGGCGGCATTTTCCTCGTTCACGGCCATGGCGTAGATCGACAGCCAGTCATTGGCGAGCAAAGGATTGGGCTTGTTCTGCTGCCACTGCTCCTGCAGCTTATCGTGCAGCATGCGGGCACGGCGGCGCACCTTCAGCCCACCCGGCATGATGCCATCCTGCGACAGGCCACGGTCGATGCAGCCCTTCATGGCGCTCCAGATTCCGTCGAGGCCGGCGTCGAGCTCCTCGCGCGTCATCTGCGTCTCCTCGTTGACGCGTTTCATGTCGGCGATGGAAAGGCCGCTTTTGCCGGCCATGGCCAGCATCTCGACCGCATTCTTGAACGGATAAGGCACTTTCTTGCCTTCGGTTGTCACCGAACCTTTGGCTTTCATCCGCTGCAGTTCTTCTTCGGAAACCACGAAGCCGCCGCCGATCGAATAATAGATGCGCTTGAGCAGCAGGCGGCCGCCGGAATCATAGGCGTAGAACGCCATGCCGTTGGCGTGACCGGTGAGCGGCGTTTTGCGGTCCAGCACCAGATCGGTGGCCGGATCGAAGCGATAGGCGGGATGGCCGGGCGGCGAAATGCGCTTTTCGGCGGCGATGCGGCTGGCAATGCCATCGGCCTGGTCGGGATCGACCGTCTGCGGCGTCAGGCCGGCAAGGCCGAGCATGACGGCGCGATCACTGCCGTGGCCAATACCGGTGTAGGCGAGTGACCCGTGCAGACTTGCGCCAAGCCGATCGACCTTGACGCCCGCCGGACGCGGCCAGTCATTTCCCGCGACCTCGTCGAGAAACCGCGCAGCGGCTGTCATCGGCCCCATCGTGTGCGAACTCGAGGGTCCTATGCCGATCTTGAACAGGTCGAAAACCGAAAGGAACACGCGGCGTTGTCTCCTGGCGTCAGGTCGATGACTACATATAGGAATTCCCACGATGTTTCCGCTCTTTTGGAAATCGCGGCGCTGCACCCGCCGACCTTGTTTGCTCCGGCAGCGACATTGGTGCCTTATCGCTGTAGGCGGACATCGAAGCGATCGCGCTGAATGTGCTAAATTCAGGCCATGGGCGATTCCCTCGATCTTTCGACAGCCGATCTCGCGGCGCTGGCCTTCTTCCTCGTCGCGTGGCTGCTGCACACGTTCGCCTCCGACGGCAAGCTGGTCAGCCGCATGTCACTGACGACGGCGATGAATGCACAGCGGCAAGCCTGGATGCGGACCATGGCCGAGCGCGAGATCCGCATCGTCGATACCGCCATCATGAGCGGGCTGCAGCAAGGCACCGCCTTCTTCGCCTCCAGCTCGCTGATCGCCATCGGCGGCTGTTTTGCCCTGCTCGGCGCATCCGACCGGGTTCTTGAAGTGCTCAGCGACCTGCCCCTGGGTGGCGCGCCGTCGCGCGCGGCCTTCCAGATAAAGGTGTTCGGGCTGGTGCTGATCCTGGCGTTTTCGTTCTTCAAATTCGGCTGGGCGTACCGGCTGTTCAACTATTGCACGATCCTGATCGGCGCCGTGCCGATCCCGCATGGCGAAGCCTCACGCAATCCGGTCACCGAAACGGCGGTGTGGCGTGCGGCGCAAATGAACATGCTGGCCGGAAAGCACTTCAACTCCGGCCTGCGCGGCGTGTTCTTCTCGATCGGTTATCTCGGCTGGTTCGTCGACCCAATGGTGTTCGTGTTGTCGACGCTGTTGCTGCTGGCCGTTCTGGTGCGGCGCCAGTTCTTCTCGGCCGCCAGGCAGGCGGTGATCGGTCAGCCGCCTGGAAAAGGCTGATCGATCCGGCCTGACAGCCAGTAGGCAAAAAGCCCGATCCATTCGCGGATGGCCATGGTGGCGGCCTGCAGCGAATCGGCTGGATTGTCGCGGAACAGGCCGATGCCTTCTTTGCCCGAGGTGCGATAGTCGACCGGCCAGGGAACAGTCGCAAAGCCAGCCTTGTCGAACAGCGCCTTGGCGCGCGGCATATGGAAGGCCGAAGTCACCAGCAGCCAGGTCTCGCCGGGCTTCGGCGTTAGCAACTCCTTGGTGAAGACCGCGTTCTCATAGGTGTTGCGGGACTTGTTCTCCAGGATCAGACGATCGGCGGCCACGCCAAGCGCGGTGAGCAGGCGCGGCGCGGTTGCGGCATCGCCCTCGCCATCGAGAAACAACGCGCCGGTGCCGCCGGAGACGACCACCTTGGCGGTAGGAAAGCGCCGGGCCAGAACTGCGGTCTCGACCATCCGATCTCCGCTGCTGTTCAACTCATAGCCGCCGCGCGCCAGATTGATGGCGCCCTCGAAGCCGCCGCCGAGCACGACGATGCCGTCGACCTTTGCCGGCAGCGGCGGGCGCGCGAAGCGCTCTTCCAGCGGATTGAGCATCATGGCGCCGAGCGACGTCCACGCTGACAGCGCAAGGACCAGAAATGCCAGCACGCTGCCGGTAGCCGCCAGCCGCCGGCGCCCGATCATGGCCGCGAGCAATCCCGCCAGCAGCAGAAAGATCGCCAGGTTCAGCGGCTGGATGAAGAACCAAAAGATCTTGGACAGGTAGAAGAACATCGCTCACCCCATTGCAGCGCCGCGCGGGCGTGCGCGCTCAAAGGACGCTAACACTTTGATTTTGCGCAGGATCCTTCCGAAAATCGATTCGACTTTCAGGGCATGCGCTAGACGAGCGACGTCCCTACCACCACTTCTCCGGCTGGAACGTGCCTGCGGCCTGCTCGATGACGGCAGCGGTCTGGAACAGGGTTTCCTCATCGAACGGCCGGCCGATCAGCTGCAGGCCGAGCGGCAGGCCCTTGGCGTCGAGCCCGGCGGGCACAGCGATGCCCGGCAGGCCCGCCATGTTCACAGTGACGGTGAAGATGTCGTTCAGGTACATCTTGACCGGATCGGCAGCCATGTCCTCGTCGGCGATGCCGAAGGCGGCGGACGGCGTTGCCGGGGTCAGGATGACATCGACGCCGGCGGCGAAGACAGTCTCGAAATCCCGCTTGATCAGATTGCGCACCTTCTGCGCCTGCAGATAGTAGGCGTCGTAATAGCCGGCCGACAGCACATAGGTGCCGATCATGATGCGGCGCTTGACCTCGCGGCCGAAACCCGCGGCGCGGGTCTTCTCATACATGTCGACGATATCCTTGCCCGGCACGCGCAAGCCGTAGCGGACGCCATCATAGCGGGCGAGGTTGGACGAAGCCTCGGCCGGCGCCACGATGTAATAGGCGGGCAGCGCGTATTTCGTATGCGGCAGGGAAATGTCGACGATCTCGGCGCCGGCGTCCTTCAGCCAGGCAATGCCCTTCTGCCACAGCGCTTCGATCTCTTCGGGCATGCCGTCGACGCGGTATTCCCTGGGAATGCCGACCTTCATGCCCTTGATCGGCTTGCCGATCACCGCCTCATAATCCGGCACCGGCCGGTCGACCGACGTCGTGTCCTTCGGATCGACAGAGGCCATCGATTTCAACAGGATCGCGGCATCGCGTACGTCGCGCGCGATCGGGCCGGCCTGGTCGAGCGACGAGGCGAACGCGACGATACCCCAGCGTGAGCAGCGGCCATAGGTCGGCTTGATGCCGACCGTCCCGGTGAAGGCGGCCGGCTGGCGGATCGAGCCGCCAGTGTCCGTCGCGGTCGCGCCGGCGCACAGGAAGGCGGAGACTGCCGTGGCCGACCCGCCAGAAGAGCCACCCGGCACCAACTGCGCATTGTCCAGGCTGCGCACGGTCCTCGTGCCGCCGGCCGAAACGAAGCCGCCGTCGCCCTGATGCGTCGTGGGCATCACCGCAGTATCGAGGCGCGAGCGCCGCCACGGATTGATGACCGGGCCATAGTAGGACGTCTCGTTGGACGAGCCCATGGCGAACTCGTCCATGTTGAGTTTGCCGAGCATAACGGCGCCGTCGGCCCACAGATTTGACGTAACGGTCGATTCGTAGCGCGGCTTGAACCCGTCGAGCACATGGCTGCAAGCCTGCGTGTGGACGCCTTCGGTGCCGAACAGGTCCTTGATCCCCAACGGAATGCCTTCCAGCGCACCGCCCTCGCCCTTGACCAGCCTGGCGTCGGACGCCTTGGCCATGTCGCGCGCCTTGTCGCCGGTCACGGCGACATAGGCATTGAGCGCCGGATTGGCGCGCTCGATAGCGCCGAGATAGGCCTCGGTGATCTCGGTCGCGGTGATTTCCTTGTCGCGCAGCTTGGCGCGGGCCTGTGAAATCGTCAGCTGGGTCAGGTCGCTCATCAAAGGCTCTTTTCGTAAAACACCGACCACTCAGAATCGGGATAATCCAGCACCGGGCCGCAGCGCGAAAACCCGGCGCGTTCGTAGACTGTCCACGCCGCGGGATGACGATCGCCCGTCTCCAGCACCAGGCGCTTCAGCCCCTCGTTGCGCGCCAGCGATCCGACCCGCTCAACGATTTTCGCGCCGATCTTCTGCCCGCGATGCGACGGCCTGATATACATGCGCTTGACCTCGCCAATGGCGCCGTCATGACGCTTCAGCGCGCCGCAGCCAATGGCCAGGCCATTATCGCGGGCGATGAAAACCGTCGTGTCCTCACCGGCCATCTGCTCGACCGTCAAATGGTAGCAATGCTCCGGCGGCGTCAGTTCGAGCAAGGTCTCGTTGAGTTCCGTGACCAGCCTGCGCA
This sequence comes from Mesorhizobium sp. M0239, assembly GCF_040321815.1. Classification (NCBI taxonomy): domain Bacteria; kingdom Pseudomonadati; phylum Pseudomonadota; class Alphaproteobacteria; order Hyphomicrobiales; family Phyllobacteriaceae; genus Mesorhizobium; species Mesorhizobium sp. M0239. Next base: position 12,486 of record NZ_JAMYSG010000035.1, read on the forward strand.
CGTCGTCCTGGAGCGGCTTCTCAATGGCGATCTCGATTGCCATCGGCCGACTTACTCCACGACCTTCGGCACGAGGAAGAAATTCTCTTCGGTCGCCGGCGCGTTAGCGACGATGTCGGCGGCCTTGCCGCCGTCGGTGACGACATCGCTGCGCTTCTTCATGTCCATCGGCGTTACCGAGGTCATTGGTTCGACACCGGAAACATCGACCTCGTTCAGCTGCTCGACGAAGCCCAGAATGGCGTTCAGCTCCCCGGTCATCCGTTCGGCATCTTCTTCGCTCACCGCGATGCGGGCGAGATGCGCGACGCGCTTCACTGTCTGAAGATCTACGGACATGTTTTTGCCTCGGGGAAAACCAGTTCGGGCTATAGCGGCGCCGCGCGCGCTGCGCAACATGCATCGTGCGAGAGACCAGGCTGTGCCGGCGGCCCGCTCGTGGGCCCTCAGAATACGTCTATGGCAGAGCAACGCCTTCGCACAGATAGTAGCTGCCGCTGTTGCCGCTTGCTTCGCTTTCGTCGTCGACGGGCCGAACCGACACGAGATCGATCTGCTTGGCGTTCATTTGCGTCACGGAGAGAACGTCGGGAAAGACATAACCCGGTTCCTGGCAGATGGCCGTCACCGCCCAGCTCGGCGAAGCCGTGGCCTTGCTGATCTGCAGAAACTCGCAATTGTATTCGACGCTCTGCAGGCCGTGCGCCGAAAGCACGATGTTGCCTGCGTCGATCAGCGTTTGCAGCGTGTCCTTTTTGGCCTGTTTGCAAAGCTCCTCGGATTGCAGGTAGACGCCCTCGATGAAATCATCCGCGGCGAGCGCGGGCGACGCCGCGACCAACATCGATACACAAAGAGATTTCCTCAAAGCCATGGTCTTATTCCGCTTTCGCCACGCCTAGATCGTAATCGTCTCACCGATATCAGGCAATGCCACCGTCACGCCGGACCCTTCCATGCCGGCCTCGAACTTGTCGGCGGTCGGATCGATCATCGGAAACGTGCCGAAGTGACAGGGAACCACGGTATCGAATTTGAAGAAGCGCCGGCAGGCAAGTGCAGCCACCGCGCCGCCCATGGTGAAACGGTCGCCGATCGGCACGATGCCGATCTTCGGTTCATGCAACTCGTTGATCAGCGCCATGTCGGAGAAGATGTCGGTGTCGCCCATGTGATAGAGCGTCTTGTCTTCCGGGAAATGCAGGACGAGGCCGCCCGGATTGCCGAGATAGGTGTTCTGGCCGCCCTCGCCGGGGAACGAGGATGAGTGCAGCGCCTGGACAAAAGTGGTGGTGAAGCTGCCGCAATCGACGGTGCCGCCGATGTTGCCCGGGTTGATCTTCTTGTCGCTGACCCCCTTGCCGACCAGATACATGCAGATCTCGAAATTGGCGACCAGCTGCGCGCCGCTTTTGCCGAGCACTTCCACGGCGCCGCTGATGTGATCGCTGTGGCCATGCGTCAGCAGCACATGCGTGATCCCCTCGGCCGGTCCCTCCCAGCCGCCCGTCCAGGACGGATTGCCGATCAGATAGGGATCGATGAGGATCTTGGCATCAGCGGTCTCGATGCGAAAGGCCGAGTGGCCGTACCAGGTCAGTTTCATGAATGCATTCCTCGATTTTTATCTTGCCAAAGGATAGAACGCCGATGGCCCCGAGATCAAAGGGTTACTTGCCGCCACGCGTTTGACAAAACACCTGGTGGTGAAAGGCGAAGGACGGCCGGTGGGCATTATCACGATCGAAGAATTGCCGGCGCGGCTAACCGGCGGCAAGACGCTGGCGGGGCTTGACCTCGGCGACAAGACGATCGGCGTCGCGGTCTCGGACCAGAGGTTTTCCTTCGCCCATCCGCGCCCGGTCATCATGCGAAGGAAATTCTCGCTCGATGCGGCGGTGCTGCTCGCCTTGCTGCACAAGGAGAATGCCGGCGCGGTGGTGATTGGGCTGCCGATCAACATGGACGGTTCGGAAGGTCCGCGTGCGCAGAAATCACGCGCCTTCGTCCGCAACATGGCCCAGATAAGCGACCTGCCGTTCGTGCTCTGGGATGAGAGACTATCGACGGTCGCGGCCGAAAGGACGCTGATCGAGATGGATTTCTCGCGCCGCAAACGCGCCGGCAAGATCGATTCGGCGGCTGCCGCGTTTATTCTGCAGGGAGTTTTGGACCGGCTTCAGTCGCTCCACGCATCCGCTCGAACGGAACCGGACCCGCCCAGCGCTGTCTGACCCAGCCGGCGATTTCGCGGCGACGGCGGAAGGCCCAAAGCGCCATCAGCAGCAACCCGTCGAAGACGCACGTCTTCGCCACCATGCCGGGAATGATCGCCGGGTCGATGCCGAGCATCTGACCATAGAGCTGGAAGAAGAAGTCGTGCATCTGTCGGCTGAGCATCGTGTAGCCGAAATTGATGTCATTGGCCGACAGATAGAACCAGCCCCAGAAAATCGCCATCGGCGCCGCCCAGAATCCGAAGATGTAGCGCATCAGCGGCCTCCCCTGGGATGGGAGCCGGTCTTGGACACCGTTCGGCCTGATATGAGTGAAAGCAGCGAATTGTGGGCCGCGGCTTTTGCCATGCCGTGCGCGATGGCATGGATCTCGCTTTCGCCCGAAGCCGCTGTCGCAACCAAGGATCGCCGTTCGGCAAGCATGGCGACATAGGACGCCAGAAGTGCCGCCAGTTGCACGGCGACAGCCATGAACAGCCCGTTGATGCCTTGCGCGGCGCCACCGACGACGATCAGCGACAACACGCCGGACGCGCATATGAAGGCGATGCGGGCGACGCTGTCGGCGCCCGCGCTGGTCGCGTCGTTGACCAGGGCTTCGACAAAGGCCCAGAAAAACAGAACCGCGACGACAAGCAATGCGGTGGCGAGCGGCGCCACGACGACGAAATTGTCGAGGTCGACGAAGCGGGTACCCTCGATTGTAGTGCCCAGCACGCCGAGCGCCGCCGCCACACCCCGGTTTCCGTCGATGCAGATTAGCGCAAGCAGGGCGAAAACAATCGCCCAGTGCAAGGCCAGAAAAGAGGTCAGTACCTGTCGCATCGGTGTTCCTGCTTCGCAAAGCAAGAGACGGCCAATCTGAACCATTCCCTGCTTGCACTAGGACAGTGGGCCTTGCCGTCCGCCATCGCAATGGAAACCATTTGTTAAGGTTAACGGCGATTAGCCATACGCGTGAAGATGCCCGCCAACGCGTCAAAACTGTGGATGGCGCCGGTTTTTGCGATGCTCGCGGCTCAGTTCACCGGCGGATAGAGCGTGTCGATGATCATGCGTGCATCGTGGCGCGAATCGATCATGCCATAGGTGTTGCGCCATTGGCCGGCCAAACGCGTCTCGACGAAAGCGTCGGCGATCCGCCCTGCCCCCAGACGGCGCAATTCCGCCGCCGCAGCCGACAGCGCCAGCTGCTCGGTCAGCAGCCGGGCAGAACCTTCGTCGGTTGAGGCAACCTGCATCGCCGCCTTCAGCACGCCGATCGTGCCGCGTCCGCCGGCGCCGAGATCACGGTCGATGCCGGCCAGCACATCCTCGAACAGGCCGGGCGCACGGCCGAGCACGCGCAGCACATCAAGCGCCATGACATTGCCCGAGCCTTCCCAGATCGCGTTGACCGGGGCCTCGCGATAGTAGCGGGCGAGTGGCGCCTCCTCGACATAGCCATTGCCGCCGAGGCACTCCATAGTCTCATAGAGCAAAGGCGGCGCGATCTTGCAGACCCAGTATTTGACGACCGGCGTCATGGCCCGAGCAAACGCCGCCTCGCCGCGATCGCTGGCCGCCTCGTCGAAGGAGCGCGCCAACCGGAACGACAGCGCGGTGGCGGCGGCGACATCGAGCGCCATGTCGGCCAGAACGCGCTGCATCAACGGCTGCTCGATCAGGGTCGAACCGAACACCTGGCGATGGCGGGCGTGGTGAACGGCCTCGGCCAGGCCCGCGCGCATGATCGCCGACGATGCGATGGCACAATCGAGCCGGGTCAGGGTGACCATGTCCATGATCGTCTTCACACCGGCACCGGCTTCGCCGACCATCTCGCCGATAGCATTGACAAATTCGACTTCGGAGGAGGCGTTGGAACGATTGCCGAGCTTGTCCTTCAGCCGCTGAAAGCGGAAGCCGTTGCCCGAACCGTCACCGAGAACGCGCGGCACGAGGAAGCACGATAGTCCCTCAGGCGCCTGCGCCAGCACCAGGAAGGCATCCGACATCGGCGCGGACATGAACCATTTGTGCCCGTTCAGACGATAAAAACCGCTGCCGGCGCGTTCCGCCCTCGTCACATTGGCGCGCACATCGGTGCCGCCCTGTTTCTCGGTCATGCCCATGCCGAGGGTCAGCCCGGCCTTCTCGACCGGCGGTTTCTGGCTCTGGTCGTATTTGCGCGTCGTCACGCGCGGCGCCCATTCGCGAAACAGTTTCGGGCTGGCCATCAAGGCCGCCAGCGAAGCGTTGGTCATGGTGATGGGGCACAGATGCCCGGTCTCCAGCTCCGCCGTCAGATAAAACCGGGCGGCACGGACCTGATGGCGGCGGCCGATCTCGGTGTCGCCGTTCTCCCACACCGAGGAATGCAGCCCGTTGGCCACAGAGCGGCGCATCAAGGCGTGATAGGCGGGATGGAACTCGACCACGTCGATGCGCCGTCCCTGGCGATCATGCGTCCTGAGCTTCGGCGTCTCGACATTGGCGAGGCGCGCCAATTCCTGCGCCTCCTGCGTCAGCACAAAGCGGCCGAGACCATCGAGTTCCCGGCGCACCGGATCGGAAAAACGCTCCGCTAGCTGGATCAGCAACGGATCGCCCCGCCAGGCGTTGCCGCCCGTCAGCGGCGGCGGCTGGTTCGTCACGTCGTCGGTCACGCCCAATCCTTCTATCGTCAGAAAGCCACGAATCCGGGGCTGTCGGCTAGATATAGCCAAGCCATGCAGCGCGCGCGATGAAAATACCGGCCGATACAATCGGCTATCTACACGAAAAAATTGAGGAGAACGGCTACAATGCAAAGCTGGCGCTTGCAGCCGCAAAGTCTCCACCCTATAGCAGCGCCTTGAGATGACCGACGCTTCGTCCCCCTATCCTCATCGCCATCTTCTGGGCATCCGCGACCTTTCCCCCGCCGATATCGAGCTGTTGCTCGACAGGGCGGACCGGGCGGTCGCGATCTCGCGGCAGTCGGAGAAGAAAACCTCGACGCTGCGCGGTCGCACACAGATCAACCTCTTCTATGAAGCCTCGACGCGCACACAGTCGTCGTTCGAGCTTGCCGGAAAGCGGCTCGGCGCCGATGTCATGAACATGTCGGTGGCAAGCTCTTCGGTGAAGAAGGGCGAAACGCTCATCGACACGGCGATGACGCTGAACGCCATGCGGCCCGACATCCTGATCATCCGCCACCAATCGGCCGGTGCTGCCGCCCTTCTGGCGCAGAAGGTCGGCTGCTCCGTCGTCAACGCCGGCGACGGCGCGCATGAACACCCGACACAGGCGCTGCTCGATGCGCTGACCATTCGTCGCGCCAAGGGTCCGCTGTCGAAGCTCATCGTGGCAATCTGCGGCGACATCCTGCATTCGCGCGTGGCGCGTTCCAACATCATGCTGCTCAACGCGCTCGGCGCGCAGGTGCGCGTCGTCGCTCCGTCGACGCTGCTGCCCACCGGCATCGAGAAGATGGGCGTCATCGTAACCCGTTCGATGGCCGAAGGCCTCAAGGGCGCCGATGTGGTGATGATGCTGCGCCTGCAGCGCGAGCGCATGGAGGGCGCCTTCGTGCCTTCGGTCCGCGAATATTTCCGCTATTTCGGCCTCGATGCCGAGAAACTGAAGGCCGCCAAGGATGACGCGCTGGTGATGCATCCCGGGCCGATGAACCGCGGCGTCGAGATCGCCTCGGAAATCGCCGACGGTCCGCAAAGCGTCATCCAGGAACAAGTTGAAATGGGCGTCGCCGTGCGCATGGCGGTGATGGAAGCGCTTCTTGACCCGCGCCGTAATCAAGAGGGCCGCGGCGCATGAGCATAACGGTCTTTGAGCGCGCCCGCGTTGTCGACCCCTCGCGCGGCATCGATGAAGTCGGCGCCGTCTTCGTCGATGGCCGCAAGATCGTAGCCGCCGGCAAAGCAGCGCTGAACCAGGGCGCGCCCGAGGGCGCCACCGTTATCAACTGCGCCGGCAAGGCGATCATTCCAGGCCTGATCGACGGCCGTGTCTTCATCGGCGAACCGGGCGGCGAGCATCGCGAGACCATTGCGTCGGCAAGTGTCGCGGCGGCGGCCGGCGGCGTCACATCCATCGTCATGATGCCCGATACCGATCCGGTGATCGACAATGTGGCGCTGGTCGAATTCGTGCTGCGCACCGCCAAGGACACGGCCATCGTCAACGTCTTTCCGGCTGCGGCGATCACCAAGGGCCTCGACGGGCGCGAAATGACCGAGTTCGGCCTGCTGCGCGAAGCCGGCGCCGTCGCCTTCACCGATGGCCGCCACACCATATCGAGCGCGCTGGTGATGCGCCGCGCGCTGACCTATGCGCGCGACTTCGACGCCACCATCGTGCATGAGACGCAGGATGCGGACCTCGGTTCATCCGGCGTGATGAATGAAGGCCTCTACGCCAGTTGGCTCGGCCTCTCCGGCGTTCCGCGCGAAGCCGAATCCATCCCGCTGGAGCGCGATCTGGCCTTGGCCCGGCTGACGCGTGGTTCGTACCATGCAGCAAAGATCTCGACGGCGATGGCGGCAAACGCCATAACGCGTGCGAAAGCCGACGGCGCGACGGTGACGTCAGGCGTGGCGATCCACAATCTGTCGCTGAATGAAAACGATGTCGGCGAATACCGCACCTTCTTCCGCCTGACGCCACCTTTGCGCGCCGAGGAAGACCGGTTGGCGATGATCGAGGCGGTCAGGGACGGCACGATCGACATCATCGTCTCCTCGCATGATCCGCAGGATGTCGACACCAAGCGCCTGCCCTTCGCCGATGCGGCGGCCGGCGCCATAGGGTTGGAGACGCTTCTGGGCGCCGCACTGCGGCTCTACCACAATGGCGATGTGCCGTTGCTGCGGCTGATAGAAACCCTGTCCACCGCTCCCGCAAAACTGTTCGGCCTGCCCGGCGGCACGCTGAAGCCGGGCGCTGTCGCCGATCTTGCGCTTGTCGACCTCGACGGACCCTGGATCGTCAGCGAAAGCGGCATTCGTTCGCGGTCGAAAAACACCTGTTTCGAAGGCGCGCGACTGCAAGGCAAGGTCTTGCAAACGCTGGTTGCGGGCCGCACAGTGTTTTCCGCCTGAACCGGCCACGGCGCATCGCGCCTGATCCGGCCGAACTGGGGAAATGCGGGGGAAACAATGATTTACAGCCTCATCCCAGCGCTCGTGTTCGGCTATTTGCTTGGCTCGATTCCGTTCGGGCTCCTGCTCACCCGCGCGGCTGGCCTTGGCGATGTGCGCAAGATCGGCTCCGGCAATATCGGCGCCACCAACGTTCTGCGCACCGGAAACAAGGGCCTTGCCGCCGCGACGCTGCTGCTCGACGCGCTGAAGGGCACGGCCGCCGTGCTGATAGCAGGCCATTTCGCGCCTGACCTGGCGATCTGGGCCGGTCTCGGCGCCTTTCTCGGTCATCTCTTCCCGGTCTGGCTCGGTTTCAAGGGCGGCAAGGGCGTCGCCACCTATCTCGGTGTGCTGATCGGCCTTTCCTGGCAGGTGGCGCTGATCTTCGCCGTCGCCTGGCTGGTGATGGCATTCCTCTTCCGGTATTCCTCGCTTGCGGCGCTGACAGCGGCGGTCATCGTGCCGATCGCCCTCCATGTCCTGAGCACACCGCAGAATGCGGCCTTGTTCGTGCTGATGAGCATCATCGTTTTCATCAAGCACCGGGAAAACATTTCACGCCTGCTTGCCGGCACCGAGGGCAAGATCGGAGCCAAGGGGTGAGCGAGCCTGCCGCCGTCGTGAGTGGGCCGGCCGCCGGGCCGCGTCTCAGCGACCGGCAGCGGCTGAGCTGGCTGCGGCTGATCCGCACCCAGAATGTCGGCCCCGCATCCTTTCGCGACCTCATCAACCGTTTCGGTTCGGCCGAGGTGGCGCTGGAGATATTGCCGGAACTGATGATTTCGGGCGGCGCCATCCGGATCGCTCGCATCCCTTCCGTTGCCGAAGCCGAGGCGGAACTGGAACTAGCCGGAAAGGCCGGCGCCCGCTTTGTCGGGATCGGTGAGACAGACTACCCACCCCTGTTGCGCAACATGGACCATCCGCCGCCCCTGCTGGCGGTAAAGGGCAACGCAGCTGTTTTCCGGCCGCCGGGTGTCGCCATCGTCGGGGCACGCAACGCGTCGCTGGCCGGCATCAAGATGGCACGCATGCTGGCAGCCGACCTCGGCCGCGACGGCTACGCAATCGTCTCCGGCCTGGCGCGCGGCATCGACACCGCGGCGCATCAGGGCAGTCTTGCGACCGGCACGATCGGCGTCCTGGCTGGCGGTCTCGACCTGCCTTACCCGCCTGAAAATGCCGGCCTGTGCGAGGAAATCGCCGAGCGTGGCGCCATCATTTCGGAGATGCCGTTCGGCTGGCAGCCGCGCGCCCAGGATTTTCCGCGCCGCAACCGCCTTGTTGCGGGTGCGGTCCTTGGGCTGGTGGTGGTCGAGGCAGCGCAACGCTCCGGCTCCCTGATCAGCGCCAGGCTTGCCGGCGAAATGGGCCGGCTGGTCTTTGCCGTGCCGGGCTCACCGCTCGATCCACGCGCCGCCGGTACCAACGGCCTGCTCAAGGATGGTGCCACCCTGGTCACCGAGGCATCGGATATTTCCAGGGCGATCGCCCCGCTGACCGGCATGCGGGCGCCCGACGTGCCGCCGTTCGAAGAGCCGCCCGACTTCTCGGCCACACCACCGCCCGGCGAAAGCGACCGCGCCCGCGTCATCGAGGCGCTCGGCCCGACGCCAGTGGCGGTCGACGAGATCATCCGCCACACCGGCCTGCACCCGGCCCAGGTCTTCATGGTGCTGCTGGAACTCGACCTCGCCGGCCGGCTCGAACGCCACGCCGGCGCCAATGTTTCGCTGGTGTTCGGGGAGCCTTCGGTCTGACGCTGTTCGCATTTTCGCGCCGCCGAACTCCTTCGAGAAGCTCGGCGAGGATGGCCTTTTCAGCCGGCTTTCCGCTTTGCCGCGCCTGTGCTCATCTGTTCGACGCCAAGACCGGCCGGCGGATTGTAGGGCAAAGGTCTGATATCCCGAGGCAAAGGTCTCAAGCAAAAGTTGGCTCTTGCCACTCGCGTCCGTTGGCACCAATCTCGCTCAGCCGCTCATCGGTGGATGTCGGCATGACAGGATCTTGCCATGACACGCGATCAGATGCTCGCCCACCTTCGATCCGCCGACGCGGTCGCGCGCGAGGCGGCGGCGCATGGGCATCATCCGTTTGGTTGCGTGCTGGTCGGGCCGGACGATCGGGTGCTGATGCGGCAAGGCAATCTCGACACGGTGCGCCACGCCGAGACGGAGCTCGCCCGGCGCGCCGCGGCAGCCTACGAGCCGGAGTTCTTATGGCAATGCACGCTGGTCTCAACCGGTGAGCCCTGCGCGATGTGCACCGGAACGCTCTACTGGGCGAATATCGGCCGGCTGGTCTACGGCTTCGAGGAGACCGAGCTGCTGGCGCTCACCGGGGATCACGCAGAGAATCCGACGATGAGCCTCTCTTCGCGCACCGTCCTCGACTCCGGCCAGAAAAAGATCGAGGTCTTTGGCCCCTTCCCCGAAATCGCCGACGAGATGCTCGCACCGCACCGCGCTTTCTGGAAGCGTTGACGGCTTCCCCACCGGTTGTGGTGTGCCCTTCCCGAGAGATGGGTGACAGTTTATCGCGTGGATTTGGTGAGCGCGATGGGATTCGAACCCATGACCTACTGATTAAAAGTCAGTTGCTCTACCGGCTGAGCTACGCGCTCCCGCGGGCGAAAGGCGGCCCTCGAAATTGCGCGGAACATAGGGAGAGTGCCTCGACCGGTCAACCGGAAAAAGAGGGCTCGCAAACACGGGCGGCTTCGCCCTGTCGCGACACTTGCCAGCCGCGCCATCGGTGGGAGAACAGCCAAGGGAACACTGGCATTTCTGCCCGACAGCGGCATCCAGTCTGGGGAACAATTGTATGCGCCGCTCGTTTTCCCGGCACAGGGACGTCCGCCAAACTATCGAGGAGAAGACCAATGAACAGAATCACAACGAGCCTGCTGGCGGCCACTCTCTCCGTCACATTCGTTGCGGCGGAGGCGGTGTCCGTTAATGCCCAACCGAACTATGTGCCGCAATCCCAGGTCGCGGTGCCGGATGTGCAGACAGTCCAGTACCGGGAGTGGCGTAAGGACCGCCACAATCGCAATTTTTCGCGTGACCGCAGTTTTTCGCGTGACCGCAATTTTTCCCGCAATCGCGGCGCATATTGGAACGGCCATCGGGGCTATCGCGAATATCGCCCCGGCTACCGTCGTCACGGCGATTATTGGTTCCCGCTTGCCGCCTTCGCTACTGGCGCGCTGATTACCGGCGCAATCATCAACAACGAAAACAACCGCGTCTACGGAGGCAACGCCCACGTCCAATGGTGCTACGACCGCTATCGCAGCTACCGTGCTTCGGACAACACGTTCCAGCCGAATTACGGCCCTCGCAAGGAGTGCCGTTCGCCTTACTGATCAAGGCGCGTTTAAGTAGCTGAGATGCGTTAGTGGAGCTCGCGCCGGCAACGGCGCGGGCTTTTGATCCTTTGGCCGGAAGACGAACAGTTGCCGTCAGCTTGCCCAGTTGATGCTCTTGAGCATCAGATAAAAGCCACCGCCGTCCTCTCTGCTGGGACAACGATAGATACCCAACCCATTGCAGATACGGGCCATCACCGCACTGAGTTCCCAACCAACCACTTCCAGCGCATTGTCCGCATCCGTCGCATAGGCTTGGGCCAGTTCGTCGATGCCATTCTGCTCCCCGAAGGATCGGACTAGCTTTGCATCGCTGAGGAGCTCGCTGGGCAGGCTGGAATTTGCCCAAGCCCACAGCCAGTTTCCGGCCTCCGTGCTCGTTGAGCCGACAATCTGGATTTCGGTAACGACCTTGGCGACCCCGTCTTGCGAGAACAGAAGCGTTCCGGCCGTCAGGTCATAGTCATAGCGCAACCAGCTACCGAGGTGGAGATCTTTTTTCAAGCGTGCATTCTTGGCCTTCAGCTGTTCGATAGCCTCGTCGCGCCAAGCAGGATACCAATCTGGCTGCATTCCTCGCGCCCCATCACCCGCCACTGATGGCTGTTTATGACACGCTGAGCGTCCTGCGCACAGCATCGCGCCAACCAGCGAGCTTAGCTGCGCGCACGGAGCCATCCATGTCCGGCTTGAAGCGCCGTTCGAGTGCCCAACTCTTCGCAAACTTCTTTGCATCCGGCCAAACGCCAGCTTTCGAGCCGGCCAGCCAGGCTGCACCGAGCGCGGTCGTCTCGAGAATGGTCGGGCGGTCGACCGGCGCATCGAGGATGTCGGCCAGCCGCTGCATGGTCCAGTCCGACGCCACCATGCCGCCATCGACACGCAGCACTGTCTTGGCCGAAGCGCCTTTCCAGTCCTTGCGCATGGCGTCGAGCAGGTCGCGTGTCTGGTAGGCGACGGATTCGAGCGCGGCGCGGGCAAACTCCGCCGGTCCTGAATTGCGCGTCAGTCCGAAAATCGCACCGCGTGCCTCGGCGTCCCAATGCGGCGCGCCGAGCCCGACGAAGGCCGGCACCAGATAGACGTTTTGGGTCGGATCGGCTTCATCAGCCAGTTTGCCGCTCTGTTCGGCCTTGCCGATCACCTTGATGCCATCACGCAGCCATTGCACCGCAGCACCGGCAATGAAGATCGAGCCCTCCAGCGCGTAAGTCGTCTTGCCGTTCAGCCTGTAGGCAATGGTGGTCAAGAGCCGGTTCTTCGAACGCACCAGGTCGCTGCCTGTGTTGAGGAGCGCAAAACAGCCGGTGCCGTAGGTCGATTTCATCATGCCTGGCTCGAAGCAGGCCTGGCCGATGGTTGCCGCATGCTGGTCGCCGGCGACACCGAGGATTCTTATCTCGGCGCCAAAGAGATTTTTCTCCGTGATTCCATAGTCATCGGCGCAGTCCTTCACCTCGGGAAGCATTTCTACCGGGATGTTGAGGATCGACAGCAACTCGTCGTCCCAGGCATTCTCAGCGATATTGTAGACCAGCGTGCGCGAGGCGTTGGTGGCGTCCGTTGCGTGGACCTTGCCGCCGGTCAGCCGCCAGATCAAAAAGCTGTCGATGGTGCCGGCGAGCAATTCGCCCTTCTCGGCGCGTTTTTTCGCGCCTTTCACCTTGTCCAACATCCAGGCGATTTTGGTGCCGGAAAAATAGGGATCGAGCAGCAGGCCGGTCTTGCGGGTGAACTTTTTCTCCAACCCTTGCTTCTTGAGTTTCTGGCACAGCGGCGCGGTGCGCCGGTCCTGCCAGACAATGGCATTGTGGATCGGCTTGCCGGTCGCCCTGTCCCAGATGACCACGGTTTCGCGCTGATTGGTGATGCCGATCGCGGCCACGTCGGAAGCATTCCGGCCGGCCTTCTTCAGCGCCGCCTTCACGGTCGACACCACACTCGCCCAGATATCCTCGGGATCGTGCTCGACCCAGCCGGAGGCCGGATAGTGCTGGGCGAATTCCTTTTGCCCACTGCCGGCGACCTTCATCTCGCCGTCGAACAGGATCGCCCGGGTCGAAGTCGTGCCCTGGTCGATGGCAAGGATATATCCGGTCATTATGCCTCCCCGCTTTGTCTTTTACACAAACAGGGGAGACGGCAAGATGCCGCCTCCCCCAATGTCACACGGGCGCAGACGCCCGCTTAGAACAGTCTTACTTTTGCCAGCTCTTCACCAGCTCGTCGTAATTGATGGTGACCGGCTTTTCCTTCTCGTTCTCGATCTTCAACTGAGGAGCGAGATTGCCCTTCTTGACCGCGTCGGCGTTCCAGTAGGCGAGGTCATGCTCTTCGGCCATCTTCGGGCCGATATCGCCCTGGATGCCGGCCTTTTCCAGGCGTTCCATGACCTTTTCCTGCTCAGAGCAAAGCGAGTCCATCGCCTCCTGTGCCGTCTTGGCACCCGACGACGCATCGCCGATCGCCTGCCACCAGAGCTGTGCCAGCTTCGGATAGTCCGGAACGTTCGTTCCGGTCGGCGACCACTGAACACGGGCCGGCGAGCGGTAGAACTCGATCAGGCCGCCGAGCTTCGGAGCGCGTTCCGTGAAGCTCTTGTCCTGGATCGTCGACTCGCGGATCAGCGTCAGGCCGACATGGCTCTTCTTCACGTCGACCGTCTTCGATACGACGAACTGCGCATAGAGCCAGGCGGCCTTGGCGCGATCGTCAGGCGTGGACTTGAGAAGCGTCCATGAACCCACGTCCTGGTAGCCGAGCTTCATGCCGTCCTTCCAGTAGACGCCATGCGGCGAGGGAGCAAAGCGCCATTTCGGGGTGCCGTCCGCGTTCACGACCGGCAGCCCTTCCTTGACGAAGGAGGCGGTGAAGGCGGTGTAGGTGAACATCTGCTGCGCGACCGTGCCCTGCGACGGGACGGGGCCGGATTCGCCGAACGTCATGCCTTGGGCTTCCGGCGGCGCATAGGCCTTCAGCCAATCCAGGTACTTCTGGATCGAATATACGGAAGCCGGGCCGTTGGTGTCGCCGCCGCGCGCGACGCACGAGCCGACAGGCTGCGACTTCTCGTTGACCTTGATGCCCCATTCGTCGACCGGAAGACCGTTCGGCAGGCCCTTGTCGCCATTGCCGGCCATGGACAGCCAGGCATCGGTGAACCGCCAGCCGAGCGAGGGGTCCTTCTTGCCGTAGTCCATGTGGCCATAGACCTTCTTGCCGTCGATTTCGCGGCCGGTGAAGAACTCGGCGATGTCCTCATAGGCCGACCAGTTGACCGGAACGCCGAGGTCGTAGCCGTACTTGGCCTTGAAATCGGCCTTGTTCTTCTCGTCGTTGAACCAGTCGTAGCGGAACCAGTAGAGATTCGCGAACTGCTGGTCGGGCAGCTGGTAGAGGTCGCCGTCCGGAGCGGTCGTGAACTTGGTGCCGATGAAGTCGGCGAGGTCGAGGTTGGGATTGGTGACATCCTTGCCCTCATTCGCCATCCACTTGGTCAGGCTGCGCGCCTGCTGGTACCGCCAGTGGGTGCCGATCAGGTCGGAGTCGTTGACGTAGGCGTCGTAAATGTTTTCGCCCGACTGCATCTGCGTCTGCAGCTTCTCGACGACATCGCCTTCGCCGATCAGGTCGTGAGTGATCTTGATGCCGGTGATCGCGGTGAAGGCGGGCGCCAAGACCTTGGACTCATAGCTATGCGTATCGATGGTCTCGGAGACCACCTTGATGTCCATCCCGGCGAAAGGCTTCGCGGCATCGATGAACCATTGCAATTCGGCTTCCTGGGCGCCGCGATCGAGCGTCGACAAGTCCTTGATTTCGGTATCGAGGAAAGTCTTGGCTTCGTCCATTCCGGCATAGGCCTGGCCTGCTCCCCAGAGCAGGACAAGCGCAGTCGTTGATGTTAAAAATTGCCTTCGCATTTCGTTCCTCCACTTTTCAAGTTTCAAGTGCGATCTGGAGCGGCCGTCGGCACGCGGTCGCTCCAACAGTTTCCCCCTCTATACGTAGCGGAACACGCCGACGGCGTAGACTACGGAGAGAGCGAGAGCCCACCACAGGTTGGGTCCGACAAGACCCAGCCAAGCGAGATGGATAAAGGCGCTGCCGAGCAGCGAAACAAAGAGGCGGTCGCCGCGCGTCGTCTCGAAGCGCAGGAGGCCGACCCGGGGATTGCCGCCAGGCGAGGCGTATTCCCAGACCGCCATGCCACAGAGCAGTACCAGGATCGTGATGAAAAAGATCGCCGTTGGCAGCGTCCATGCCATCCAGGTGAGGTTCATGGTCATACCCTCCCTAGGGCAAAGCCCTTGGCGATGTAGTTGCGGACGAACCAGATCACGAGCGCGCCTGGAAGGATGGTGAGCACGCCGGCGGCGGCCAGCACGCCCCAGTCGAGCCCGGAGGCCGAGACCGTACGCGTCATGATCGCCGCGATCGGTTTGGCGGCCGTCGTGGTCAAGGTGCGCGCGATCAGCAGTTCGACCCATGAGAACATGAAGCAGAAGAAGCAGGCCACGCCGACGCCGCTTGCGATCAGCGGCATGAAGATTTTCAGGAAGAAGCGCGGGAAGGAATAGCCATCGATATAGGCGGTCTCGTCGATCTCCTTCGGCACGCCGGACATGAAACCCTCGAGGATCCAGACCGCCAGCGGCACGTTGAACAGGCAGTGCGCCAGCGCCACCGCGATATGCGTGTCGATCAGCCCGAACGCCGAATAGAGCTGGAAGAACGGCAGCGCGAACACTGCCGGCGGCGCCATGCGGTTGGTCAACAGCCAGAAGAAGAGGTGCTTGTCGCCGAGGAACCGGTAGCGCGAGAAAGCGTAGGCCGCCGGCAGCGCCACCGAAACCGAGATCACCATGTTCATGACGACATAGATGATCGAATTGATGTAGCCCTTGTACCAGGACGGGTCGGTGAAGATCACGATGTAGTTGGCCAGGGTCGGGCTCTTCGGCCACAGCGAAAACGCGCCCAGAATCTCCTGATTGGTCTTGAAGCTCATATTGACCAGCCAGTAGATCGGCAGCATCAGAAAGATGATGTAGATCGTTGGCACCAACCACCAGAACCGGGATTCTTCGCCGCGCCGGCGCATCAGCCGCGCAAGCTGGTCCTGCGACAATGTGCTGGCGAGCCCGTCCGAAACCGCCGTCTCACGCACTCGGTCCTGCCTCGTCGTTCCTTCGTTGGCGCCGCTCATCTCAGCGCTCCGCATCGACATTGGTCATGACGGTGTAGAACACCCAAGACAGCAAAAGGATGATCAGGAAGTAGATGATCGACATGGCGGCCGCCGGCCCGAGATCGAACTGACCGATCGCAATCTTGACCAGGTCTATCGACAGGAACGTCGTCGAATTGCCAGGGCCTCCGCCCGTGACGACGAACGGCTCGGTGTAGATCATGAACGAGTCCATGAAGCGCAGCAGCACTGCAATCAGAAGCACGCGGTTCATCTTCGGCAGCTGGATGTAGCGGAACACTGCCCAGCGTGAGGCGCCGTCGATCTTGGCCGCCTGGTAGAAAGCATCGGGGATCGAGACCAGTCCGGCGTAGCAGAGCAGAACGACGAGGCTTGTCCAGTGCCATACGTCCATCAGGATGACCGTCACCCAGGCATCAGTCGGATCGTTGACGTAGTTGTAGTCGAAGCCGAGCGCCGACAGCGTGTAGCCGAGCAGGCCAATGTCGATGCGGCCGAATACCTGCCAAATCGTGCCGACGACGTTCCACGGGATCAGCAGCGGCAGAGCCATCAGCACCAGGCAGACTGGCACGCCCCAGCCTTTCTTGGGCATGTTAAGAGCGATGAAGATGCCGAGCGGAATCTCGATGGCGAGGATGGTTGCGGAAAAGATCAGGTTGCGGACCATCGACAGCCAGAAGCGTTCCGACTCCAGGATTTCGGTGTACCAGTCCGAGCCGTTCCAGAAGAAGACGTTGTTTCCGAACGTGTCCTGCACCGAATAGTTGACCACCGTCATCAGCGGGATCACCGCCGAGAACGCCACCAGCAGAAGAACCGGCAGCACCATAAACCAGGCCTTGTTGTTCCAGGTCTTCTCCATCTAGGCCTCCATCTCGACACGCCAGGAATCGGCATAGATGTTGATGCCGGCCGGGTCGAACCGCACCTTCGGATCGGCGGGCAGGGTCTCGTCCTCACCGATCACGGCAGAAATATCGCGGCCTTCGAGCTTGGCGCGCACCACCTTGTGGCGGCCGAGATCCTCGACCTTGCTGACCTGCACGGCCATGCCTTCGCGGCCGAGCCGGACATATTCGGGACGGATGCCGAGCTCGACGGCGCCGCTGCCTGCCTTTGGCGCGCCCGGCAGTTCGATGCGCTGCGAGCCGAGTGTCGCCGTCTTGCCGTCGATCGCCACCGGCATGACGTTCATGCCCGGCGAGCCGATAAAATAACCGACAAAGGTATGGCGTGGCCGTTCGAACAATTCGGCCGGTGTGCCGATCTGCACGATGCCGCCATCATACATGACCACGACCTGCTCGGCGAAGGTCAGCGCCTCGGTCTGGTCGTGGGTCACATAGACCATGGTGTAGCCAAAGCGGCGGTGCAACTGCTTCAGCTGCGAGCGCAGCACCCACTTCATGTGCGGATCGATGACGGTCAGCGGCTCGTCGAACAGGATGGCGTTGACGTCGGAGCGCACCAGCCCGCGGCCGAGCGAGATCTTCTGCTTCTGGTCGGCGGTCAGGCCCCTCGCCTTCTTCTTCGCCCAGGACGCCAGATCGATCATCTCCAACGTCTCGCGAACCTTGCGGTCGACATCGGCTTCCGGCACGCCGCGGTTGCGCAGCGGGAAGGCCAGATTATCGTAGACGGTCATGGTGTCGTAAATGACCGGGAACTGGAACACCTGCGCGATGTTGCGCTCCTGCGTCGATAAATTGGTCACGTCCTTGCCGTTGAACAGCAACTGGCCGTGCGAGGGGTGCAACAATCCCGAAATGATGTTGAGCAGCGTGGTCTTGCCGCAACCGGAGGGCCCGAGCAGCGCATAGGCGCCGCCGTCCTCGAAGACATGATGCACTTCCCGCAGCGCGAAATCGGCATCTTTCTGCGGGTTCGGCAGGTAGGAATGTCGGACATGGTTGACGTCGATGCGTGCCATCTCTTTGCCCTCAAGCCGCCAGCTTCGACGCAGTCACGGCGCTGCCGTGCTCGTCGAAAACCATGATGTGGCGCGGATCGATGAACACCTCGACCACCTCGTCTGGCTCGAAATGCCTGATACCATGGGTCAGCATGACCCAGCGCGCATCGGCGAAATCGAGATGGATGAAGCTCTCCGATCCGGTGATCTCGGTGATCGTCACCTTGGCACGCACCGGCACCGCCGCCGCATTGGGCCGCTCGAGCGACAAGTGGTGCGGCTGAAAACCGATCGTATAGATGGCGTCGGCAATGCCGGAGAGTTCGGCCGGCACCGGTAGGTTCACGCCGCCCTCGAGCAGGAAATCCCGACCCTTCTTGGCGAGCACGATGGTGTTAAGCGGCGGATCGGAAAACGTCCTGGCTGTCACCAGATCTACCGGCTTGCGGAACACCTCGATGGTCGGTCCGAACTGGGTGATCTTGCCTTGCGAAAGCGTCGCCGTGTTGCCGCCAAGCAGCAGGGCCTCGTGCGGCTCGGTGGTGGCGTAGACGAAGATGGTGCCGGCGGCGGCGAATATCCTGGGCAATTCGGCGCGCAGTTCCTCGCGCAATTTGTAGTCGAGATTGGCGAGCGGTTCATCGAGCAGGACCAGGCTGGCGTTCTTGACGATGGCGCGCGCCAGTGCGGTGCGCTGCTGCTGGCCGCCGGACAGGCTGAGCGGCGTGCGGTCGAGATAGGGTGTCAGCTTGAGAAGTGCGGCGGCTTCACCTACCTGGCTGTCGATCCTGGCCTGCTCGATGCCGGCTACCCGCAGCGGCGAAGCGATGTTCTCATAGACGGTCATCGCCGGATAGTTGATGAACTGCTGGTAGACCATGGCGATCTTGCGCTTCTGCACCGGCACGCCGGTGACATTCTGACCGTCGAACCAGATCGAACCGGAGGTTGGCACATCGAGGCCGGCCATCAGCCGCATCAAGCTGGTCTTGCCCGAAAGCGTCGGTCCGAGCAGGACGTTGAGCGAGCCGTGCTGGAGCGTCAGCGACACGTCGCTTATATGCTCGACCGCACCGACCGTCTTGGTGACGTTTCTCAGTTCCAGCATGACGCCTCCTCCCAGGCCTTCCGCATCAGCTCAAACCCCTCTTCATTCGGCAGCCGCGACATGGCGCCGGCTTATGCCGCGCATGAATTCATCGAGCGCCGCCACCTGCTCGCGGCTGAGATGCAGACCGCGCTTGGTCCGGCGCCACAATACATCTTCTGATGTGACGGCCCATTCGTTTTGAACGAGATAGCGCACCTCGGCCTCATAGAGATCGGCGCCGAAGTTGCGGCCGAGATCGACGTTCGATTTGGCCAGCCCCAACAGCATCCTCGCGCGGGTTCCATAGAGCCGGGTCAACCGGCGAGCCAGGCGCGCGTCGAGGAATGGATAAGCGGTTTTCAATTTCGCCACTTCGGCATCGAAACCGGTGGCCGGGAAATCGCCGCCCGGCAGTGGCGCGTTTGCCGTCCACGGCTTGCCGCGCTTGCCGAGAAAACCCTCGATCTTTTCCAGCATCGATTCCGACAGCCGGCGATAGGTGGTGATCTTGCCGCCGAAGGCGTTGACGATCGGGGCGGCGCCCTCGCCGCCATCGGCCTTGAGCACATAGTCGCGCGTCGCTTCCTGCGCCTTGGAGGCGCCGTCATCATAGAGCGGACGGACGGCCGAATAGGTCCAAACGATGTCCGAGCGCTTGACGGGTTGGGCGAAATATTCGCTTGCCGCGGCGCAGAGATAATCGATCTCGGTGTCGCTGATCTTCACGTCATGCGGATCGCCGGGATAATCCTGGTCGGTGGTGCCGATCAGGGTGAACTCTTCCTCATAGGGAATGGCGAAGATGATGCGGCCATCCTTGTTCTGGAAGAAATACGCGCGTGGATCGTCGAACTTCCTGGCGATGACAATGTGGCTGCCCTGCACGAGACGAACATTGTGCACATCGTTGAGCCCGACGACGCCGGACAGCACATGATCGACCCAGGGGCCGGCGGCATTGACCAGCAGTCGCGCCTTGATCTCCTCGGTCTCGCCGGTCTGCAGATCCTCGATCTGGATTGCCCACAGGCCGTTTTCGCGGCGCGCGCCGGTCACTTTCGTGCGGGTGCGAACCGTGGCGCCGCGGTCGGCGGCATCACGTGCGTTCAGCGCCACCAGCCGCGCGTCATTGACCCAGCCATCAGAATATTCGAAGGCCTTCTTGAACAGCGGCTTCAAAGGCTTACCGGCCGGATCCCTGGCCATGTCCAGCGTCCGGGTCGCGGGCAGCAATTTGCGCCCGCCAATGTGGTCGTAGAGGAAGAGACCGAGCCTGATCAGCCAGGCCGGGCGCAGGCCCTTGGCATAGGGCAGCACGAAGCGCATTGGCCAGATGATGTGCGGCGCGTTCTTCCACAAAACCTCGCGCTCCATCAGCGCCTCGCGCACCAGGCGGAATTCGTAGAATTCGAGGTAGCGCAGGCCGCCATGGATCAATTTGGTCGAACCCGAGGAGGTTCCGCTGGCGAGGTCGTTCATCTCGGCGAGAAACACGGAAAAGCCACGACCGACGGCATCACGGGCAATGCCGCAGCCATTGATGCCGCCACCTATGACGAAAATGTCACGGATCGGAGATGCGTCCACAATTCCTCCAACGATTTCGCATTGCACCATTTTTGGGCTTTTACGAAACCGTGTCGGAATTATTTCGAAATGATAACGAATGTCAAACGAAATATCGCGAGCGCGTGATATCGGGTGAAAACCGCCTAGGCGAGCGACGTCTCGATCAGCTGAACCTCGGCCTCCTGGCAGATCTTGCGCACTGACGGGATGTCGCAACGATCGGTGATGAAGGTGTTGACCTGCGACAGATGGCCGATGCGCACCGGTGCGGTTCGCTCGAATTTGGTCTGGTCGGAAACCAGGATGACATGCCTTGCATTGGCGATGATCGCCTGCGCCACCTTGACCTCGCGAAAATCGAAATCGAGCAAGGCGCCGTCATGGTCGATGGCGGATGCACCGATCACCGCGTAGTCGACCTTGAACTGCCTGATGAAGTCGACCGCCGCCTCGCCGACCACACCGCCATCGGACCCGCGCACGACACCACCCGCAATCACCACCTCGATCGACGGATATATCCGCATCCTATTGGCAACATTGATGTTATTGGTGATGACCATGAGACCGTTGTGATCGAGCAACGCCTTGCTGACCGACTCTGTCGTGGTGCCGATGTTGATGAACAGCGAGGCATTGTCGGGAATCAACCTGGCGGCCGCACGGCCGATCGCCTCCTTTTCGTCGGCGGCGATCTTGCGTCTCGCCTCATACTCCATGTTCTCGATGCCGGAGGGGTACAGCGCGCCGCCATGGATGCGCGAGAGCAGCCGCTGGTCGCACAAATCGTTGAGATCCTTGCGTATGGTCTGCGGCGTCACATTGAAGTGGGTGGCCAGATCATCTACCAGCACGCGGCCATGATCCTTGGCCATCTGGATAATCTCGGCATGGCGTGGCGACAGATACATGGGGCAACCTCCCGTTTTCGTTTTTCTTGTCTATAGTCGAAAACGAAATCGATGGAAAGGCATAAGCCGGCTAACGAAATCAGCGATCCAGGCCACGTGCTACTTCAGTAATGACGACAAAAGCCGCATCGACATCGGCGGCGGTCGCCTCGAACTGTCCGACCTGGAACCGGATTGCGATCCTGTCGTCGACCCTCGTCTGCGTCAGGTAAATACGGCCATCGTCATTGATCGCATTGACCAGGCGCAGATTGTGCTCGTCCGCATCGGTTGCGGTCTTGTGTCGGAACGAGAACAACGACAGCATCGGTTCGCTGACGATCTCGAAATCCGGCTCCCTTGCCAGCCGCGCCGCCAACCCTTCGCTCCACCCGACATGATTGCGGATCATCGTGCGCAGATTTTCCAGGCCATGGGCGCGCAGCAGGAACCACAATTTCAGCGCGCGGAAGCGCCGGCCAAGCGGCACCGACCATTCGGAATAGTTGATGATGCCGTCATGACCGTGCGTCTTCAGATAATCCGGCTTGATGGCCAGCGTCCTGACATGGCTCTCGGGATCGCGCAGGAACTGGATCGAGCAGTCGAACTGCGCGCCCAGCCATTTGTGCGGATTGAAGACGATCGAATCGGCGCCTTCGACGCCTGTCCAGAAATGCCGATACTCCGGACAGATCATCGCCGATCCCGCCCATGCGGCGTCGACGTGAAGATAAAGCCCATGCCGCCGTGCGACCTCGACAACCGCTGCAATGTCGTCGGTGCCGCCGGTGCTGGTGCCGCCTACGCAAGCGATGATGCCGGCCGGCTGCATGCCGGCTTCCAGGTCGGCGGCGATTGCCGCCTCGAGTGCTGCCGTGTCCATGGCGCGAAAGCGGCCGCCGACCGGAATGCGCACGAGATTGTCCTCGCCGATGCCGGACACCCAGATCGCCCGGTCGATCGACGTGTGCACCTGATCGGAGGAATAGATGCGCAGCCGCGCCTGCCCTGCCAGGCCTTGTTTGTTGCCTTGCCAATCGAGCGCCCGCTCGCGCATGGTCAGCACCGCGGCCAGTGTCGCCGACGAGGCTGAATCCTGGATCACCCCGGAAAACCCTTCGGGCAGGCCGAGCGCCTGGCGCATCCAGTCGACGGTGCGCGTTTCGAGTTCGGTCGCCGCCGGCGACGTTTGCCAGAGCATGCATTGCGCGGCCATCGCCGAAACCAGATATTCCGCCACCACCGAGACCGGCGCCGCATTGGCCGGGAAATAGGCGAAGAAACGCGGATGCTGCCAATGCGTCATTCCCGGCAGGATCTTCTCTTCGAAGTCGGCGAAGATCCGGTCCATCGGTTCGGCGTCTTCGGGCGGCGAAACCTCAATGCTTCCAGAAATGGCGCCGGGTTCTACCAGTGGCCGCACGGGGCGGTCGCGCAGATTGTTGCGATAGTCAGCGCCCCAGTCGGCGGCGCGCCGCGACCATTGCCGGAAATCATCGTTGTTCATCCTGTCCTCCCGACATGATCGACCGCCACCATCCATCGCGGCTGGCCTCCTTATTAATTAACGCGTGAAATATATGCAACCAGCAACGGATGCCGCACGCCTCAGCCGGGGAAATCCGGCAGGCTGGCAAAGGCCGTCTTCAGCGCATTCGACCAGCCGTCGGAGATCGTGCGGTAGTACTGGTCATCCTGGCCGATCCGCTTCTTCAATCCGACCTTGAAGGCGTCCTTCTCCAGGAAGAGCAGGTCGAGCGGCAAGCCGACGGACAGGTTCGACTTCAACGTCGAATCGAACGACACCAAAAGCAGCTTCACCGTCTCGGCCAGGCTCATCGTCCTTTCGTAGGCGCGGATGATGATCGGCTTGCCGTATTTGGTCTCGCCGATCTGGAAAAACGGCGTGTCATCGGTCGATTCGATGAAATTGCCTTCGGGATAGATCATGAACAGGCGCGGCTCGCTGCCCTTGATCTGACCGCCGAGGATGAAGGACGCATTGAAATAGGAATCCGCCTTTTCGCCAGCGGGTGACGAATTGGCGATGACCTCCTTGACCGTGTCGCCAACAATGCGGACCGTTTGGTACATCGACGGCGTTTCGAGCACCGTAGAATGCCTTTCGGAGATCGCCTTGGTGCGCTCGTCGAGCAGGCTGACCACGGCCTGCGTCGTCGCCAGATTGCCCGCCGACATCAAAACGATGACACGCTCGCCCGGCTCTTCCCAGACATGCATCTTGCGAAAGGTGGAGATGGAATCCATGCCTGCATTGGTGCGCGTGTCCGACATGAACACGAGCCCGCGGTCGATCTTCAGGCCAACGCAATAGGTCATGGAATCTCTTCTAGAGCAATTCCAGGAAAAGTGTGAAGCGGTTTTCCGTGCGGAATTGCGTTAAAACAAGGGGATAGAGCGGTTCGGCGTTCCTTGAAACGATGAATCGCTCGGCAGCAATCGTGCGGAGGATTACTGCTCCACCGTGACGGTGACCGCAAGCCGTTCTTCCGCCTGTCCCAGCCGAATTCCCGACACCGGCGTGGCGTCGCGGTAATCGCGGCCCGTTGCCACCTTTACATAACGCTCGTCGGGTGAAATGCCATTGGCGGCATCAAAGGCAACCCAGCCGAGACCCGAGACATGCGCTTCGGCCCAGGCATGGCTGGCCGCCTGCTCGACCGTGGCATCCAGCATCAGATAGCCGCTGACATAGCGAGCTGGAAAGCCCATGGCGCGGGCGGCGGCGGCAAAGATATGGGTATGATCCTGGCAGACCCCGGTCTTGAGCGCCAAGGCTTCCTCCGCCGGCGTCGTCGCGTTGGTGGTGCCGGGCGTGTAGGCGACGCGTTCGCCGATGATGGCCATCAGCCGGTGCAGCCTTTCAATGTCGCTGCCCTTGCCGACCGACGCGGCGAGATCGCGAACACCGCTGCCGATCGTCGTCAATGGTGTCTCATGGCTGTACAGCCAGAGCGGCGTAAAGCCCTGGTGTGGTCCCGAGACACCCGCGGTGTCGCGCGTCACCACTTCGCCTGATGCTTCCACAGTGATGAAGTCGCGCTCGCCCTCGACGCTCAACAGCCTTGTGTCGTTGCCGAAATGGTCGACGAAGCGGACCTCTTCGCGCGCGCCTTCGATCGCCAGAGCCCAGGACAGAATGGTCTGCGTCGATCCGCTGACCGGAAGCAGCCGCAGCCGCTGCAACAGATAGTGCACCGGCGTATCGTAACGGTACTCGGTCCGGTGGGTGATCTTCAGCCGCATGCTTCTATTCCGTTTGTGAGCACGATCTCCGGACAAACGGTTTCCATTTGTCTGAGAAAACCGGCTCCACCTTTCGGGACCATGCTCAATTGAACCGATAATCTTGTGCGATCTCTTCGCCCAGCTTGGTGTTGTCGCGAATGAAATTGGCCAGGAACTCATGCAGGCCGGCGTCGAATATGCCCTTGATCGACCCGGCTCTCAGCATTGTCTGCGTCTTCTCGGCCGTTGCGTGGCAGGCATGGCGCTCGCCGTAATCGTCACCGAGGAATTTCAGATGCTCCGACAGGAAGCGATAGCAGAACATCAGCGAGCGCGGCATCCGGACATTGAGGATCAGATAATCGGCAATGTTGGTCGGCTTGTAATCGGCGTCGTAGACCCAGCGATAGGAGCGATGCGCCGAGACCGAACGCAGGATCGATTCCCACTGATAATTGTCGAGCGTCGAGCCGACCCAGGAGATCGACGGCAGCAGCACATAATATTTCACGTCGAGGATGCGCGCCGTGTTGTCCGCGCGCTCGACATAAGTGCCGAGCTGCGAGAAGTCGAAGATCTCGTTGCGCAGCATGGTGCCGTAGAATGAGCCGCGGATCAGCGCCGTCTCGCGCTTGATGGCGTCGAGCACGCTGGGTAGGTCGCGCTCGTCGATCGGCCTGGCCAGCATCCGCTTCAGCGACATCCAGGCTTCGTTGATGCTTTCCCAGGTTTCGCGCGTCAGCGCGGTACGCACCATGCGGGCATTGTTGCGGGCCGTCTCGATCGACGCCATCGTGCTCGACGGGTTCGACGTGTCGCGCAACAGGAAGTCGGCGACATTGGCGGCGGTATAGTCAGAATATTTCTGGCTGAAGGTGACGTCGGAACCGGCGCTGAGCAGCACCGAACTCCACTCTTCCGAGGCGCTCTGCGTGCGGGTCAGCGCCATGCGCAGGCCGGCATCGACCAAGCGCGCCATGTTTTCCGCCCGCTCGATATAGCGGTTCATCCAATAGAGCCCGTTGGCGGTGCGGCCTAAAAGCATTGAATTGGCCCCTCGGGCTAGTGAGTAGGGAATAGGCAGTAGGGAATAGTAAGAGTTTGAATCTCAATGGAATATGGCATTTCCCTGTCCTCTGCTTCCACTACTGCCTGCTGCCTGCTGCCTGCTGCCTACTGCCTAATTCCTTACTCACTCACTTCAATCATCCAGCACCCACGTATCCTTCGTCCCGCCGCCCTGCGAGGAATTGACCACCAGCGAGCCTTCCTTCAGCGCGACGCGGGTCAGCCCGCCGGGCACGATCTGGATGCGGTCGGAGACCAGCACATAAGGCCTGAGATCGACATGGCGCGGCGCCAACCCCTTTTCCGTCAGGATCGGGCATGTCGACAGCGCGAGCGTCGGCTGGGCGATGTAATTCGAAGGTTTTGCCTGGAGTTTCTTGGCAAACGTCTCGCATTCCTTCTTGGTTGCTGCCGGCCCAACCAGCATGCCGTAGCCGCCGGAACCGTGCACTTCCTTGATCACCAGTTCGTCGATGTGTTCGAGCACGTATTTCAGGCTGTCCGGCTCCGAGCAGCGCCAGGTTGGGATGTTGCCCAGGATCGCCTTGCGGCCGGTGTAGAATTCGATGATCTCGGGCATGTAGGAATAGATCGCCTTGTCGTCGGCAATGCCGGTGCCCGGCGCGTTGGCGATGGTGATGTTGCCGGCCCGATAGACATCCATGATGCCGGGTATGCCAAGTGCGGAGTCCGGCCGGAAGGTCAGCGGGTCGAGGAAGGAATCATCGACGCGGCGGTAAAGCACATCGATCTGCTTGTAGCCTTCGGTCGTGCGCATCGCGACATGCCCGTCGACGACCCGCAGATCCTGGCCTTCGACCAGTTGCACGCCCATCTGGTCGGCGAGGAAGGCGTGTTCGAAATAGGCGGAGTTGAAACTGCCGGGCGTCAGCACCGCAATGGTCGGCGCACCCTTTGTGCTTTGCGGCCGCACCGCCGCCAGCGACTGGCGCAGAAGCTGAGGGTAGTTTTCCACCGGCCGCACCTTGATCTTCTGGAACAGCTCGGGGAACAGCTGCATCATCGTCTCGCGGTTCTCCAGCATATAGGAGACGCCCGACGGTGTGCGCGCATTGTCCTCCAGCACGTAGAATTCGTCCTCCGAGATGCGGACGATGTCGACGCCGATGATATGGGTGTAGACGCCGGCCGGCGGCCTGACCCCGATCATCTCCGGCAGGAAGGCCTCGTTCCTGGCGATCAATTCCCTGGGGACGCGCCCTGCGCGCAGGATTTCCTGGCGATGATAGATGTCGTCGAGGAAGGCGTTCAGCGCCTGCACGCGCTGCTCTATGCCCTGCGTGAGGCGCCGCCATTCATTGCCTGAAATGATGCGGGGAACGATGTCGAACGGGATCAGCCGCTCGGAGGCTTCCTGCTCGCCATAAACGGCGAAGGTGATACCGGTCTTGCGGAAGACGCGTTCGGCGTCCTGCATCTTCTCGGTCAACCTGGCTGGGTCCTGCTCCTTCAGCCAGCGATCATAAGCCGAATACGGTCTTCTCAATCCGGAGACTTCCGGAAGCATTTCATCGAACGCTGCCAATCGCATACTCCCCTGTGACGCCATTTCACTGGCGTCGCCGGAGAAAATCAAGCGCAATCGGTGATTTGGGAGATACGGACGATCAGTATGTTGCGCCTGCCTAAAATTGAGGCAGGTGAAATATGACCTTGGTCAGCCTTTGCCTCGTGCCCGGGCAAATGCGTTTGCCAGCTAGAAAGCGCGGAACGTGACGACGGTGAACGTGTCCTTGATGCCGGGGAGAATCTGCACCTTTTCGTTGACGAAATGGCCGACGTCTTCCTCGTCGTCGACGTAGAATTTGGCGAGCAGATCGTAATTGCCGGCGGTGGAGTAGATTTCCGAGGCGATCTCGGCATCGGCAAGCGCGCTGGCAACCTCATAGGATTTGCCGAGCTCGCATTTGATCTGCACGAAAAACGCCTTCATGGCTTCGTCCCGCTAAACGTCCAAGTCCAGCGGCCCTTCTGGCAGACTGGAGGCGGGCTTTCAAGCGCTGGAATCCGTACTCAGCCGGCCCAGGCCTGGGCTGCAACCTCCCGCAGCCCCTACACCAGCATGCAATCTGCCGCCGATCGCCAGCGATTATTCGCAATCGCTGAAACCGCGATGCGCTGCCAAGCGTATGTTATGATGCGTCTTCGGACAGCACCATTTTTGAGGGAAGATATTTCGCGGGATAACGGAGACAGGCCATGCGCCACGCCTTTTTCGCAATCGCAGTCGTTCCATTCCTCTTTGTATCGTCGGCATTGGCCGGCGATGCCGAGATCAAGGCGGGCCAGTCCGTCATCGACAGTCAGCTAGGGGCCCTCATTGCCGATGACGGCGCCACTGCCTACAGCTTCGCCGCCCCGAATGTGAAGCGGATCTTCCCGACCGTCGACGCCTTCATGAACATGGTGACCAACGGCTATCCGCCGGTGCGCAAGCCGCGGACCTATTCCTTCGGCAAGGTCGAGGAGACGGCTCCGGGTTCGATCGTCCAGCAGGTGCTGATCGTCGGCCCCAACGGCAAGGACTACGAGGCTGTCTACACGTTGCAGCAACAGCCCGACGGCACGTTCCAGATCACCGGTTGCAGCCTGCGCGCCTCGAATTCGCCCAGCACTTGAGGCCTCACAGCAACGGGATATCGCCCCTTGCCCAGCCCTCGGTGATTTCCGCGCCGCGCGCCTCGAAGGCGCCGGCCTCGATCGCAGCGCGGATATCCTGCATCAGCTTTTGATAGTAGGAAAGGTTGTTCCAGGTCAAAAGCATGGCGCCAAGTGCCTCCTGTGAGCGCACCAGATGATGCAGATAGGCGCGTGAGTAGTCCCGGGCGGCAGGGCAGTCGCTTTCCTCGTCGAGCGGCCGCGGATCGTCGGCATGGCGGGCGTTGCGCAGATTGACCTTGCCGCGCCTTGTATAGGCAAGGCCGTGGCGGCCGGCCCGCGTCGGCATTACGCAGTCGAACATGTCGATGCCGCGCGCCACCGATTTCAGGATATCGTCAGGCGTGCCGACGCCCATCAGATAGCGCGGCTTGTCCGCTGGCAATTCCGGACAGGTGATGTCGAGCATTTCGAGCATCACCGCTTGCGGCTCGCCGACGGCCAGGCCGCCAACCGCGTAGCCCTTCAGCTCCATCGCGCTCAGCGCCTGCGCCGAACGCACCCTGAGCGCTGCGTTGTCGCCGCCTTGCACGATGCCGAACATCGCCTTGCCCGGCTGATCGCCGAACGCCGTCTTGCAGCGCTCGGCCCAACGCAGCGACAGCTCCATGGCGCGCTCGATCTCCTTCATCTCGGCCGGCAGCGCCGTGCATTCGTCGAGCTGCATCTGGATGTCGGAATCAAGCAGTCCCTGGATCTCGATCGACCGCTCCGGCGACATCTCGTAGGCAGCGCCATCGATATGCGAACGGAAGGTGACGCCCTTTTCGGTCAGCTTTCTCAGCTTCGACAGCGACATCACCTGGAAACCACCGCTGTCGGTCAGAATCGGATGCGGCCAGCGGGCGAACTCGTGCAGGCCACCGAGCCGCGCCACACGCTCGGCGCCGGGCCGCAGCATCAGATGATAGGTGTTGCCCAGGATGATGTCGGCGCCGACACCGCGCACCTGGTCCATATACATCGCCTTGACGGTGCCGCCGGTGCCGACCGGCATGAAGGCCGGCGTGCGGATTTCGCCGCGCGGCATGTCGATCACGCCGCGTCGCGCCTTGCCGTCGGTTGCCAGAACCTTGAAGCTGAACGGCTTAGCCATTGAATTCCTTGTCGTGGACCGGGGCGTCCGGCGCCTGATTGTCAAGCGACTGGCGGTAGTGGATGCCGCGCATGGTGGAATCGCGGTGCTGGCGAATGCCCGCGCGCAGTTTTTTCACTTCCGCGACCAGCGCATCACGGTCAAAGGCTTGCAGATCATCGTCCATCGCTCGTCTCCGCTCGGAAAAGCAGGCTTGCGTCGCCATAGGAATAGAATCTGTAGCGGCTCTCGATGGCATGCGCATAGGCCGCGCGCATCGTGCCGAGGCCGCTGAAGGCCGAGACCAGCATGAACAGCGTCGAGCGCGGCAGATGGAAATTGGTCATCAGCACGTCGGCGGTGCGAAAACGGTAGCCGGGCGTGATGAAGATATCGGTCGGACCGGACCACGCAGCCAGAGTACCGTCCTCACGCGCCGCACTCTCCAGCAGACGCAGCGAGGTCGTTCCGACAGCGACGATGCGCCCGCCCCTTGCTCTTGCGGCATTCAGGGCGTCCGCAGTGGCTTCGCTGACCGAACCGGTCTCGGCATGCATCTTGTGGTCGGCGGTATCGTCCGCCTTCACCGGCAGGAACGTGCCTGCGCCGACATGCAAGGTGACGAAGCGGCGTTCGATGCCCTTGCTGTCAAGCGCTGCAAAAAGCTCCGGCGTGAAATGCAGGCCCGCTGTCGGAGCCGCAACGGCGCCTTCCTCGCTTGCATAGATGGTCTGGTAGTCGGCCCGGTCGCGTTCGTCGTCGTCGCGTTTCGAGGCGATGTAGGGCGGCAGCGGAATGTGGCCGACCGCGTGCAGCGCCTCGTCGAGGAACGGCCCCGACAGATCGAAGCCAAGCAGCGCTTCGCCGCCCTCGCCTTTCTCGATCACCGTGGCGTCGAGCTGACCGAGGAAACAGGAATTGCCGTCATGGCCGAAATGGATACGGTCGCCGGCTGCGATGCGCTTGCCCGGCCGCATGAAGGCCAGCCAGCGGTCCGGCGCCATGCGCATATGCAGCGTGGCTTCGACCTGCGCCGTCGCCTCACCCCGCCGCCGGATGCCTTTGAGCTGCGCTGGAATGACCTTGGTGTCGTTGAACACCAGCACGTCGCCGGCCCTGAGCAACGATGGCAGGTTGCCAACCGTCCGGT
Source organism: Mesorhizobium sp. M0239 (assembly GCF_040321815.1). Classification (NCBI taxonomy): domain Bacteria; kingdom Pseudomonadati; phylum Pseudomonadota; class Alphaproteobacteria; order Hyphomicrobiales; family Phyllobacteriaceae; genus Mesorhizobium; species Mesorhizobium sp. M0239. The sequence goes on from NZ_JAMYSG010000035.1 coordinate 43,119, forward strand.
CGTCGAGCGCCTCGCCCGGCTTGACCACCAGCATCTTGGCGCTGTCGCGCGGCTCCGCCGGGCGAAGCGCGATGCGCTCCTCCGGCAAATCGAAGTCAAAGAGATCGACGCGCATCAGTAGAGCCGGACGAGCAGCGCTCCGACCAGCAGCAGCACCGCGCCGGCGATGCGACCGAGCGAGATTTCACGCACCGCGACGCCGAGGAAGCCGATGCGGTCGATGAGCATGCCGGCCAGCAACTGGCCGGCGACCAGAAACGCCATCAGCGCGGCCGCACCGATGCGTGGCGTCAGAATCGTCGACAGCGTGACATAGAAACCGCCCAGCATGCCGCCGGCCACGAACAGCCAGGGCGCCGGCGCCTTCCAGTCGAGCGAGATGCCCTGCAGCTTCACCACCGTGACGGAAATAATGCCGAGCACGATCGCGCCCGACAGGAACGAAAACGCAGCCGCCGCGACCGGGAGGCCCAGGCCGCGCGCCAGTTGCGAATTGATCGGCGCCTGAATGGCAATGAAGGCGCCGGACAGGATGCCGAGAAGCGACCAGACGACGCCCATCATTGTCGTTTGCCCTTACTTGACGTCGGCCGCGACCTTCAGCGAGACGATCTTGTCGGGATCCTGCACCGGCTCGCCGCGCTTGATCTTGTCGACATTGTCCATGCCTTCGATGACCTGGCCCCAGACCGTGTACTGACGATTGAGGAAGGCGGCATCGTCGAAGCAGATGAAGAACTGCGAATTGGCCGAGTTCGGGTTCTGCGAACGGGCCATCGAGCAGGTGCCGCGAGCATGGTTGGCGTTGGAGAATTCAGCCTTCAAATCCGGCTTTTCAGAGCCGCCCATGCCCGCGCGGGACGGCGCGAAGGAAGGCTTGCTGGAATTGCCGAACTTGACGTCGCCGGTTTGCGCCATGAAACCCTCGATAACGCGGTGGAAGACCACGCCGTCATAGGCGCCTTCCCTGGCCAGTTCCTTGATGCGGGCGACATGGCCCGGCGCCAGGTCGGGGAAAAGTTCGATGACCACATTGCCCTTGGTCGTTTCCATGATGAGCGCGTTCTCGCGGTCCTTGATTTCGGCCATGTCAGATATCCTTTTTCAGAAAAACAGAGTTATTCGACAATTTACTTGTCGGCGGCGATGCGCACCTTGATCATCCGGTCGGGATCGGTGACCGTGCCGTTGTCCGCCTGGTCGCCCTTCTTGATGTGATCCACCAGTTCCATGCCGCTGACGACATTGCCGACGATCGTGTACTGGCCATCGAGGGGCGGTGCCGGAGCGAACATGATGAAGAACTGCGAATTGGCCGAATTGGGGTCCTGCGAGCGGGCCATACCGACCACGCCGCGCTTATAATGTTCGGTCTGTGAGAATTCGGCGGGCAGGTCGGGCAGGTCGGAACCGCCGGTGCCAACGGCCTCGGCGCTGAAACCCTTTTTCATATTGCCGAACTTGACGTCGCCGGTCTGCGCCATGAAGCCGTCGATGACGCGGTGGAAGGCGACGTTGTCATAGGCGCCTTGGCGCACCAGCTTCTTGATCTGCTCGACATGCTTTGGCGCCAGATCGGGCCTCAGCGCAATGGTGACGTCGCCGTCCTTCAGCGTGATGATCATTGTGTTTTCCGGGTCGGCGGCGAAAGCCGAGACCGACGCAGCCACAAGACCGGCGAGCACGACAAGGAACGAGGCTAGCTTTTTCAGCTGCATGGTTTTCTCCGAAAACTTACTTCTTGAACTTGGCTGTGAGCGCGCCGGCAACCGCCGCCGGCACGAAGGGGCGAATGTCGCCGCCCATCGAGGCAATCTGGCGGACAAGTGTGGCGGTAATGGTGCGCACCGAAGGACTGGCGGGCAGAAAAACCGTCTGCAGTTCAGGCGCCATGGTCTCGTTCATGCCGGCCATCTGCATCTCATAGTCGAGGTCGGTGCCGTCGCGCAGGCCGCGGATCATGATCGAGGCGCCGTGCTTCCTGGCGGCGTCGATGACCAGCCCGTCGAAGGCGACGACCTTGATGCGGGCACCATCGCTGCCGAATTCCGTCTTCGTCGCCGTCTCGATCAGCTTCACCCGCTCCTCGAAGGAAAACAGCGGCTGCTTGCCCGGATGGATGCCGATCGCCGCATAAACGATATCGGCCACGGCCAGCGAGGCCTTCAGCACATCGAGATGGCCGTTGGTCAGCGGGTCGAAGGAGCCGGCATAGAGGGCGATGCGTTCAGTCATGGCTGGTGCTTCTAATGCATGATCCCAAAAAGTGGAAACCGGTTTTTGCGGACAAACGGTTTTTCGTTTGTCCTAGAGATCATGCTCAAATGAAAGCTAGAGCCTGTTCCATCTTCCGTCCATCAAGATGGAACAGGCTCTAGCGAGCCTCTCTCGCAAAGGCAAATCCGATCGGCGCGCCGGCCATGAACCTTTTCCGGCACATGAACGACAGATGAACACGCTGATCACGAAGCCTTCACGCAGCGTTCACTAGGTTGCACCTTAATAAGATGAAACCAAAATCCCATCTATCCGTTGTTAGGCGCAGGAGAACACGCACATGCTGATCTACATGCTCGCCACCGCAATGACCGTCGCCATGCTGATCGCCACCGTCTTTGGGCTGCATCACGAGGCACAACGCATCCGCGTCAAGGCAAACACCAAGCGCTTCGAAGGCTTCGGCCCGCGCAAGCCATATCGTCACTACTGATAAAGCCTGATTTGCTGCTGCGCCGGCCAACTGGCCGGCGTTGCCATGTCAAAACCTGGGTGCCGGACTTAGTCCGTACCCTCCGGACCGGCGTCAGGCGCCGGAGCGGCATCGGGACCGCCCTCGACCGTCTCGTCGCTTTCTTCGTCCGCTTGCGGTTCCGATATCCGCTCGACCGAAACCACCTTTTCACCTTCAGCCGTGTTGAAGATGGTCACGCCCTTGGTGGCGCGGCTGGCGAAACGGATGCCGTTGACCGGCACCCGGATGACGGTGCCGCCGTCCGACACCAGCATGATCTGGTCGTCATTGCCGACCGGGAACGTCGCCACCAGCCTGCCAATCTCGGCTGCCTTCGACACGTCGGTGGCGCGGATGCCTTTGCCGCCGCGTCCAGTCAGCCGGAAATCATAAGACGACGAACGCTTGCCGTAGCCGAACTCGGTCACCGTCAGCACGTATTGTTCGTGCGCCTTGAGCTCTTCGTATCGGCTTTCGGAAAGCTCCGTCTCCTCGCCGATCTCCTCATTGGTCAGCGCGATCTCTTCCTCTTCGCCGGCCGTTTCTGTGGCAAGACGCCGCTCCGCCGCCGCGCGCTTCAGGTAAGCGGCGCGTTCCGCCGGCGAAGCATCGACATGCTCTATCACCGACATCGAGATGATGCGGTCGGTCTCGGCCATGGTTATGCCACGCACGCCGACCGAATTGCGGCTCTGGAAGACGCGCACGTCGCCGACGGAGAAGCGTATGCACTGGCCGGAACTGGCGGTCAGCAGCACGTCGTCCTTGTCGGTGCAGGTCTCGACGCCGAGGATCTCGTCGCCTTCTTCCTCCAGCTTCATGGCGATCTTGCCGTTGCGGTTGACCTGGACGAAGTCGGATAGATCGTTACGGCGCACGGTGCCACGCGTGGTGGCGAACATCACGTAGAGTTCGCCCCAGCTGGCCTCGTCCTCGGGCAGCGGCATGATGGTGGTGATGCGCTCGCCCTGCTCCAGCGGCAGCATGTTGATCAGCGCCTTGCCCCGTGACTGCGGATTGCCGATCGGCAGCCGCCAGACCTTTTCCTTGTAGACGATGCCGCGCGAGGAGAAGAACAGCACCGGCGTGTGCGTGTTGGCCACGAACAGCCGGGTGACGAAATCCTCTTCCTTGGTCGACATGCCGGAGCGACCCTTGCCGCCGCGGCGCTGCGCCCGGTAGAGCGACAGCGGCACGCGCTTGATGTAGCCGGAATGGCTCACCGTCACGACCATGTCTTCGCGCTGGATCAGGTCCTCGTCTTCCATGTCCGAACCGCCTTCCGAGAGTTCGGTGCGGCGCGGCGTGCCGAACTCGTCGCGCACGGCGGCAAGCTCGTCCTTGACGATCTGCTGGACGCGCGCGCGGGAAGACAAAATGTCCAGGTAATCGATGATTTCGGCGCCGATCGTGTTCAACTCGTCTGCGATCTCGTCGCGGCCGAGCGCGGTCAGGCGCTGCAGGCGCAGTTCGAGGATGGCGCGCGCCTGTTCCTCTGACAGATTGTAGGTGCCGTCTTCATTGATCCGATGACGCGGGTCATCGATCAGGAGGATCAGAGATTCCACGTCGCCAGAGGGCCAGCGCCGCTCCATCAACTGCTCACGCGCCGTCTGCGGATCCGGAGCGGTGCGGATCAGCTTGATGATCTCGTCGATATTGGCGACGGCGATGGCGAGACCGACCAGCACATGGGCGCGGTCGCGCGCCTTGCGCAGCAGGAATTTCGTCCGCCTTGTGATCACCTCCTCGCGGAAGGCGACGAACGCCTTCAGCATATCGGTCAGGTTCATCACTTCCGGCTTGCCGCCGTTCAGTGCCACCATATTGGCGCCGAAGGAGGTCTGCAGCGGCGTGAAGCGATAGAGCTGGTTGAGGATGACGTCGGCAACGGCGTCGCGCTTCAATTCGATGACGACGCGGTAGCCCTGGCGGTCGCTCTCGTCGCGGATATCGGAAATGCCCTCGATGCGCTTGTCGCGCACCAGTTCAGCCATCTTCTCGATCATCGACGACTTGTTCACCTGGTAGGGAACTTCGGTGATGATGATCGACTCGCGGTCATTGCCGCGCTGTTCGATGTTGACCTTGCCGCGCATGACGATGGAGCCACGGCCGGTCGAATAGGCGTTGTAGATGCCCGAACGGCCAAGCACGATGCCGCCGGTCGGGAAATCCGGTCCCGGAATGATCTCCATCAACGCCGGCAGGTCGATCGCCGGATTGTCGATTAGGGCGATGGCGCCGTTGCAGATTTCGCTGAGATTGTGCGGCGGGATGTTGGTCGCCATGCCGACGGCGATGCCGCCCGAGCCGTTGACCAAAAGGTTGGGAAACCGTGCCGGCAGAACCTTCGGCTCGCTGCCCGACGCGTCATAAGTGTCCTGGAAATCGACGGTATCCTTGTCGATATCCTCCAGGAGCTCGTGCGCGACCTTGGTCAGGCGCGCTTCCGTGTAGCGCATCGCCGCAGGCGGATCGCCGTCGATGGAGCCGAAATTGCCCTGCCCGTCGATCAACGGAACGCGCAGCGACCAGTCCTGTGCCATGCGCACCAAGGCGTCATAGATGGAGGCGTCGCCATGCGGATGGTATTTACCCATCACGTCGGCGACAGGACGCGCCGACTTCACATATTTGCGGTTCCAGTGGTAGCCGCTCTCATGGGCGGCGAAGAGAATGCGGCGATGCACCGGCTTGAGGCCGTCGCGCACGTCCGGCAGCGCACGGCTGACGATCACGCTCATGGCGTAATCGAGATAGGAGCGCTGCATCTCCTCGACGATGGATATCGGCTCGATGCCGGTGGGGCCGCCGTCGGCGCCGCGCGGTGTCTTCTGGTCGGTCAAATCGGATCACAATCTAATCAGGAATCACTTGGTGCTTATATAGGAAGCAAGCCCGAAACTCCAACCTTCACGGCACTTTTCCAGTGTCATTTTTGATGGTAATTTCAAATGGATACCGCTGATTGCGACGATATGGCCAAGGCGGTTTTCGCCGCCCTCTCGCAAAAGCCTGCGTGTGTGCCTTTGCGGGCACGGGGCCGATTCACGAAGCAGAAACGGCCTGTGCGCCACGGCGGCTGCGATACTGGCCCGGCGTCTCCCCCATGATCCGCCGAAAACGACGATTGAAGGTCGACAGATCGTTGAAGCCGGCCTCGAAGGCGATCGCCGAGACCGTATCGTTCGACATGCGTAGCCGCACCGCTGCCCTGTGCAGCCGCGTCTTGAGCAAGAACTGATAGGGCGTCATGCCCGCGACCTGCCGGAAGATGCGCAGGAAATGGTAAGGACTGGTCGCAGTCTCATCCGCAAGCGCTGAAAGCGAGACCGGCCCGTCGGCATCCAACTCTATCCGCCGCACCACTTCGGCCACCCGTTTCTGATCGCGGCGGCTCGGCGCGCGCCTGACATGCGTGGCTCCGGTGGCAATCGTCGCGGCGGCACCGGCCATGCGCAGGGAAAGTTCCTCGAAGGCATCCATGTCAGCAGTCTCGCGCGCGGCTTCCGCCTCGGCCAGCAGTGGCGCCAGCACCGGCAAAGGCGGCAGACGCGGCGTGGCGAAGGCCAGCTTCCTGGCGCCCGGCACGCCGGCCACGACCCGCTCCATGTAAGACGGTCCGAAATGAAACGACAGGCAACGGTCGCCGCCGCCATGCTCATGCCCGCATTCGTAGCATGTGCCGGGATTGCCGAGCAGGAGCGCGCCGGGCGCCAGCATCGCCGTGCCTTGTTGCGCACGGTAGCGGAACGTGCCGCTGGTGACGGCAGCCACGCAGAAATCCTGATGTGCTTCCTCGAACGGCCGGTCGCCGGCACCGGCCGTGCAGATGACATCCGTCACGTGCCAGCCAGGTCCGGAGGCGAGAATATGTGTGGTCGCTGTCATGGCCGAAATATAGCAATTTTTCCCAAGCCCAGAACCCCTTCACCGCCTACCCTTCCCGGTCTCCTGACAAGAAGAGGCCACAACCATGTTCGATCAATCCTCGTTTGCCGAAGCCCTGCATAGCCCCGGACCGATCGAAGGGCTTGCCGAAAAACTGAGCCTTTACGGCCGCTTCGTCGGCGCCTGGACTTTCAACGCCTCGCGCCATCTCGAGGACGGTACGGTGCTGACCGGGCGTGGCGAGGTGCATTTCGGCTGGGTGCTGGAAGGCCGGGCGATTCAGGACGTGTGGATCCTGCCCGCGCGGGACACTGGTTCCCAGCCTTCGCTCGGCAAATGGACTTTTTATGGCACGACGCTGCGCGTCTATGATCCCGGCGCGGATGCCTGGCACATCTTCTGGAGCGATCCGCGCAACCAGTATTACAGCCGCCAGCTCGGTCGCGCCGAGGGCGACACGATCATGCAAGTGGGCGCCGACGGCACCGGCAGTTCAGTACGCTGGAGCTTTTCACGCATCACCGAAAACTCCTTCCGATGGCTGGGCGAACGCTCGCAAGACAATGGCGCGACATGGCGGCTGGAAGTCGAGTTCCTGGCGCGCCGAGAGGTTTGATCGCCGAGGAATGCAGCAGCAGCCCAGAATAAAAGCGTCGCGATCCTTTGCGCCGGCATCAACCACTTTCCCGCTGACAGTTCCCACCGACCGGGCTTTGCTCTACCAATATTCTGTCCGGGCACGGCCCGGCGGGAGGGTCAGAGATGCCGAGTTTCGACAGCCTGTTCAACGCCTTCGTCACCATTCTCGTGACCATCGATCCGCCTGGCCTGGCGCCGCTGTTCCTGGCCGTAACGCGCGGCATGAACCGCGAGGAGCGCCAGCAGGTTTCCGTCCGTGCCTCGATCATCGGCTTCCTGGTGATGGCGTTGTTTGCAGTTGCCGGCGCATCGATCCTGTCGGTGTTCGGCATAACGTTGCCGGCCTTCCGCGTCGCCGGCGGTTTCCTGCTGTTCTTCATCGCCTTCGAGATGGTGTTCGAGCGCCGGCAGGACCGTAAGGAGAAGATCGGCGACGTCGCCATCACCAAGGACATGATCCACAACATCGCCGCCTTCCCGCTGGCGATCCCGCTGATCGCCGGCCCCGGCGCGATTTCGGCGACGGTGCTGCTTTCCGGTTCATTTCAGGGATTTGCCGCGCAGGCAGCCCTGGTCGGCATCATCTTCGTCTGCCTCGCCATCACCTATCTGGTGTTCGTGCTGTCGGAACGCATCGACCGCATCCTCGGCCAGACTGGTCGTTCGATCCTGACCCGGCTGCTTGGCGTCATCCTGGCGGCACTGGCCGTGCAATTCGTGGCCGATGGCATCAAGGCGCTGATGGCGGGGTAACGCGACGAGCTGCCGCCGAAGCCGGCCCTATTTCACAGTCGTGTCGATCACTTCGAAATCGTGGGTAATCGTCGCGGTCTTGGCCAGCATCGCAGACGCCGAGCAATATTTTTCGATCGAAAGGTCGATCGCGCGTTTCACCTTGTCGCTGGAGAGTGCCCTGCCCTTGACGACGAAATGCATATGGATGCGTGTAAAAACCCTGGGCTCGGTTTCGGCCCGGTCGGAGTCGAGTTCGACGACGCAGTCCTCGACCGCCTCGCGGCCTTTTTCGAGGATATGCACGACATCATAGGCCGAACAGCCACCGGTGCCGATCAGCACCAGCTCCATCGGGCTTGGACCCGGCGTCTTGCCTTCCGATCCGTGCGCTGTTCCGAGCACGACCTTGTGACCGCTGCCGGATTCCCCGACGAAGGTGCGCTCCTCGACCCACTTTACGCGTGCTTTCACCGAACTCGTCCTTTCACCGTATTTCCTTGATCGGCCCGGTCAACCTCAATCACGATGCAAAACCCCGAAAGTCCATGAATGACTCTCGGGGCACTGTGTCTGACATAACTGTTGCGATCAGAACGGGATTTCGTCATCCAATTCGCGCGACGAACCGCCACCGCCGCCGCTCTTGGCACCGCCACCACCGCGATTGAAGCCTTCGCTCGGGCTGGACTGGCCGAAATCGGAACCACGGCTGCTGCCGCCACCGGTATAGCCGCCGACCTGACCGCCCTCGCCCTGTCCGCGTGCGTCTAGCATCTGCAGCTCACCGCGGAATTTCTGCAGCACGACTTCCGTCGTGTACTTGTCGGCACCGGTCTGGTCCTGCCATTTGCGCGTCTGCAACTGGCCCTCGACATAGACCTTCATGCCCTTCTTCAGATACTGCTCCGCCACCTTGGCGATGCCCTCATTGAAGATGACGACGTTGTGCCACTCGGTTTTTTCCTTGCGTTCGCCGGAATTCTTGTCGCGCCAGCTTTCCGATGTGGCGATGCGGATGTTGACGACCGGTTCACCCGAATTCAGGCGACGGATTTCGGGATCCGCGCCGAGATTGCCGACCAGAATGACCTTGTTGACGCTACCCGCCATGATATTTCTCCGCGCTCATCCGAAACAAATTTTTGTCGCAGCACCTTACAGGTTGCAGGCGATCGCCGCTTGCCATGGCTGCCTTTACCCACAAGGTTTTTGTTCCCTTTTCGTTCTTATCCGCATCGCTGCTTATTGTCAAGGAATGGCAGCAATGCCGAAGCCGATCATATGGGCTCGAAAAGACCGCTTGCCAAATCGATAAGTATGCACTTATGCTTTTGGCATGATCGAAGCAGAGATTTTTCGCGCACTGGCCGACCCGACGCGCCGCGCCGTCTTTGAGCGGCTGGCCGCCGGCGAGATGAGCGTGTCGGAATTGCGCACCGGGATGACGGTGTCGCAGCCCGCGGTGTCGCAGCATCTGGCGGTGCTGCGTGGCGCCGGGCTGGTGGTCGAGCGGCGAGCCGGCCGCAACGCCTATTACCGCGCCGATCCGCAGGGGCTCGCCCCCTTGCTCTCCTGGATCGAACGCTACCGGACCTTCTGGCCGGAACGCATCGAAAGGCTGAAGGCGGTTTTGAAGGACATGGATCAATGAAGAAGGCGGGATCAACGACCAACAACGGTCAAAGCGACGCCCCGGATGCGCTCGAGTTCGAGTACGAGCTTGCCGAGCCGCCGGAAAAGGTATGGCGGGCCCTGACCGTACCGGAATTGCTGGCCGCCTGGATGATGCCGAACGACATGAGACCCGAGATCGGCAACCGTTTTGCCTTCGCCGGAACGGGCGCGTCGATCGAATGCGAAATCCTCGACGCCGATCCCGAGAAGCTGCTGCGCTATTCCTGGCGGGAGCAGCCAGGCGACGCCGCGCGGCAGGATCCGCTCGACAGCCCATTGGACAGCATTGTCACCTTCACACTTGCCCGAACCGTTTCCGGCGGCACGCATCTGCGTGTCGTCCATGACGGCTTTGCCCGCAAGGCCATGCCTGCCGTCGCCATGGCAGGCGCCGGCTGCCGGGTTTCGCTCGGTGCAAACAGGTCATCTAAGCCAATCGCCGCAAACACGCCTCGCCTCCTGCTTCGCGCGGCCTGAAAACAAAACGGACGGAGAGAGATAATGAGCGGTGTTGCCAGTCTGGTGCCGATGGTTATCGAGCAATCGAGCCGCGGCGAGCGCGCCTTCGACATCTTTTCGCGGCTGCTGCGCGAGCGCATCATCTTCATCAACGGTGAGATCAACGACGACATCTCGGCGTTGGTCTGCGCGCAGCTTCTGTCGCTGGAATCGGACAATCCCGACAAGGAGATCTCGCTCTACATCAACTCGCCGGGCGGCGTGGTCACCAGCGGCTTCGCCATCTACGACACAATGCAATACATCAGCTGCCCGGTGTCGACCGTATGCATGGGCTTTGCCGCATCGATGGGCTCGTTCCTGCTGATGGCAGGCACACCGGGGCGCCGAATTTCCCTGCCGAACGCCACCATCCTGCTGCACCAGCCGCTGGGCGGCTTCCAGGGCCAGGCCTCCGACATCCAGCGCCATGCCGAGCGCATCGGCCGGACGAAACGGCACATGGCCGAACTCTACGCGCAGCATTGCGGCCGCAGCTATGAAGAGGTCGAGCGCACGCTGGACCGCGACCACTTCATGACCGCCCGCGAGGCCCAGGCATGGGGCATCGTCGACCATGTTTTCGACACGCGAAAAAAGGCGGCGTGAGCCAGGGCCGGATCGGAGTACGTCCGGCTGTCGAAGATTTGACGATGCCGGTCTGGTTCCATCGGCGGCGCGCCACTATAGTCTTGGGATGACCGACACTCATCAGTCCAGATCATTGCACCGCGTCATCGCCGTTATAGCGCTCGCCATTGGGGGCCTCACCAGCGGCGCGGCACTTGCCGAAGACAGTTCGCCGTCAACGCAAAAAGGCGCCCTGCCCGGCGTAACCGGTGACTACCGCATCGCCAAGCCGGCTCCGGAGTCCGACGACGCGTTTCCCGGCAACGGCCAGTTCAAGATCGGCGATACGGATGTCAGGATTTCCGGCAGCATCACCGTCGATGTCGGCGCCGGCTCGATCGGGCCGCCGCGCCACTGACAGTCTGTCGGCGCGTGCTGCGTTGCGCCAAACAGACAATCCGCACATGAAAACGGCCCCGCCGTGCTTTGCGCAAACGGACGGGGCCTTTTTGGATCTCAAATCCAATCTCTACCGGGAGTGTACTGCCGGCATTTGATTTCGGATGCAACGCGGCGTTCAACCGACGATCCGACTAACAGTCTCTGATTTTTACGGGGATATGGCAGGTCACGGTTTGTCGGGTGGCGAAAACGCTAAACCCTGGCACTTATGCCTGCCGCCGCTCCAGTAACAACTGGAACCCTATGGGACGATCCGGTGGCGTCATAGCTCCGCTCCTTTGTCCATTGCGACGTTGTCGTCACGAAGCACAAATCGCAAATGCCTGCGGCGTCTCGCAGGCCGCCTTTGGGCGGCGAGGCCATCGAAAGACGGCCGTCTTCGTTGACTGCTGGAGACTGCTCCCGTCAGCTGGTGGCGTCAACCATCAATAGCCGGTTACCGAAAAATGTGATCGCCGGGAGGTTACGTGCAGGTCAGCTTTTGCACAGCTTTGTCAGGAGCGTGTTCGGCCTTTGTTCTTTCCGCTTGCCCGTTCACGCGAAAGACGGTTAAACGCTTTGGTCGGGAATTGTGGCGTCTCTCGACGTGGCGGCAAAACTACCTACATAGGGGATGGCCGGGAAAACCCGCCATTCCAGGAAATTCCAGATTCTGAGGCGGCGACCGGCTATGGCCGACCATAAATATCTTTCCATTCGCGGGGCGCGCGAACACAATCTGAAGAATGTCGATCTCGACTTGCCGCGTGACAGCCTGATTGTCATGACCGGCCTGTCGGGGTCCGGCAAGTCATCGCTTGCCTTCGACACGATCTATGCCGAAGGCCAGCGCCGCTACGTCGAAAGCCTGTCGGCCTACGCGCGGCAATTCCTTGAGATGATGCAGAAGCCTGACGTCGACCAGATCGACGGCCTGTCGCCCGCCATTTCCATCGAGCAGAAGACCACCTCGAAGAACCCGCGTTCGACGGTCGGCACCGTCACCGAGATCTACGACTATATGCGGCTGCTTTTTGCGCGCGTCGGCATCCCCTATTCGCCGGCCACCGGCCTGCCGATCGAGAGCCAGACGGTTTCGCAGATGGTCGACCGCGTACTGGCGATCGAGGAAGGCACGCGCCTGTTCATCCTGGCGCCGATGGTGCGCGGCCGCAAAGGCGAATACCGCAAGGAATTGCTGGAGTTGCAAAAAAAGGGCTTTCAGCGCGTCAAGGTCGATGGCGTCTTCTATGAGATCGCCGACGTGCCGGCGCTCGACAAGAAGTACAAGCATGACCTCGACGTCGTCGTCGACCGCATCGTCGTGCGCGGCGATCTGGCGACGCGGCTTGCCGATTCCATCGAAACGGCGCTGAAGCTGGCCGATGGGCTTGCCGTGGCCGAATTCGCCGACAAGCCGCTCGATTCCAGCCAGACCGGCGAGGATTCGGTCAACAAGTCGAAGAACGAGACGCATGAGCGCATCCTGTTCTCGGAAAAGTTCGCTTGCCCGGTCTCCGGCTTCACCATTCCGGAAATCGAACCGCGGCTGTTCTCGTTCAACAACCCGTTCGGCGCCTGCCCGACCTGCGACGGTCTCGGCAGCCAGCGCGCCATCGATGGCAATCTGATCGTGCCGGACGAGAACATCTCGCTGCGCGACGGCGCCGTCAGCCCGTGGGCGAAGTCGACCTCACCCTATTACGCGCAGACGCTGGAAGCGCTGGGCAAGGCCTATGGCTTCAAGCTCGGCGACAAGTTCAAAGACCTGACCGAAGAGGCCCAGGAAGCCATTCTGCGCGGCACCGGCGAGCGCGAGATCACCTTCCAGTATGATGACGGCCTGCGCTCCTACAAGACGACAAAGACTTTCGAAGGGGTCATCCCCAATCTCGAGCGGCGCTGGAAAGAGACTGAATCCGCCTGGATGCGCGAGGAAATCGAGCGCTTCATGTCGGCGACGCCTTGCCCGGTCTGCAAGGGCTATCGGCTGAAGCCCGAGTCGCTGGCGGTGAAAATCGCCGGCAAGCACATCGGCGAAGTCACCGAACTTTCCATCCGCAAGGCCGACCAGTGGTTCACCGACCTGCCTGCGTCGCTCAACGACAAGCAGAACGAGATCGCGGTGCGGGTCTTGAAGGAGATCCGCGAGCGGCTGCGCTTCCTCAACGATGTCGGGCTCGACTATCTGACGCTGTCGCGCAATTCCGGCACGCTGTCGGGCGGCGAGAGCCAGCGCATCCGGCTGGCGTCGCAGATCGGCTCGGGTCTTACCGGTGTGCTCTATGTGCTGGACGAGCCATCGATCGGCCTGCACCAGCGCGACAATGCCCGTCTGCTCGATACGCTGAAGCATCTGCGCGACATCGGCAACACGGTGATCGTCGTCGAGCATGACGAGGACGCCATCCTGCATGCCGACTATGTCGTCGACATGGGCCCGGCCGCCGGCATCCATGGCGGCGAGATCATCGCCCAGGGCACGCCGCAGCAGGTGATGGCCAATCCCAATTCGATCACCGGCAAATACCTGTCGGGCGCGCTCGAAGTGGCGACGCCCGGCGTGCGACGTGAAGCGAAGAAGAACCGCCGCCTGAAGATCGTCGGCGCGCGCGGCAACAATCTGAAGAACGTCACCGCCGAAATACCGCTCGGCACCTTCACCGCCGTCACCGGCGTGTCCGGCGGCGGCAAGTCGACCTTCCTGATCGAGACGCTGTTCAAGGCTGCCTCGCGCCGCATCATGGGCTCGCGCGAACATCCGGCCGACCACGACCGCATCGAGGGCCTCGAATTCCTCGACAAGGTCATCGACATCGACCAGTCGCCGATCGGTCGCACGCCGCGTTCGAATCCCGCCACCTATACCGGCGCCTTCACGCCGATCCGCGACTGGTTCGCTGGCCTGCCCGAAGCCAAGGCGCGCGGCTACCAGCCGGGACGCTTCTCCTTCAACGTCAAGGGCGGCCGCTGCGAGGCCTGCCAGGGCGACGGCGTCATCAAGATCGAGATGCACTTTTTGCCCGACGTCTACGTCACCTGCGACGTCTGCCACGGCAAGCGCTACAACAGAGAGACGCTCGATGTCGTGTTCAAGGGCAAGTCGATCGCCGACGTGCTCGACATGACGGTCGAGGAAGGCGTCGACTTCTTCGCCGCCGTGCCCGGCGTGCGCGACAAGCTCGAAACGCTGAAGCAGGTCGGCCTCGGCTACATCCACATCGGCCAGCAGGCGACGACGCTGTCCGGCGGCGAGGCGCAGCGCATCAAGCTCGCCAAGGAACTGTCGCGCAAGGCAACTGGCAAGACGCTCTATATCCTCGACGAGCCGACCACCGGGCTGCATTTCCACGACGTCGCCAAGCTGTTGGAAGTGCTGCATGAACTGGTCGACCAGGGCAACACGGTGGTGGTCATCGAGCACAATCTCGAAGTGATCAAGACCGCCGACTGGGTGCTCGACCTCGGCCCCGAAGGCGGCGACGGCGGCGGCGAACTGGTTGCCTCCGGCACGCCGGAAGTAATCGTGCGCGAGAAGCGCAGCTACACCGGCCAGTTCCTCAAGGAGCTTCTGGAGCGGCGCCCCGGAGGCAAGCGCGAAGCGGCGGAGTGATCGGACCGGTTGGCGCCTGGAGAGCTTTTGAATGAAAATCAGAAGAGCGCTTGCCGGTGATCTCCAAACTGTCGTCTCGCTGACGGAAGCGGCCTATGCGCCTTACACTGCACTGTTAGGCGCACCGCCGATCCCAGTCACCGAAGACTATACGCCGCGCATCGCGCGCGGCGAGGTGTGGGTGTTGGAAAGCGGCAGCGAAATTGCCGGAGTACTCACACTGGAACGGCACGACGATCACGCGATGATCTTCTCCGTCGCGGTCTCTCCTGACTTTCAGGGCAAAGGCTTCGGTATTGCGTTGCTCAAACACGCGGACGAACAGACGCGGCTGTGGCGCTTGCCCGAGGTGCGGCTTTACACCAACGCCAGGATGGAGCGGAACATCGCGCTCTATCTGGCCTACGGTTTCCACGAAACGGGTCGCCGGCCCAATCCCTACCGGCCGGGATGGGTGCTCGTCGACATGGCAAAAGTCGTCGATGATACCACCGCGGCCTGATTTTTTCAGCACTGGGAGGATGACAATGAGCACATCGGGAACAATCCGCGCCGGCATGGGCGGCTGGACCTTCGAGCCCTGGGATACGTCCTTCTATCCCGACAAGCTTCCCAAGGCCAAGCAGCTGAACTACGCCACTCGCCAGGTGCCGAGCATCGAGGTCAACGGCACTTACTATTCCAGCTTCAAGGAGCCGACCTTCGTTAAATGGGCCAACGAGGCGCCGGACGGTTTCGTGTACTCGCTAAAGGGCAACCGCTTCGTCACCAACCGGCGCGTGCTCGGCGAGGCCGGCGAATCGATGATGCGCTTCCTCGGCTCGGGTGTTGCCGCGCTCGGTGAAAAGCTCGGGCCGATCCTGTGGCAGTTCGCGCCGACCAAGAAATTCGATCCGGACGATTTCGAAGCCTTTTTGAAACTGCTGCCGGAAAAGCAGGACGGCGTTGGGCTGCGCCATGCGCTCGAAGTCCGCAACGACAGTTTTGTCGTGCCGGAATTCGCAGCACTTGCCCGAAAATACAAGGCCGCGATCGTTTACGCCGACCATGCCAAATATCCCGACATCGCCGATGTCACCGGTGATTTCGTCTACGCCCGGCTGCAGACCGGCAGCGATGACAATCCCGACTGCTACACGCCGAAAGGCCTCGATGAATGGGCCGCGCGGGTAAAGATTTGGGCGCAAGGCAAGCAGCCGGCCGACCTGCGGCGCGCCGACCCCGCCACCGATGCGCCGGTCAAGCCGCGCGACGTGTTCGTCTACTTCATCACCGAGGGCAAGGTGCGCGCGCCGTTCGGCGCCATGGCACTGATGAAGCGAGTGGACCAGGGTCAGCCGGTGCCCTGACGCAGCGGAATCATGGCATCTTCGCTACCGTCGTAACCTTATCGATACCTCCTTGCTGCATGAATCCAGCCGAACCAGTCGCAGATTTGGGCCGCCGCGGGCAAGGACGAGGGGCATGTCGCTCGACTACACTTCACTTCTGCTGGCTGTCGGTTTTTCCGCTGCCTGCCTGAGCCTGACATTGTTTGGCATGTGGCTGACCGCTCGCTCGGAGAAATTCCTGCTGACATGGGCGATCAGTCTGGTGTTCGTGGTCGGCGATATTTTTGTCTATGACGCCTATATCGATATGCCCGGGCGCCTGCTCGGCATCGCCACGCTGGCTTTCCTCCTGCTCGGTTTCTCGACAATGCTGGGCGCGGCCTACCAGTTCAGAACCGGCGGCTCGCCAGTGCCGCGAACGGTGCTTGGCAGCGCCATTTCGCTGGCCGTGACGTTGCCTCCGATGGCTCTAGGCTATGACGGGCTGGGCTTCATGTTCGAAAATGCCTTCGCCGCCTTGCTTCTGTTCGCAACGGCGGTCGAATACTGGAAAGGCCGCGACGAAGCCCCTGCCCTGACGATCGGTATCACCGCGCTCTATTCCGCCACGGCCGCATCCTTCGCTCTCTGCGCCATGGTTCTAGCCTTGGATGGAAAGCTGGTCCTTGGACATGCGCCAAGCAACTGGGCCGAGGAACTGAGCCTCATCATCGTCATCGCCAGCATGACCGGGATCGGGGCGCTTTCCCTGGCCCTGAACCAGGGACGTCTGGCCCGGCATCACCGCCACAATGCCCTGACCGACCCGCTGACCGGCCTGCTCAACCGCCGCGCCCTGTTCGACCTGCACGGCGATGCGCCGGTCGGCGCCTTCACGGCGGTGGTCGTCTTCGATCTCGACAACTTCAAGGCCGTCAACGACGAATTCGGCCACGCCGCCGGCGATGAGGTGCTGAAGGTGTTCGCACGGGAACTCGCCGGCAATCTCCGCCCGGGCGACGTCGCCGCGCGCATGGGCGGCGAGGAATTCGCGCTGGTGCTGAAGCGGACCTTGCCCGAAACGGTGGAGGCCACCGCCGAGGCCATACGGACAGCTTTTGCCGCGCACCGCATCGAAACCGAGACAGGCTCGCTGATATGCACGGTCAGCGCCGGGTTTGCCTTCGGCACCAAGGAAGGCCTCGGCTTCGACAAGGTGCTCAATGCCGCCGACAAGGCGCTCTACGACGCCAAGCGCAGTGGCCGCAACCGCGTCACCGCCTCTCCGTTCAGGCGCGCAGGCTGATCGCGCATCTGTGGCAGCCACGATCACGATGAGCGGTGCGACTTCCAGAGCATTTCACCGTTTCAAGGAAACGGCGAGCTGCTCTAACCCTGATGCAATTATCCAGGGAAAGCGCTTCGCACTTTTCCCAGAATTGCTCTACGCCGCCATCACGATTTCATTGAATGCATCCAGGTCGACATAGAAGACCTTGGTGATCTCCTCGATCAGGTCGTCATGGCCGTAGCCTTGGGACTTCAAGATGTTGATGGCAGTGATGATATCGACGCGCTCGGTAAGCCGCCGCTTCTGGTAGTCCTCGACGTAACGTTCCATGGCTGTCCCTTAGCCTGTGTGCCCAAACGCGTTGAACGACAAAGATCGCAGGAGAGAAGCTAGGAAGCCTTGCTTGCGTGAGACTTGCCGGTGATAGCCGCGGCTCGATCTGCGATAAACCAGACTGGTACGGAAGCGGCCGACTCACAAAAGCCTAGGAAAAGACTAGCACGCAGTTGCCGATGCACCAGAGACGCTGATGCAGGGCCGGAGAAATATTGGACTTGGCAAGGACTTCGGATCGTCAACTGAAGTGCGGCGGCGATTCTACACCGTCAGGAACTTCCGGACATCGGCACGGTCCAGATCTTCCGCCGGACCGGTATGGACGATCACGCCCCGGTCCATGATGTTGACCTCGTCGGCGAGTTCGCGGCAGAAATCGAGATATTGTTCGACCAGAAGCACGGCGATGCCGGCTTGGTCGCGCAGGTAGCGGATGGCGCGGCCGATATCCTTGATGATCGACGGCTGGATACCTTCGGTCGGCTCGTCCAGCACCAGCAGTTTCGGCCGCATCACCAGCGCCCTGCCGATGGCGAGCTGCTGCTGCTGGCCGCCGGAAAGATCGCCACCGCGACGGCCGAGCATCTGCTTCAGCACCGGGAACAATTCGAAGACATGCGCCGGAATGTTGCGGTCGGCCCGTTTCAGCGGCGCAAAGCCTGATTCCAGGTTCTCCCGCACGGTGAGCAGCGGAAAGACCTCCCTGCCCTGCGGTACGAATGCGATGCCCGACCGGGCGCGGTCATACGCCGCGCTCCGGTCGAGCGCCTTCCCCTCGAAGGCAACGCTTCCGCTCGTCAGCCGGTGATGGCCGACGATCGATCTCATCAAACTGGTCTTGCCGACGCCGTTGCGGCCGAGCACGCAGGTGATCTTGCCGGCGCCCGCCTTCAGCGACACGCCGCGCAGCGCCTGGGCGGCGCCGTAGTGCAGCGTGGCATTGGAAACCTCGAGCATGTCAGCGCCTTTTCCAGAACCGCAGGAACGACAGATCGAAGTGATGGAATTGCACCCGCCAGACCATGCTCATCTCCCCAGATAGACTTCGACGACACGCTCGTCGGCCGACACGAAATCGAGCGTGCCTTCGCTCAGCACCGAGCCCTCATGCAGGCAGGTGACCTTGACGCCGAGCTCGCGCACGAAATGCATGTCGTGCTCGACGACGATGACCGAATGGTCGCGGGCAATATCCTTGAGCAGCCGCGCGGTTTCCTCGGTCTCGGCATCGGTCATGCCGGCGACCGGCTCGTCGACCAGAAGCAGCTTCGGATCCTGCGCCAAGAGCATGCCGATCTCGAGCCACTGCTTTTGTCCATGGCTGAGATTGGCCGCCAGTTCGTTACGCTTGTCGCCAAGCCGGATGATGCCGAGGATGTCATTGATCTGGCGCGTCTCGGCGGTTGAGCGGCGATGAAACAGCGCCGGGTAGATCGAGCGCGGCCCCTTTAGCGCCAGCATCAGGTTTTCCTCGATCGTGTGGCTTTCGAACACGGTCGGCTTCTGAAACTTGCGGCCGATGCCCATCATGGCGATCTCGGCCTCATCATGCTTGGTCAGATCGACCTCGCCGTCGAAGAACACGTCGCCTTCGTCGGGCCGCGTCTTGCCGGTGACGATGTCCATCATCGTCGTCTTGCCGGCGCCGTTGGGGCCGATGATGGCGCGCATCTCACCCTTGTCGAGCACCAGCGACAGATTGTTGATGGCGCGAAAGCCGTCGAAGGAGACCGAGACGCCGTCGAGATAAAGGATCGTGTTCGACTTTGACATGGTCGCTCACTCCGCCGGCTGCGGTTCGGGGTTGCTGGCGGACCAGTCGCCGGGCTTTCTCGCCTCGCTGCGAACGATTTTCGCCGGCGGCGGGACGTCGGCATCGGTGCCGGCTTCCTCGGCAATCGAAGCTGCCCGCAACGCCCTGGCGTTGCCGCGCCAGCTGTCCCACATGCCGATGATGCCCTTGGGCAGCAAGAGCGTGACGGCGACGAACAGCCCACCCAAGGCAAACAGCCAGAATTCCGGCAGCACGCCGGTGAACCAGGATTTGCCGGCATTGACCAGCAACGCACCGATGATCGGTCCGACAATGGTGCCGCGCCCGCCGACGGCGGCCCACACAACGACCTCGATCGAATTGGCCGGCTCGAATTCACCCGGATTGATGATGCCGACCTGCGGCACGTAGAGCGCGCCGGCTATGCCGGCCATGACGGCCGAGACGGTGAAGGCGAACAGTTTTACGTTCTCCGCCCGCCAGCCGAGGAAGCGCGTGCGGCTCTCGGCATCGCGCACAGCCATCAAGAGCTTGCCGTATTTGGAGCCGACGATCGCCCAGGTGACGAAGACGGCTAGCGCGAGCATCACGGCGCTGGCGGCAAACAGCGCCGAGCGCGTCGCGTCAGCCTGCACGTTGAAGCCCAGAATATCTTTGAAATCGGTCAGGCCGTTGTTGCCGCCGAACCCCATGTCGTTGCGAAAAAAGGCAAGCAGCAGCGCGTACGTCATCGCCTGGGTGATGATCGAGAGATAAACGCCGGTGACGCGGCTGCGGAAGGCGAACCAGCCAAAGACGAAAGCGAGCAGGCCGGGCACCGCGAGCACCATGAGGCCGGCGAACCAGAAATGGTCGAAACCGTACCAGAACCAGGGCAATTCCTTGTAGTTCAGGAACACCATGAAGTCGGGCAAGATGGGATTGCCGTAGACGCCGCGTGAGCCGATCTGGCGCATCAGATACATGCCCATCGCATAGCCGCCGAGCGCGAAGAAGGCGCCGTGGCCAAGCGAAAGGATGCCGCAATAGCCCCAGACAAGATCGAGCGCCAAGGCGAGCAGTGCATAACAGAGATATTTGCCGGTCAGCGCGACAATGTAGGATGGGATGTAGAAGGCGCTGGCAGGAGACACCGCAAGGTTGAGCAGCGGCACGATGACGGCCACCGCCAGCAGGATGAAGATCGTGATGGCGATGCGGCGGTCCGCGCCGGCGGCAAAGAAGCGTCCCGTGATCATGCTTCCACCGCCCTGCCCTTGAGCGCGAACAGGCCGCGCGGGCGCTTCTGTATGAACAGGATGATCAGCACCAGCACGACGATCTTGCCGAGCACCGCGCCCGCATAAGGCTCGAGGAACTTGTTGACGATGCCAAGCGAGAAGGCGCCGACCAGCGTGCCCCACAGATTGCCGACCCCGCCGAAGACGACGACCATGAAGCTGTCGATGATGTAGCCGCGACCGAGATTGGGCGAGACATTGTCGATCTGGCTGAGCGCGACACCGGCAATGCCTGCAATGCCGGAGCCGAGCGCGAAAGTCAGCGCGTCTACCCATGGCGTCCTGATGCCCATCGAGGCGGCCATGCGCCGGTTGGCGGTGACGGCGCGCATCTGAAGGCCCCAGGGCGTGCGCTTCATCACGTAGAGCAGGATGCCGAAGACAGCGAGCGCGAAAACCAGGATCCACAGCCGGTTCCAGGTGATCGCCAACTGTCCGACATTGAACGAGCCCGACATCCACGAGGGGTTGCCCACCTCCTGGTTGGTCGGCCCGAAGATCGAACGCACGGCCTGTTGCAGGATCAGCGAGACGCCCCAAGTCGCAAGCAGTGTTTCCAGCGGCCGCCCGTAGAGAAAGCGGATGACGCCGCGCTCGATGATCAGGCCGACCAGAGCCGAGACGAGGAAAGCCAGCGGCAGCGCAATAACCAGCGACCAGTCGAACAGGCCGGGAAAGGAGGTGCGGATCACCTGCTGGACGACGAAGGTCGTGTAGGCGCCGAGCATGACCATCTCGCCGTGCGCCATGTTGATAACGCCCATGACGCCGAAGGTGATGGCAAGGCCGATCGCCGCCAGCAGCAGCACCGAGCCCAGCGAAATGCCGTACCAGATGTTCTGGCCGGCATCCCAGAAGGCCAGCGTCGAATTGATGTTGGCGATTGCGGTCGTCGCCGCTTGCCTGACCGCGTCGGTGGAGTTCGCCTCGACAGACGTGAGCAGGGAAACCGCGTCGCGGTCGCCCCGCGCTCCGATCAGCGCGATGGCAGCGAGCTTTTCGCCATCAGGCCGGTCGGAGACCAGAACGGAGGCCGCACGGGCCTGTTCGAGCAGAGCCTTGGCGCTTGCCACGGTCTCGCTGGCAATGGCCGTGTCGAGCGGTCCGATGTTTGCGGCGTCGGGCGTTTTGAACATGGTGTCGGCGGCGGCGATGCGCACGGCCGGATCCTTGGCGCCAAGCGTCAGCGTGCCCAACGCATCGCGGATGACGCGACGCAGCGTGTTGTTGACCTTGATCTTGGTGATGTCGTCCTTGGCCGCCTCGCCCGATGCCTCGCCGCTCAACGGGTCGGAAAGCTGGACGCTTTCGCCCGCTTCCTTGCCGACAAACACCAGGGAATCGGCCTTGCGGACATAGAGGTTGCCGTCGGCCAGTGCCGCAAGCGGCCCCTCCACCGCCGGATCGCCGGCAGCAGCCAGTTCGTGGACGACGGCTCCGATCTCGGAAAAGCCCTTGGCCGCGGCGAATTTGGCGATGATGCCGCGCAGATCGGCTTCGCCGGCGCCGGAGGACGACAGTGTCGCCAGCAGGAACAACAGCATCAAACCAATCGTACGAAACAGGTTCATCGGTCTCTGGTAACCCTTGAAGGTTGAAGTGGGCGTTGGGGGGCGCGGGGGCCGACAACCGGCCGGGCGCCGCGGGGCAAGTCCACACGCGGGGGGGGGAGTTAGGGGGACAGGATGCGCCCCATTCCCGCGGACCAA
>NZ_JAMYSG010000036.1:0-60476 GCF_040321815.1 Mesorhizobium sp. M0239
GACCTCAACCTCTGCAGACGATAAGTGACAAAACTGTTCGCGATGTCCTCGCACACCTGTTCGCGATGTCTCCGGTCCAAACACCTCCTTGCGGGGGAGATGGCCGGCAGGCCAGAGGGGGGTGCTGTCCCGCCAGCGTCGGCGTCCTGCTCCCGCTACCGCGGCGCTTTCTGCCCGCCCGCCGCCGTGATCACCCCGACAATGATCAGCCCCGTGAGCAGCAATCGCACCCCGGCACTCACCCCAAACGTGTTGAGCATGGTCAAAAGCAGCACCAGGAACAGCGCCGCGCCCCACACGCCAGGCACATTGGCCTTGCCGCCGGCTACCGACGTGCCGCCGATGACGACGACGGCGATCGAGGCCAGCAGATATTCATTGCCGATGTCGACATTGGCGCCGCGGAAATAACCGGCGAGCAGCGCACCGTCGATGCCGCCGAGCGCGCCCGACAGCGTGTAGGTGAGGAAGCGGATGCGGCCGACATTGACGCCGGCGAGCCACGCCGCCCGAATGTTCTGGCCGATCGCCAGCACCGAGCGGCCATAGATCATACGCTGCAGGGCGACGGCCGCACCGATGGTGAACAGCACGGTGAGGATCGCCAGCACCGGAATGCCCAGCACCTGCCGGTTGGCGAAATCGGCGAAGCCCGGCGGCGGCTTGATCTGCAAGCCGCGTCCGTAGCTGATGTCGATCGACTGGATGATGAAGCTGGCCGACAAAGTGGCGATGATCGGCGGGATGCGCAGCGCCCAGATCAGCAGATAGTTGGCGGCGCCGATCGCCGCCCCGCAGGCAAGCGCCGCCAGCAGCCCGACCGCGATCATGGAATCGTTGCCGTCCATCACTTTCATCGCGACGGCGCTGGCAAGGCCGATATTGGCCGGCAGCGACAGGTCGACATTGCCCGGCCCCAGCGTGATGACGAACATCTGGCCGACGCCGACAATGACGGTGAACACCGCAAGCGACAGGGCCGCAGTGACCATGCCGCCGGCGCCATAACCGCCGGTGAAGGCGATCGTCGCCAGCCACACCAGAAGCGCGCCAATGAACGACCAGATCCAGGGTTTGGTGAGCAGCGATTTCACCGATGTCATCGCTCACCTCTCCTTGCGGCTGATCAGCACCCGCGCCGCCAGCACGATGATCAGGATGGCGCCGTTGGCGGCCACCTGCCAGTCGGGCGGGATGTGCATGAAGGTGAGCAATGGCGATGCGGCCAGCGCCAGCGTCAGCGCGCCGATCACAGCACCTATCGGCGATACCCGGCCGCCGACGAATTCGCCGCCGCCGAGGATGACGCCGGCGATCGCCAGCAGCGTGTAGCCATTGCCGATATTGGCATCGGCCGAGGTGGTGATGCCGATCAGCGCCATGCCGGACAGCACGCCGAACAGACCCGCGAGCGCAAACAGCACGATCTTGGTCTTGAGCAGCGACCAGCCGGCGCGCCCGAGTGCCGCCGGATTGCCGCCGGACCCGCGCAGGATCACGCCGTAGGAGGTGCGCATCAGGCCAAAATGAACGATGAGGCCGATCAGCAGCGCGGCGATGATCGGGAACGGCACGAAAGGCGGCTTGAACGCCATCAGCCCGAGCAGCCAGTCCGGCGCCTTGCCGCCGGGTTTGGGCAAAACGAGAATGGCGAGGCCCTGCCAGACGAAGCTCATGCCGAGCGTCACCACGATGGAAGGCAAATTGCGCAGATGGATCAGCGCGCCGAGCAGCGCATAGACACCGATCGATCCGAGCAGGATGGCGGCACCGATGAGCGGCGCGTCCTTCAGCCAGGTCGCCGTGACGCAGCCGACGAAGCCGACGAAGGTGCCGATCGACAGGTCGAGCTCGTTGCCGGCAATGACGAACATCTGCGCGATCGTCGCCAGGGCGATCGGGATTGCCAGGTTCAGCATCAGGCTGAAGCCGAAATAGCTGATGGCGCGCGGGTTGAGCCAGGCGATGGCGAGCAGCACCAGCGCCAGCGACAGCGCGGGCAGCAGCCCGCGCAGCAGGCGCGCGCGGGCAAGCGCGCCACGTTCGGCGGATGTCCTGGCGGCGGTGTCGAGGCTGGCGGCCGTCATCTCAGGCCGCATCGCCGAAGGAGGACTGGATGATCTTCTCTTCGGTCAACTCGTCGCGGCGCAGATTGGCGACGATGCGGCCGTTCTTGAAGACATAGATGTGGTCGCAATTGTCGAGCTCTTCGGTTTCCGTGGTGTACCAGAGGAAGGTGCGGCCTCGG
Organism: Mesorhizobium sp. M0239; assembly: GCF_040321815.1. Taxonomy (NCBI): domain Bacteria; kingdom Pseudomonadati; phylum Pseudomonadota; class Alphaproteobacteria; order Hyphomicrobiales; family Phyllobacteriaceae; genus Mesorhizobium; species Mesorhizobium sp. M0239. The sequence continues at coordinate 2,249 of NZ_JAMYSG010000036.1, forward strand.
GCGGCCTCTTCGCGCACGAGGTCGTAGACCTCCAGCTTGGTGCCGATGTCGACGCCGCGCATCGGGTCGTCCATCAGCACGATCTGCGCGTCCGAGCCGAGCGCACGCGCAAACAGCGCCTTCTGCTGGTTGCCGCCCGACAGTGAAAAGATGTTGTTGTTCATATCCGGCGTGCGGATGCCGATCTTCTTTTGCCAGAATGCAGCAAGCTCCGCCTCGCGCTGCGGCGAGATCAACAGCCCGCTGCGCAGCCGCGCCAGCGAGCGGATGCCGATATTCTCAGCAATCGACCATTGCGGGAAAATGCCGTCCGACTGACGGTCGCCGGCGACCAGCGCCACAGGTGCCGTCACCTCGATGCCGGTTCGGGCCCGCGACGCCGCAGCGAAGATCGCCAGCAGCAGGTCAGTCTGGCCGTGGCCAGCCAGCCCGGCAAGGCCGATGATCTCCCCGGCACAGGCGACAAGGTCGGTGCCGTCCTTCTGCGCAGCGGGCCGCGCCCGAACCCGCAGCGGACTGGCGGCGGGCTTGGCAGCCGCGATTTGCGCCGCAATCTTCTGGCGCGCTTCCGCGCCGCCCATCGCCGTCACCAGCCGGTCGCGGTCGAAGGCGCTGGCGGCGTCGGCGACAACCACCTTGCCGTCGCGCATCACCACGATGCGGTCGGCGTTGCGCAGCACCTCGCCCAGCACATGCGAGATCAGGATGCAGCTTTTGCCGCCGGCAACGAAGCGGCGCACGAAGGCCAGCAATTGGCCCGCCGTATGCGCGTCGAGCGACGAGGTCGGCTCATCGAGGATGACGAGGTCGAGCCGGTCCTGAGTGGCGGTGAAGGCGCGCGCCACCTCGACCATCTGGCGCCGGCCGATCGACAGGTCGCCGACGATGTCCGACGCCGAAATGCTGTGACCCGGAAAGATCTCGTCGAGCTTGGCGGCGATCAGCTCGGCGGCCTTGCGCCGCCAGCCAAACCCGCGCAGCGAAGCATGGTTGATGCGCGTGTTCTCGGCGACACTGAGATTGGGGCACAGCGACAATTCCTGGAAAACGCAGCGTATGCCGAGTTGCTGCGCCCGTGCCACCGAGTAGTTGTCCTCGGTGTCGCCATGCACGCCGATCTGCCCGCTGTCGGGCACCAGCGTGCCCGCCACCATGTGCATCAGCGTCGATTTGCCGGCGCCATTATGGCCGACGAGACCGACGCACTCGCCGGGGCCGACGTGAAAATCGACGCCGCCCAGTGCGCGAACGGCGCCGAAATGCTTTTCGGCGCCGTTCAGTCTGATGATGTCAGCGTTCCCTTCAGGCATGCTCAACGATATCCGCTCGGCGATACGGACGGCAACGCTGCCGTGACATTCACTTGATGTTGGCTTTGATGGCCGCGATCGCGTCTTCCTGCGTGTATTCGTGGCTGGCGACGCCGCCCTTGGGGATCTTCGGCAGCTCGGCCTCGAAATCGTCCTGTGTGAAGGCCAGGTACGGCACCAGCAGATCGTGCGGAATGTCGGTGCGGCCGTCGAGCACCTGCTGCGCCACCCAGAAGGCCAGGGACGACACGCCGGGCGCGATCGAGGCCGACCAGGTCTGGTAGCCGTCCTTGTCCTTCTGTTCCTTCCACCACTGCAGCTCGTCCTGGCGGTTGCCCATGATGATGGTCGGACGCGGCTTGCCGGCGGCGGCGAAGGCCTGGGCCGCACCGTAACCGTCACCGCCCTGGTCGACGACGCCGACGATGTCGGGCAGCGACGGCAGGATGGTCGCCACCGCCTTTTGCGCCGTCGTCTGGTCCCAGTCGCCGGTCACCGAACCCACGATCTTGAACTCGGGATGGGCGGCGACGCCTTCGAGGATGCCGGCATGGATGGCATCGTCGATCGAGGTCCCGGCAAGCCCACGGATTTCCAGAAGATTGCCGCCCTTGGGCTGGAACTTGGCCATCTGCTCGATTTCCTGCTTGCCCATGTCCTTGAAGTCGACGACGACGCGGTAGGCGCAAGGTTCGGTCACGGTGCCGTCGAAGGAGACGACGACGATGCCGGCATCGCAAGCCTGTTTGATGGCGCCGTTGAGCGCATCCGGCGAGGCGGCGTTGATGACGATCGCGTCATAGCCCTGCAGGATCAGGTTCTGCACCTGTGCTGCCTGCGTCGGCACCTCCTTGTCGGCGGTGGTGAAGATGTCGGCCGCGCCGACGATCTTGTCGGCGACCGCCTTCTTGGTGACGATGCCATAGCTGTCGAGCATCGCCTGCCGCCAGGAATTGCCGGCATAATTGTTGGAAAAAGCGATTTTCTTGCCACTGGTGTCGGCCAGCGCCGTGCCCGAGGCGAGCATTGCCGCCAGAGCGCCCAGAACGAACAGTTTCTTCATGTCGTTATCCTCCCAGATGTGTTGACTGCTGCATTCCCACCGGCTTTGACCCCGGCCTCAACTCTGATTTGAGCACGGATTGTCGCGAGCTCAAAACAGTCTCAATCCCGGCACGCGCACCCTGAGCCGGTACAGCGACGTCGACGCGGTAATGTAGAGGCTTTGCAAATCGTCGTCACCGAAAGTGAAATTCGCGCAATCTTCAGGCGCCCGGATGACGCCAAGAATGGCGCCCGACGCGTCGAAAATGTGGATGCCGCCCGGGCCGGTGCAGTAGAGATTGCCGCGGCTGTCGATCTTCATGCCGTCGGGCGCTCCCGGCCCCTCGCCCTCGGTTACTGCCCACACCGCGCCGCCATTGAGGTCGCCATTGGCTTCCACACCGAACACCCTGATGTGCCCGCGTTCGGTGTCGTTGATGAACAGCCGCGACTCGTCGAGCGAAAAGCAAAGCCCGTTCGGCTGCCCGAAATCGTCGGCCAGCAATGTCAGCCGGGCGCCGTCGCCATCGATGCGGTAGACGCCCTGGAACGGCAGCTCCTGAGAGCGCGGCACGCCATAGAACTCCCTCCGGCCATAACCCGGATCGGTGAAATAGATCGATCCGCCGGTGGCAACGACGATGTCGTTCGGGCTGTTGAGCTGCTTGCCCTGGTGATGCGTGGCAAGCACGGTCACGCTGCCGTTGGGCTCGGAGCGGATCACGCGGCTCGTCGCATGCTCGCAGGTGACCAGCCGCCCCTGGCGGTCCAGCGTGTTGCCATTGGCCTTGTGGCTCGGCGCGCGGAACAGCTCGATCTCGCCTTCGGCACTGCGGCGATACATCCGGCTTTCCGGAATGTCGGAGAAGACCAGCCATTTCTCGTAGGGGTGCCAGACCGGCCCTTCGAGGAAGCCGAAGCCGCTCGCCAGCGTCTCAATGGTCGCATCGCCGACGACGTCGTCGAAACCGGAATGGCGCGCACGCGCCGACACCGACATCATCGGCTCCCGGCGCGAACAGCCGTGCTACTCCGCATGGTGACGAATGGCATGAGCGCTTCCCGATACAGTCTTCTTGTTGGAGTAGAGCGTAGGCGCGGTACCGACGAGCCGATACGGGTCAAAGCGCACGGCAGACTGTGCGTTTGCACAGTCGCGCAATGGCCAATCGGGGCAGAATGATAGCAGCTACAACGGGTTTTGGACTACGGCCGGCGGACGCTCCACAAAAGCGCGGTAAGGGTTGCGCTCGCGCAAGCCACCGCCACAAGCACGACCACGCCAGCCGAGTTGGACTCCTGTTGTGTTCGAGCTGGGTCATGCTGCGCGGATAAGGGGCTGTGAACCAACGTGTTCAGATCGGACCGGCTGCCGTGCCGAACGGAATAGGCCCGCGTGAACTCGGCACCCAGAAGGAAAATTTCCGACGAGTAGTAAACCCAGAGCAGTATGACGAGCAGTCCGCCGGCGGCGCCATACGAAGACGCAATCGCGCTGGTGCCGATATACCAGCCGATAAGCGATTTCCCCAGTGTGAACAGGGCCGCGGTCCCGACAGCGCCAATTGCCACATCGCGCCATTCCAGGGTTCGATCGGGTAAAACCTTGTAAATGGCGGCAAACATCACGGAGATAAGCGCAAACGAAACGACGCCATTGATCCCGCTGAGTATGATCGTTCCGAACGGCAGATGGGCATTGATGAAAGCGCCCAGTGCCGAAATCGCGGCGCTTGCGATGAGAGAGACCAGCAACAGGAACCCGAGCGCGGCCACCAACCCCAGACTGGCGGCCCGTGCCCGCACCAGACGCGACAGGGAATTGCCTTGCGGTTCGATCTTCCAGATTGTGTTCAACGACTGCTGCATTTCGCCGAAGACACCAGACGCGGCCACCAGCAAGGTGACCAGCCCTATGATCGCGGCCCAGGTGCCGTATAGGCTGCCGGATGCACTTTCCAAGGCAGTCTTGAGGAGATCGGCGCTTTCCGGTCCCATCAGCCCTGATATCTGCGCGGACAAGGCCAATTGTGCGGCATCGTGACCGAAGACGAGACCAGCGATCGCAACCACGATCAGCAAGATCGGCGCCAGCGAGGTGGTGGCATAGAAAGCCATCGCCGCACCATGACTAAGCGCATTATCGTTGATGAAGCCGACTATGCTTTCACGCACCAGGTGCCATGAATCTGTGATTGAGGGTCGCACTTCGGGTCCGCAGGCATCGAGTTGGCGTTCACTAGCAATGCGCCGGACCTTCGGAAGTTCCGGGGCGTGGCCGCCGCTGTTTCAGTGCTCCGCCAGCCAGGCATCGAGCCGGTCCTGTTCGCGGCGCAGTGCGTCGATGTTGATCAGGCCACGCGCCATGGCGAGATAGATCGCCCGCGTCCGCGAGTTGAACACGGAAGCATCGCCGGCGCCGTCCTCCGCCGGCACGATGCCGAGCTTGTCGTAGCAGTGCTTGATGCGGCTCTGCGCACCACGGATCGACAGGCCGCGCCGCGCCGCGATCGCCCGGTCGGTCAGGCCGAGCGCGATGTCGATAAGGCTCTCATATTCGCCGTCGGTGATGCCCTCGAACTTGTCCTGCACGCGGTGCTGGATGCCGCGGATCTCGCGGTCGATGATGCAGTGGCCTTCGCGGAAAACCCCGCGCAGGGCGGACCGCATGCCCTCCTCCGTCGCCGATTTGAGCACATAGCCGTAGACCGAGCCGGGCGGCACGATGCGCGCCACGCCGCGCACATAGGCTTCGTCGGCGAAATTCGACCAGAACAGGATGTGCGTGCCGGCGCGGCGGTTCCAGATCGCCTTGGCAACTTCGATTCCCGTCGCCTTCGGCATCTGCAAATCGAGCACGACATGCAGTGGCTCGCGTTCGGCCGCCAGGTTGATGGCGTCCTCGCCGTCACTCGCTTCGATGACCTCGACGTCGCCGGGCCACAACTGCTCCACCGTTCGCCGCGCGAAGCTACGGTGCAGCCCGTCATTCTCGGCTATCATCACAAGCATCACATGGCCTCCGATACGGCGAGCTCGCCAGGAACCGCTGCAGCCGCCGCCAGGTCTCGCGACGGCTGGCGGTCGATCTCGACGACGACACGGGTGCCGCCGTTCTTGCGGCCGGCCTGGCCGATACGCAGCCGCGCCCCGATAAGGGCTGCCCGCGTGTGCATATGGCCGATGCCGCCATACGCGGCCGGATCAACAGCGCCGCAGCCCTGGCCGTCATCCGTCACGATCACCCGCAGCACGCTCGCGGTCGACGCCAGCAGCACGTCGATGCGGTGCGGCGCGGCATGGCGCACGGCATTGTTGATCGCTTCCTGCACGATCCGGTAGAGCGCGGTCCGCACTGGCTCGGACAGGCTGTCGGCGCCACCGTCGCTGGTGTCGGCGATGCGCACGGCGATCGGCGGCTTGGCCCTGGCGACGCTGCGGTTGAGATGCGCCTCGACCGCGTCGCGCAGGCCGAACAGTTCGAGCACACTCGGCCGCATGTCGTCGACGATGTGGCGCAGTTCCGTCAGGCAGCCGGCGACCTCCTTTTCGAGATCGGCAAGCTGTGCCGCCCGCGCCACGCCCTGGCCGCGAAGCGCCGAAAGCTGGCGCGCGATGCGGGCGAGATCGGCAAGCGTCTGGTCATGCAGGTCCATGGCCATGCGCCGGCGTTCGCGCTCCATGCCTTCGGTCAATTGCGAGGCGCCGACGCGCAGCAGCTCGACGCGGTTGCGCGCCTCGCTCTCGGCCAGCATGGCGCGGCGCGCCTCCTCAGTCTGGATCAGCGCGAAGATGTAGGGCGCGATCAGGTCGGCGCATTGCTGGGCGACCGCGACATCGGCAAGCGTGTAGCAGTCGACCTCGTGCCGGCTGATGTTGAGCGCGCCGATGATGCCGCCCCGCGCCCTGAGCGGCACGACGATGCGGCTGCGCAGCCTGGCGGCGAAGATCGGGCCGTCGATAGCGGTGGCGAAATGGAACCGCTCGTCGCTCAACGCGTCGTCGGCGAGCAGATAGGGGACTTCGCCCCACAGCACCGAGCGGATCGGGCTGACTTCGGTCGGCAGCGGATGCTGGGCAAGCTCGCTCCAGCTGGTGTGGAAGCCGGCTTCGTAACAGGCGTGCCGGCGCCCGTCATGCGACAGCACCGCCAGATCCATGTGGTCGTGCGGAATGAGCGAGCCGATCTCGATGGCGGTCGCGCGGAACGCCGTGCCGGGATCGATATGGCCGGCAAGCGCCCGCGATATCGCCAGCAGCCGGTCGATCAGGACCAGGGACACTTCCGCCATTGTTTTCACGATCCTCCCGTGCCGCGAAATAGTGGACGCATGCCGCCGCCGCTGTCAACGACGGCGCCGTTGGCCATAGGGCCCCGCACTCAGCTTGACAAAAGAGCTGACGACAGCTCGGCGGTGTCGGCAGCCTTGTGGCGGTATAGGAATTTTTTCTTGACTGCGTGCCCTCAGCTATGGTACATTTTTGTCCATGGTGCTGATTTGCGCCAGTGACCCGCCGCACAGGCGGGTTTTTCGTTTGATGCTTCGTCAGCTACGCGCGGGCGAAGGCTCCGAAGAAACCCGTCAGCCCGAGTTCGTTGCCCTGCCGTTGGCCCGCCCGATCAACTTGCGGTGCAATGATTGTAAAGGGTTCGCGTCCTGGTCTAGGGAGGAGGCCAGGAGACCGAAACAGAATGCCAGTGACGCAAAACGTTGCTCCGGGCGCCCCGGGAATCCCGGCGCGCTGGACATCAAGCGCCAAGAGTGGCGTCGGAACGTCGCTTTCGCCGGCCGGCCGGATCTGGTTCACGATCAGCCACGGCATCCTCAACGAAGTCTACTATCCGCGCGTCGACAGCGCCTGCACCCGCGACCTCGGCTTGATCGTCACCGGCCCCGGCGGCTATTTTTCGGAAGAGAAACGCGATGCCGTGCATACGATCGAACCGTTCGAGGACGGCGTGCCCGCCTACCGGCTGGTCAACACGGCGAATGACGGCGCCTGGCGGATCGAAAAGCGCATCCTCGCCGACCCGGAGCGCCCGGCGCTGCTGCAGGAAATCACCTTCACGGCGCTGAAAGGGATGCCCGGTGACTACCGCGTCTACGCGCTTCTGGCGCCGCATCTGGTCAATGCCGGCATGGGCAACACCGCCTGGGTCGGCGAGCACGAAGGAAAGCCCGTGCTGTTCGCCTCGGGGCGCGGCTCTTGCCTGGCGCTGGCCTCGTCGCTGCCCTGGAAGACCGGTTCGGCCGGCTATGTCGGCTTTTCCGACGGCTGGCAGCAACTCCACAACATCGGAGAACTCGATCCGGCTTGCCAGCGGGCCGAGGACGGCAATGTCGCGCTGACGGGCGAGATCGGCTTTTCCGCCACAGAGACCAAGGCCTTGCTGGCGCTTGGGTTTGGCGCGACATCAGACGAGGCCGCGGAACATGCTTTCGCCAGCCTGAAGCAGGGTTTTGAACCCGCGGCGAAATCCTACCTCCAGAACTGGCGCCAATGGCAGACTGGCCTGCTGCCGCTAGATCGACACACGGCATCATCGGGTATCAACAGCTATCGCACCAGCACCGCGGTACTGGCGATGCACCGGTCGATCGCGACACCGGGCGCCGCGGTCGCCAGCCTGTCGATCCCGTGGGGCTTCAACAAGGGTGACGACGACCTCGGCGGCTACCATCTGGTCTGGCCACGCGATCTGGTCGAGACGGCGGGCGGCTTTCTTGCTGCCGGCGATGCTGCCTCGGCCCTGCAAATCCTCGATTACCTCAGCTCCATCCAGCAGCCGGACGGCCATTGGCCGCAGAACGCCTGGCTCGACGGATCGGCCTATTGGCCCGGCATCCAGATGGACGAATGCGCCTTTCCGCTGCTGCTGGCCGATGCTTTGCGCCGCGCCGGCCATTTGCCGCGCGCCAGGCTCATGACCTTCCTGCCAATGATCGAGCGCGCCGCCGGCTATGTCGTGCGCAACGGACCCGTCACCGGCGAGGACCGCTGGGAAGAGGATGCCGGCTACAGCCCGTTCACGCTCGCCGTCGAAATCGCCGCACTGCTTGCCGCGGCAGACCTGCTCGACGCCTGCGGCAAGACAGACGCCGCGACCTATCTGCGCGAGACATCAGACGTCTGGAACGACCAGGTCGAGCGCTGGACCTACGTCACCGGCACGGCGATCTGCAGTCAAGTCGGCGTCGAAGGCTACTATGTCCGCATAGCACCACCCGACAGTGCCGAGGCCGGTTCGCCGAAGGACGGCTATGTCCCGATCAAGAACCGGCCGCCCGGCGACACGGATCGGCCCGCCAAGGAGATCGTCAGCCCGGATGCACTGGCACTTGTCCGTTTCGGTCTGCGGCGGCCGACGATCCGCGCATGACAGACACGGTTAAGGTCATCGACGCGCAATTGCGCTGCGATCTGCCGCAAGGGCCGCTCTGGTACCGCTACAACGGCGATGGCTATGGCGAGCACGAAGACGGCGCACCCTTCGATGGCACCGGCCAGGGTCGCCCCTGGCCGCTGCTGGCCGGCGAACGCGCCCACTATGAGCTGGCGGCTGGACACGAGGAAAAGGCAGCCAGCCTGCTGGCAGCGCTGGAAGGCTCGGCCGGACCGGGCGGCCTGTTGCCGGAGCAGGTCTGGGACGGCGCCGATCTGCCGGAACGCGAACTGCTGCATGGCCGCCCCTCGGGCAGCGCCATGCCGCTGGTCTGGGCGCATTCGGAGCATATCAAGCTGCTGCGCTCGCTGCGCGACGGCGCGGTCTTCGACATGCCGCCGCAAGGCGTCAAGCGCTATATCGAGGACAAGACCGTATCCCCGTTCAGAACCTGGCGGTTCAACAACAAGATCCGCACGGTCCCAGCCGGCAAGACGTTGCGCGTCGAAGTGTTGGACCCGGCTACAGTCCACTGGAGCACCGACAACTGGGCGACCGCCCATGACAGCCAGACGGTAGAGAACGCCTTCGGCATCCATCTTGCCGATCTGCCCGCGGCAAGCCTCCCCGAGGGAAGCACGCTGACCTTCACTTTTCTCTGGCCCGGGACCGGCGATTGGGAGAATGTCGACTTCTCCGTCATATCGGGCGACCAAGATGGCCAGTAGATCATAGCCAGTAGACCTTCCCCCGATAAACCCCGCAAATCTCCAAGCAAACAGGGACGAAACCATGCAGATCGGAATGATGGGACTGGGCCGGATGGGCGCCAACATGGTCCGCCGCCTGATGCGCGACGGCCACGAATGCGTCGTCTACGACATCAACCCGGCCAGCGTCGCGGCTCTGGTGACCGACGGCGCGCTGGGGGCGGCTTCAATGGAAGAATTCGTCGGCAAGCTCGCCAAGCCGCGCTGCGTGTGGCTGATGCTGCCGGCAGCCATCACCGGCAGGATCATCGACCAGGTGGCGGCCCTGATGGAGCCCGGCGACATCGTTATCGACGGCGGCAATTCCTACTATCACGACGCCGTCGACCAGGCCGCGAAACTGGCCGGCAAGGGTATCCATCTTGTCGATGTCGGCACCAGCGGCGGGGTCTGGGGCCTGGAGCGCGGCTATTGCCTGATGATCGGCGGTCCCGATGTGGCGGTGCAATACCTCGATTCGGTCTTCGCCACGCTGGCGCCGGGCGCCGATGCCGGCTCCAATCCGCCTGCGGATGCCGGCACCGCGCCCTTCGGCTATCTGCATTGCGGACCGAGCGGCGCCGGCCACTTCGTCAAGATGGTGCACAACGGCATCGAATATGGCGTCATGGCCGCCTATGCCGAAGGCATGAACATCCTGAAGTCGGCCAATGCCGGCAAGCGGCAACGGACGGCGGACGCCGAGACCAGTCCGCTGGAAAACCCGCAATACTACCAGTTCGACATCGACCTTCCCCAGGTGGCCGAGGTCTGGCGGCATGGCAGCGTTATCGGCTCCTGGCTGCTCGACCTGACGGCCGGCGCGTTGAAAAGCGATCCGGGCCTGGTGAATTTCGGCGGCCGCGTTTCGGATTCCGGCGAAGGTCGCTGGACGCTGAAGGCGGCTATCGACACCGGCGTGCCGGCTCCGGTGCTGTCCTCGGCGCTGTTCGACCGCTTCTCCTCGCAGGGCGAATCCGAATTCGCCGACAAGCTGCTCTCCGCCATGCGCTATGCCTTTGGCGGCCATGTCGAGAAGCCGAAGGCCGGCAAGTGACGACACGGGGAAAGACACGCGCATGAGCCAGGAACGGTCCGACACGCTGGTGCTCTTCGGGGCCACCGGCGACCTCGCCTACAAGAAGATATTTCCAGCCCTTTACCAGATGGTCGCCAAGGGCACGCTCACCGAGCCGATGATCGGCGTCGCCTTCGACGCCTGGGATCTCAAGCAGTTGCAGGCGCGCGCCCGCGACGGCATCGTCAATGCGCTCGGCAAGATCGACGAGAAAGCGTTCGCCAAATTCGCCTCGTTGCTGCGCTACGTCAGCGGCGACTACCGCGATGGAGCGACGTTCGAGAAACTGAAGAGCGCGCTCGGCACCGCACAGCGGCCGCTGCACTACATGGCGGTGCCGCCGACCATGTTCGAGACCGTCGTCCAGGGGCTGGAGCAATCAGGCACCGCGCATGGCGCACGGCTGATGGTGGAAAAGCCCTTCGGTCACGATCTGCAATCGGCGCGCTGGCTGAACCGCGTCCTGCATCTGGTGTTCGACGAACAGTCGATCTTCCGTATCGACCATTATCTGGGCAAGGAAGCGATCCAGAACCTGCTCTATTTCCGCTTCGCCAATTCCTTCCTCGAGCCGATCTGGAACCGCAACTACGTCGAAAGCGTGCAGATCACCATGGCCGAGGATTTCGGCGTCGAGGGACGTGGCCGTTTCTATGACGATGTCGGCTGCATCAGGGACGTCATCGAGAACCATCTGCTCAACATCCTGTTGCTGCTTGCCATGGAGCCGCCTGTCGGCCGTTCCGCCGATGACCTGATCGACGAGAAGGTGCAGGTGCTGCGCGCCATCCGCACGTTGACCAAAGACGATGTCGTGCGTGGCCAGTTCACCGGCTATCTCGCCGAACCCGGCGTAGCGCCGAACTCGCCGGTCGAGACCTTCGCGGCGGTGCGTTTCTTCGTCGACACCTGGCGCTGGCAGGACGTGCCGTTTTTCATCCGCGCCGGCAAGAACATGCCGGTGCACGTCACCGAAGTGGTGGTGCGGCTGAAGCGGCCGCCGCTCGATGTCTTCGATCCGATCAAGCCCGCCGACCAGAACTACGTCCGCTTCCGCATCGACCCGCAGGTGGTGATCGCCATCGGAGCACAGCGCAAGGCGCCGGGCGACGACATGATCGGCGAGCAGGTGGAATTGACGGCGCTCGACGACAGCAAAAGCGACATGCCGCCCTACGAGCGGCTGATCGGTGATGCCATGAACGGCAACGGCCAGCTGTTCACCCGCCAGGACGCCAGCGAACTGGCCTGGCGCATCGTCGGCCCGGTGCTTGGCGACACCACGCCGCCGCACCTCTACGAGCCGCTCACATGGGGACCCGCGGACGTCATGGCCGGGTTCGGACCGCCCAATGGCTGGATCGATCCGGTGAAGTGAGAGGATCACACGATGGCCAAGAAAGTGAAGCAACCAGCATCGGGCACCGAGAAGCCGGACACTGAAAAAATCGTGCTCACGATCGACATCGGCGGCTCGCACGTCAAGATCCTCACCAGCGCCGGGGGCGAGGAGCGCCGCGCCGATTCGGGGCCGGGCCTGACGCCGCGGCAGATGATCGATACGGTCAACAAGCTCGCCGAAGGCCTGTCCTACGACGTCGTCTCGATGGGCTATCCCGGCCCGGTCAATCACAACAGGCCGCTCGCCGACCCCGCCAATCTCGGCACGGGCTGGGCTGGATTCGACTTTGCGGGCGCGTTCGGCAAACCGGTGAAAGTGGTCAATGACGCGCTGATGCAGGCCATCGGCAGCTACGAGGGCGGGCGTATGCTGTTCCTCGGGCTCGGCACCGGTCTCGGTGCGGCGATGATTGCCGACAACGTCGCCCAACCGATGGAACTCGCGCATTTGCCCTACAAGAAGGGCAGGAGTTTCGAGGATTATGTCGGCGAACGCGGCCTGGAAAAGCGCGGCAAGAAGAAATGGCGCAAATACGTCTTCGACGTCGTCGACCGGCTCCGTGCCGCCATGCAGCCGGACTATGTCGTGATTGGCGGCGGCAACGTCGACAAGCTCGATGAATTGCCCGCCGACTCCAGGCGCGGCGACAACACACGCGCCTTTGAAGGCGGGTTTCGTTTGTGGCGCGACAAGGCGCTGATAGTCTGATACTGTTATTGTTTAATATAGTTGTTCAAAATAACGTGTGATATGCCATCAAGTCGTTGCAATACGCAGATTTGCCGACTAGGAATTCCGCGCTACACCAACGCCATTCGTCCCGTGGACGCACGAAGGACGCCATAGCATTTTGATTTCGCGCATGATCCTTTCCGGAAGTCGAATCCGATTTTCAGGTCATTCGCTGTAGACGGAGAAATAGAGTGACCGACGATAGCAACAGTGCCCGTAAAGACATCGATCTGCTCGAGCTGACCGCTCACATCGTGTCCGCTTACGTCGAGAAGAACCGCTTGCCCGCCTCCGGCCTGGCCGACCTCATCGCCAGCGTCAGCGCCTCGATAAACGGGCTCGGCAAGCCTGCGGTCCCGGTGGCTGCCCCCTTGGTCCCGGCGGTCAACCCCAAGAAGTCGGTGACGCCCGATTTTATCATCTGCCTCGAAGACGGCAAGAAGTTCAAATCGCTGAAGCGTCACCTGGGCGTGCATTTCGGCCTGACGCCGGACGCCTATCGCGCCAAATGGGGCTTGCCGTCGGACTATCCGATGGTCGCTCCCAACTATGCGGCCTCGCGTTCGCTGCTGGCGAAATCGATCGGCCTCGGCCGCAAGGCGGCCCCCGTGAAGGCACCCGCCAAGGGCAGGAAGGCCAAGGCCTCGGCCTGAGGCATGTCGCCCAAAAGTGCGCAGCGGTTTTGGGACGACGACCTGCCTAAAGCAGAGATCTAGTTCAGTCCTGAGCCAACAGTTAGGACGACTGGAACAGAAGCCTGCCGGCGAATCCGCCTTGGCAGGCTTGATGTTTTTATGGCTTGGATGGACGGACGGGGCCTTGGGGAGCGAGCCATGAACTACACCAGGATGGTGATCGAGAAAGAAGCGCCGGAAGAATACGGCTACGACCGTATCCGCTACAATCTTTCGGAAAGTTCGATCGCCGACCACAAGCTCTCCGACATCGGCCTGTCGCTGCCTGATCTCACGCTTTTCTATGGCGAGCATCGCGGCGACAAGCAGTTGCGTGCCCTGATCTCGGCGCAGGATGCCGGCATTTCACCGGATGATGTCCTGGTCACCGCCGGTGCCGCGGGCGCGCTGTTCATCATCTCGACCTCGCTTTTGTCGGCCAATGACCATCTCGTCGTCATCAGGCCCAACTACGCCACCAACATCGAAACCCCAAGGGCGATCGGCTGCGCGATCGGCTTTGTCGACCTGGCCTTCGAGGAAGGCTTTGCCATCGATGTCGAACGCGTCAAGGCGGCGATGCGGCCGGACACGAAGCTGATCAGCGTCACCTGCCCGCACAACCCGACCGGCACGATGATGAGCCGAACCGAACTCGATGCCCTGGTGGCGCTTGCCGAAAGCAGCAACTGCCATCTGCTGGTCGACGAGACCTATCGCGACCTCTCCTACGGCCGGCGGCTGCCGACCGCTGCCTCGCTGAGCCCGAAGGCGATCAGCGTCTCGTCATTGTCCAAGGCCTTCGGCATTCCCGGCATCCGCATCGGCTGGCTGATCACCCGGGACGCGGCGCTCCAGGAAAAATTCCTCGCCGCCAAGGAGCAGATCGGCATTTGCGGCAGCGTTATCGATGAAGGCATTGCACGGGGCATGCTCGAGCGCCGGGACGCTTTCCTGGCGACGCTGCTGCCCGAAATGGCCAAGCGCCGCGACATCGTCCAGGCCTGGATCGATCGCGAACCGCTGGTCGACTGGGTGCGGCCCGAAGGCGGTGTCGTAGGCTTCCCGCGCCTCAATGTCGAACCTGGCTTCGACCTCGACCGGTTCTATGTGAATCTGCTGGAAAACCATGGCACCTATGTCGGGCCCGGCCACTGGTTCGAGATGGAGAAGCGCTTCTTCCGCGTCGGCTTTGGCTGGCCGACGGAAGCCGAATTGCGCGGCGGCCTTGATGCCATCTCCGCCGCGCTGCGGCAGTAACTTACGCGTGCCGGTGACGGAGCAGGCTGAAAATTCCTTGATCCAGCACTGATTTTAACGCATATCCGCTGCGAACTGAGCTAAAAGTTCCGCCAGCCGGACCAGCGCCCATCGTGGAAGTGCCCCGCCAGCTGACGTCACTGCAACGGGGCCTCTTAAATCATGACAGCAGAACAGATATCGCCGGATCAGCGCTATGCCGCGTTCCGCCATCGCTCCTTCCTGAGCTATTGGGCGGCACGTTTCCTCACCACATTCGCCACCATGATCGTGTCTGTCGCGGTCGGCTGGCAGGTCTATGATTTGACGCGCGATCCCTTCGATCTCGGCATTGTCGGCATCGTTCAGTTCCTGCCTTCACTGCTGCTGGTGCTGGTCACCGGCGTCGTCGCCGATCGCTTCGGCCGCCGGTTGATCATGGCGTTGGCGACTGTGGTCGAGGCATGCTGTGCGCTTGTTCTCCTGTATTTCACGCTGCGGGGCCTCGTCAGCCCGCTGCCGATCTTCATCGTGCTGGCGCTGTTTGGCCTGGCGCGCGCCTTTTACGGACCGGCCTCGTCGTCGCTATTCGCCAATTTGGTGCCGCCGGAGGATTTCGGCAATGCGATTGCCTGGAATTCATCCGCCTGGCAGACGGCGACTATCGTAGGCCCGGTTGCCGGCGGCCTTCTCTATGGAGTCTCGCCCGAGATCGCATACGGAGTGGCCTCTGTGTTGATGCTCGTGGCGGGCCTGCTGATCTTCACCATTCCCAAGCCCGCGCAGCAGGGCGTCACCGACAAGCCGACGATGGAAACGCTGTTTGCCGGTTTTCGCTATATCTGGAGCGAGAAGATCGTGCTCGGCGCCATCTCGCTCGATCTCTTCGCCGTGCTTTTGTCTGGCGCCTCGGCGCTGCTGCCGGTCTATGCCCGCGATATTCTGGAACTCGGCCCCTGGGGCCTCGGCCTGCTGCGCTCGGCGCCGGGCATCGGCGCCATCTGCGTCGCCGTCTGGCTTGCCGGTCACCCGCTGCGAGACAATGCCGGCAAGATCATGCTCGGCTTCGTCGCCGCTTTCGGCGCCTTCACCGTGCTGTTCGGCCTTTCGACCATCACCTGGCTGTCGATCGTAGCCCTTGCCGGCCTCGGCGCCACCGATATGTTCAGCGTCTACATCAGGGAGACCCTGATCCAGCTGTGGACGCCCGACGAGGTGCGCGGCCGCGTCAACGCCGTCAACCAGGTCTTTGTCGGAGCCTCCAACGAGGTCGGCGAATTCCGCGCCGGCACGATGGCCGCACTGATCGGCACGGTGCCGGCCGTGGTGATCGGCGGCATCGGCGCCATCGCCGTCGCGGGCCTGTGGATGGTGCTGTTCCCGCAACTGCGCAAGGTGCGCCACCTCAACGGACGCAACTGATCTCTTACGGCTGACAGCCGACATGCCTCGCCTATACACAGGAGCTCCCATGATCACTTGCTACCTGAAATATGTCATCGACCCCTACAAGCTTGCCGAGTTCGAAGACTATGGCCGTCGCTGGATAGGCCTGGTCAACCGCCTCGGCGGAAACCATCACGGCTATTTCCTTCCGAGCGAGGGGGCTAACAATGT
The DNA here is from genome assembly GCF_040321815.1 of Mesorhizobium sp. M0239. NCBI lineage: Bacteria > Pseudomonadati > Pseudomonadota > Alphaproteobacteria > Hyphomicrobiales > Phyllobacteriaceae > Mesorhizobium > Mesorhizobium sp. M0239. Next base: position 18,479 of record NZ_JAMYSG010000036.1, read on the forward strand.
CGCTTTTGCCATGTTCAGCTTCCCGAGCCTCGCCGCCTACGAGGACTATCGCAAGCGTATGGCTGCCGACCCGGAATGCCAGGAAGTGTTTGAAATGGAAAAACGCAATCGCAGCATTCTCAGCTACGAGCGCAGCTTCCTGCGGCCGGTGCTCGAACCTTGATGCATGTCGCAAAGTGGCCCCGGTTTTGGGAGACCTACATGCATAAAGACAAAGACCTAAAGCGCGGCGCCTGAATCCGTTCAAACGCGACGCGCTTTAGCCATTGCTCGGCTTGCCGAAAATCATCCGCAAAAACTCGTCCAGCCAGCGCTTGAGATGCATGTCCCAGATCAGCCGGCCGCCGAGATGATCGCGGCCGGGCTGGGCACCGGGCAATTCGAAGCGATGCGCGCCGCGCACCACCCAGCGCTGCATCATCACCCTGGTCAGTTCGCCATGGAACTGGATGCCCCAGGCATTGTCGCCGTAACGGAAGGCCTGGTTGGGATAGGTTTCGGCGGTCGCCAGCAGCGTCGCGTCCCTGGGCAGCGAAAAACCCTCGCGGTGGAACTGGTAGACCATCTCCGGCCAGTGCATCAGTTGCTTGCCGGCTTCGGTCGCCTTCAGGGGATACCAGCCAACCTCGACCAGCCCTTCACCGTGTCCTTCGACCTTGCCGCCGAGACAGTTGACCAGCATCTGTGCGCCGAGACAGATGCCGAGACATGGCCGGTTCTCCCTCAGCGGTATTTCCAGCCAGCTGGTCTCGCGGCGAACGAACTCGTCCTCGTCATTGGCGCTCATCGGGCCGCCGAACACCACCGTGCCGGCGTGGTCGTCCAGTGTTTCGGGCAAGGCGTCGCCAAGCGGCGGCCGGCGAATATCGAGGTCGAACCCTTCTTCCAGCAACATGTGGCCGACACGCCCCGGGCTCGAACTCTCCTGATGCAGCACGATCAGGATCTTTGGCTTCGAACTCGTTTGGCGCGGCATGGGAAGGCGAAGATCCTATTCGTCGCTCGATGTTCCGGTGGCGCCCGGCGCGTGCGCCGCCGCCTTGCGGCGCGCCTCGACGCGATCATGGCGTTCGACGCCGATCAGCTCGGCGACGCGCCAGACGGTGTTGTCCTCGAGCTCGTGCAACTCGCCGTCGGCATAGACGATTTCCCACATCAGGCCGATGAAGGCCTTGCGCGCATCGGCATCGAGATGGCGCTTCAGGACGCTGGTGAAGGCATAGAGATCGATCGCCTCATTGTCGGCCCGCTCGCCGGCGGCGGCAAGCGCTTCGAGTTCCGTGCCGCTGATCGAATAGCTCTCCGCCAGCACCGCTTTGAACCGCTCCCACTCGACATCCTGGCGCACGCCATCGGCGTTCATCACATGGTAGAGCAGCGCCGAGGCAGCGATGCGCGGATCGTCCGTGCTGGCATGCGTGCCGGCACCGGCCGGCAAATCCCTGAGAAACGACAGAACGCGTTCAAACATAGATCCATACCCCAACGGCCTGACGGCCTGCCCAACTCAAAACAACCGAAACCGGCGCGGCGATTTCTCCGCTTCCTCGTCCGGATCGACGCCGGGATCGTCCGGCAGCCGCGCAAGCTCCTCGGCCGGCTCGACGCCCTCCGCATCACTCGGCACCGCGGCGAAGGCCGCTGCCGTGATCGGCCTGACATGATCCTCGTGGCGCTCGGCATCCTTGCCCGCAAACGTGTCAGGACCGGCATCATCGATCACCTCGACCGGCCTTTTTTCGCTCGTCGGCTTTGCCAATGCTTCGATGACCGGCGCCGCGCTGGCGGGCACGTCATCATGGCTGTCGATCAACTGGCCAAGACGCTCCATCGGCGCGCGCCACTCGAAGGCGTCGAGCCGGCCGGTGATCGGCGATACTGGCGCCCAGCGTTCCGACACCACGCCGTCGGCGACCCAGGCCGGATCGCGCGGCGCCCGCACCGCCCTGGACAGCAGCTGCCGCACCTTGCCTTGATCGCCGGTCTCGGCCTCCTCGATGTCTGCGAGCAGCAGGTAGGCGCCCTCGCGGCGGTCCATCCGGATCGCCGCCTCGGCCTCGCGGCGGGCGGTCGAGAAATCCTGTGCGTCGAGCGCGGCGCGCGCCACCGTCATCGACGATTCGGCGTGGTTCTTCTTCATTTCCTGCAGCTTCTTCGCCCGGTTGAGGCGGTCGAGCACGGCGTCGCCCGGCCTTGCATGGGTATAGAGCTCGGCGACTTCCGGATGCGGCTCCGCCTTCCACGCCGCCTCGAGGATTTTCGAGCCCTTGCGCACGTCGTTCTGCTTGAACAATGCGGCCGCGGCGGCAACGGCGGCGGGCGCGAAATCGGGCCTGAGCTTGTTGGCCTCGATCGCCGCCGTCCTGGCGGCAGCGGGATCGCTGTCGGCAAGCGCCTGTGCCTTGGCGGTCAGCAGCACGGCGCGGCGGCGGTTGGCGGCATCGCGTTCGATCTGCCGTGTCGATTTCTGCGCGTCGACCAGTTTCAGGGCGCCGTCCCAGTCGCCGCGCGCGGTCAGCTCTTCCAGCGTCGATTCCGCCGCCCAGGCCAGCTGCGGCGCCATCACCGCGGCACGGCCGGCATAATGCCTGGCGGCGTTGCGGTCGCCGAGCCGTTCGGCTTCCAGATAAAGCCCGCGCAAGCCCAGCAGCCGCATTTCCGGATCGTCGAGCATGCTTTCGAATTTCTGCCGCGCGCCTTCATGATCGCCTTCGAGCAGCGACGCCTGCGCTTCCAGCAGGTGGATCAGCGGCTCCTGGTCGGAACGGATCAGCTTGGCGGCTTCCTTGGTCTTCTTGCGGGCCAGCGCGCCATCACCGGCGCCGGCGGCAATCATGCCGGTCGACAGCGCCTGGTAGCCACGGTCGCGGCGGCGGACACGGAAATAGCGCGAGATGGTGTAGGGGCTGTTCCACAGCGACTTAAGCAGCCACCACAGGATCATCACCGCGGCGACCACGGCAACGACGGCCACCGCCGCCACCATCAGGCTGACCTGGTATTGATAGCCGTTGAAAGTGACGACCATGTCGCCCGGCCGGTCGGCCAGCCAGGCAAAGCCCAGCCCGAGCGCGAAAACGACGATGAGGAAGGCGAGCAGGCGGATCATTGTGTTGCCCTCATGCCTTCATCGCGCCCGAGATCAGCGCATCGACCTGGGTTTCGACCTCGATGCGTGCCTTCAGCTTGCCGGCAAAGTCCGCGCCAGCGGCCTTGGCGGCCTCGGGCAGCGTTTCATACTCGCTGAGTGCCTTGGCGTAATCGCCCTGGTTGACCGCCGCCTCCATGCGCGCGACGGTTTCCGGTGCGCCGGCGCCTTCGACGGCACCGATCGGCCTGACCTTGACCAGCGATTCGGCGCTCGACAGAAGGCTCTGAACGAAGCCGGCATTCTCATCGACAGGCGTCGCGGCTGTGACCATGGCATTGGCGGCGGCATCAGCCTGCGACGCGATCTCGGCGCGGGTCGGAACGCCCTTTTCAGCATAGGCGCGCAGTGCCGCAAGCTGCGGCGCATCGGGCGAAATCGCAGCGAGGGTTTCGAGTTCGGCCGAAAACGGCCCGCCACGCTCAAGCGCCGCCTTCAAGGCCGACGCCGCGATGGCAAGCGCGATCTTCGGCTGTCCCGCCGCCGCTTCGACCTTGCCGGACAGCTGCGACACAGACTGCTCCAGCGCCGTCAGCCGGCCCTCCTGCGCCGTCGTAGCCTCGCCGGCCGACTTCACCAGCGCGTCGAGGCCTGCCAGTTTCTCGTTGAGCGGACCGAGATCGACCGGCGCCGAGCTGCCGGCCTTGCCGAGGGCGGCGACCGCCGTCTCGATCTGCGCGACCTTGTCGCCCAGTGCGGCGACCCCGGCTGCGTCGCCTGCTCCACCTTTCTCGACAGCCGATTTCAGCGCCGCCACATCGGCCTTGACCTGTTCAAGGCCCGAGGACAGGCCGACCATCTTGGCCGCTCCATCGCCGTTGCCGCCGGCGTCCTTCAAACCGGCGATTTCGGTCTTCAGCGAGGCGATGTCGCCATTGACGCCATCGAGCGAGACGCCGGCACCGGAACCCGGCGCGCCGAGCAGGCCGGCAAATTGCAGCCCGCCGGCGCCGACCAGCGCGATGACGCCGCCGATGATGCCGGCGGCGACGCCGTTGAGGCCGCCACGCTTTTCAGGTGGTGGCGCCATTTTCTCGCCCCGTGTCTCGGGTTTTGCCTTGTTGCCGTCAGTCTGCGTGCGCTTCGCCGATGCGTCCTCGAAACTGTAGTCATAGGCTTTGGTCTTGCCGGCCGGCGCATCGGACGATCCGGGCTCGTCGGACGATCCGGGATAAGGGATCTCGGCCTCGCTAGCGGGCTTTGTCGCCGCTGCCGGCGGCTGCTCCGGTTCGGCCCGGGCGTCGGTATGCTCCCAGGGCTCGAGATCGGTCTGGTCGGCATGAATCGGCTCTTCGGGAACCTCGGGCTGCGAAGCATTCGCTGCTTCCTCGGCCTTCGCCTCGTCTGTCTGGGCCCCCTGCCTGGCGGCATCCTCGTCGGCGATGCGTGAGACGGCGCCCGGCTCGAGATCGATGGTCACCGGCTCGCGGCGGCTTTTCGAGTGTCGCATCTTCGGCGTCTTGACCATGCCTGGGCTCCGCACAATTCGCTTCGTCTCAACGCCTGGCGGCGCATGATGGTTCAGAAAGGGTCTAGCACATCACCAAGCGGTGAAAAGGGGCGGTGTGATGACGCGGCTCAGCGCGGCGCCTGCAAAAGCGCCAGCAGTGCGTCCTCGTCACGCTGTGCCGCGATGCGGATCCTTTCACTGGCGGCATCGTCGAAGGCTGCGGCGATGCGAGTGGAAAGCGCAAAAACCCATGTTTTTTCGAAGAGACCGCGCAGAGCGGGCCGTCTTGCCAGGATTTGCATCGCCGCCGCCGCCTTGGCTGAATAAAGCAACACCGCGTCGGCAGGTTGCCCGGACAGGCGTTCGAGGATGACTTCGTCCGGATAGCCCATTGTCAGCGTGTCATACGTCTCGACGGCGTGGACCCGAACGCCCGCCGTCACGAGCCTCTGTTCGAACGCCGGAAAACGCACGCGCCCGCAGAGATAGACAATCGTCTTTCCAGAAAAATCGGCGGCGAGACTGTCGGCCAACGCCTCCGCATCGCCCGGGCCTTCACTGACCGACGAAAACCCCGCTCGACGCGCCGCTTGCGCCGTCCTTTTGCCGACCGCATGGCAAGGTAAGGCGGCGAGCGTCGCGATGATTTCTTCCGGCGCATGGCGCACGGCATTGGCGCTGGTGACGGCCACCGCGACGGCATCGTCCGGGATCAGTCCGGCGGCGACAGGCAACGCCTTTGTTTCGGTCAGGGGCAAAAGAACCGGCTGAAAGCCCGTCTCCTCAAGCCGACGCGCAGTGCGCGATGCACCCGGTTCCGGCCTGGTGACCAGGACGCGAAGCATTTCAGAGCCAGCCGTCGAAGAACTTTTCGCCGGCCTTGGCACGCACGCTCCGGGCTGCTTCACCGCCGATGCTGGCGGCGTCTTGCGCCGGTCCCTGCAGCTCGACCGTGTACGATTGCGTCCCGTCGGGCGAGATGATCAGCCCGGCAAAAGACAGTTTTTCGGCCTCGATCGCTGCATAGCCGGCGATCGGCGTGCGGCAGGAGCCATCCAGCGCCGCCAGGAAGGCACGCTCGCAGGCCAGCGCCTGGCCGGTCGGCACATCATGGACGGCTGCCAGCATCTTTTCGACATCGCGGTCGCCGATACGGGTTTCGATGCCGATCGCGCCTTGCCCCGGCGCCGGCGGGAAGACATCGAGCGGTATCAGGTCGGTGACGACATGCTCGAGCCCAAGCCGCTTCAGCCCGGCATAGGCCAGGATCGTGCCCGCGGCGACGCCTTCTTCGAGCTTGCGCAGCCGCGTCTGCACATTGCCGCGGAACATCACCACGTCGAGATCCGGCCGCATCCGGCGGATCAGCGCTTGCCGCCGCAGCGACGACGACCCGACTTTCGCCCCGCGCGGCAGTTCGGCGATCGTCTTCGCCGCCTTGCCGACAAAGGCGTCGCGTGCATCCTGGCGCGGCAGGAAGGCCGAGAGTTCGAGACCGTCGGGCAGTTGCGTCGGCATGTCCTTCGACGAATGCACGGCGATATCGATCCGGCCCGCCAGCAGCGCCTCCTCGATCTCCTTGGTGAACAGGCCCTTGCCGCCGGCTTCCGACAGCGGCCGGTCCTGGATGCGGTCGCCGCTGGTCGAGATGACGACCACCTCGAACGCCTCCGCCGGCATGCCATGCGCGGCCATCAGCCGCGCCTGTGCTTCATGCGCCTGTGCCAGCGCCAGCGGGCTGCCGCGTGTTCCGATTCTCAAGATTGTTTGCATGGCGCGCAGTCCGTGATAACCCCCCGGCAAGCGAGGCTTTTCCGGGGTTCTCCTAACGGGGAAAGCCCCATGATACAATCTTTAGGGACAGCGACGAATTGATCCGCGTGCTGGGCATAGAGACGAGTTGTGACGAGACCGCCGCCAGCGTGGTGGCCATCGACGGCGACGCCGCGCCGAAAATCCTGTCCAACATCGTGCTCAGCCAGATCGAGGAACATGCCGCGTTCGGCGGCGTCGTGCCGGAAATCGCCGCGCGTGCCCATGTCGAGGCGCTGGACGGCATCATCGAGGCGGCGCTTGCCGATTCGGGCACGGCGCTCGCCGATATCGACGCGATTGCCGCCACAGCCGGTCCCGGCCTGGTCGGCGGGCTGATCGTCGGGCTGATGACCGCCAAGGCAATCGCCGCGGCGGCGAACAAGCCGCTGATCGCCATCAACCACCTCGAAGGCCATGCGCTGACCGCAAGGCTGACCGACGGGCTCGACTTTCCCTATCTCTTGCTGCTGGTCTCCGGCGGCCATACGCAAATCGTCGCCGTGCGCGGCGTCGGCGACTACCAGCGCTGGGCAACGACCATCGACGACGCGCTCGGCGAAGCCTTCGACAAGACGGCCAAGATGCTCGGCCTGCCCTATCCCGGCGGACCGAATGTCGAAAAGGCGGCACAGGCCGGCAATGCCTCGCGCTTTGCCTTTCCGCGTCCGATGAAGGGCTCGGCCCAGCCCGACTTCTCCTTCTCCGGCCTCAAGACCGCCGTGCGCCAAGCGGCGAGCGCCATTGCGCCGCTGAGCGACCAGGACGTCGCCGACATCTGCGCTTCGTTCCAGGCAGCGGTAGCCGATGCTCTGGCCGACCGCGTTTCTCGCGCGCTGACGCGCTTTCGCCAGACATTTCCCGGCACGAAAAACCCGGCCCTCGTCGTTGCCGGTGGTGTCGCCGCCAACCGCGCGATCAAGATCATGCTGGAGCGGCTCTGTGCCGAGACCGGCTTCACCTTCATTGCGCCACCGCTGAAGCTTTGCACCGACAATGCGGCGATGATCGCCTGGGCCGGCATCGAGCGGCTGCGCGCCGGCATGGCGCAGGAGAACGGCTTCGATTTCGTGCCGCGCTCGCGCTGGCCGCTGGACAGCATCTCGGCGCCGATGGTCGGCTCCGGCCGGCGCGGAGCCAAGGCATGAACGAGCGGGCAAGCGGCAACGACACCGCGCCAACCGGCTGGCGCGTTGCCGTGCTCGGCGGCGGGGCCTGGGGCACTGCCTTGGCCTTGGCCATGCTGCGCGCCGGCCATTTCGTCCGCCTTTACGCGCGCGACCCGGAGACCGTCGCCGCGATCGACCGCGGCGAAAATCCACGCTATCTGCCTGGCATTGCGCTCCAGCCAGGCATCGTGGCGACGAGCAACATCCGGGCCGCGCTCGACGGTGCCGACTGCGTGCTGGCGGTGACGCCGGCCCAGTCGCTGCGGACTACGCTGGCGGCAGCGAAGGACCATATGCCGGCCGGTGTCCCGCTGGTTCTGTGTGCCAAGGGCATCGAAAGCGAGACCGGCGCCTTGCTGTCGGCGATCGTCGAAGAAATCCTGCCGCTAAATCCGGTTGCCGCTCTGTCGGGTCCGAGCTTCGCCACCGACGTCGCCCGCGGCCTGCCGACGGCCGTTGTGGTCGCTGCCCGCGACGAGGCATTGGCCGCCGATCTCGCCGCCCGCTTTTCCGCCGAAAACCTGCGCTGCTATTCGAACGACGACCTGATCGGGGTCGAGATCGGCGGCGCCTTGAAGAACGTTTTCGCCATTGCCGCAGGTGCTGTCGCTGGCGCGGGTCTCGGCGCCAGCGCCCAGGCCGCCATGGTGACGCGCGGCTTTGTCGAACTGCGCCGCATCGGCGCTGCCTTCGGCGCCAGGCCCGAGACGCTGATGGGGCTTTCCGGCCTTGGCGACCTGCTGCTGACCTGCTCGTCCACCCAGTCGCGCAATTTCGCCTATGGTTTGGCGCTCGGGCAAGGCAAGCCGCTTGCCGGATTGCCGCTGGCCGAAGGCGTGCCGACGGCGGCGATCGCTGCCCGCATCGCCACCGAGCGCAACATCGACGCGCCGATCATTGCCGCCGTCGCCGCCATACTGGACGGTGCCATCACCGTCCGGCAGGCTGTGACGGCCTTGATGACCCGGCCGCTGAAGACCGAAACCAACGATTGATCCCCACGACTTTGAACGATCAGGAGAAAAAAGATGCTGTTTGCTGTGATTTGCAAGGACAAGCCCGGAAGCCTGCAGGTGCGCCTCGACACGCGGCCTGAGCATATTGCCTTTCTCGAGGGGTTGAACGGCGACAAGAAGCTGGCCTTCGCCGGTCCGTTCCTTGATGCCGAGGGCAAGCCCAATGGCAGCCTCGTGGTCGTCGAAGCGTCCGACCTGGCTGGCGCCCAGGCTCTCTCGGCCGCCGACCCCTACGCCAAGGCCGGGCTGTTCGAAAGCGTCGAAATCCGCCCGTGGAACTGGACGTTCAACAAGCCGGCGGCTAGTTAATCCCGGTCGCCCGCTAGAGTAATTCCAGGAAAAGTGTGAAACGGTTTTCCCGGGAAAAGCGCATAGCGCTTTCCCTTGGGAATTGCGTCAAAACAAAGAGTCCAGGAGGAGAAAGACATGAACTACTGGCTGTTCAAATCCGAGCCATTCAAGTTCTCCTTCGTGATGCTGAAGGCCAAGGGCAAGGCCGGCACGCAATGGGACGGCGTGCGCAACTACGCCGCGCGCAACAACATGAAGGCGATGCAGATCGGTGATCTCGGCTTCTTCTACCATTCCAACGAGGGGCTGAACGTCGTCGGCATCGCTGAAGTCTGCGCGCTTGCCCATCCCGACACCACCTCGGACGATCCGCGCTGGGAATGCGTCGACATCCGCGCCGTAAGGGATGTGCCGAACCCGCCGACGCTGGAACAGGTCAAGGCCAATCCGAAGCTTGCCGACATGGCGCTGGTGCGGCTCGGCCGGCTTTCCGTTCAGCCGGTGACGCCGGCCGAGTGGAAGGAAGTCTGCCGCATGGGCGGCTTGACGCCGGCTCCGTGACGGCGCTGACGCCCAACAGCGCGAGGCAATTCATTCTCGACAACACGGCGCTGATGGCGCCGCCGCACGTGCCGGAGATCCTGCTTCATCTTGCCGACGAAGCGCATGATTTGTGGCAGCGGACCGAGGATGAGCTGGTCGAGATCGGCCTGCCACCGCCTTTCTGGGCCTTTGCCTGGGCCGGCGGCCAGGGCCTTGCCCGCTATGTCCTGGACAATCCCGGCACGGTGCGGGGCAAGCGCGTGCTCGACTTCGCTTCCGGCTCCGGCCTCGTCGCCATCGCTGCCGCCAAGGCAGGTGCCGCCAAGGTGATCGCAACCGACATCGATCCGTTCTGTGCCACCGCGATCCGGCTCAACAGCGAGATCAACGGTGTCGGGACCGAATTCCTCGGCACGGATTGCATCGGCACCGATGCAGGTTGGGACGTGGTCCTGGCCGGTGATGTTTTCTACGACAAATCTTTCGCGGACCGGCTGATGCCATGGTTCGCAACGCTGAAGGCCCGCGGCGCCGAGATCCTCGTCGGCGATCCCGGACGGTCGTATCTGCCGAAGGCAGGGCTGGAGCCGCTTGCGGTCTATGAGGTGGCCGTCACGCGGGCGCTGGAGGATGCGCTGGTCAAGCGCACGACGGTCTGGCGGTTCGCTTGACGCGATCGCCGAACAGGCGTTCCATCACATACAAATCAGAGGGGGAGCTCATGGATTTTTCAGCAGTGAACTGGCTGGCGGTAGTCGCTGCCGCGATCGCCGCGTGGCTGTTCGGCGCCGCTTGGTACATGGGCCTGAGCAAGCCGTGGCTGAAAGCCGCCAAGCTCGATCCGGCGACGATGAAGAAATCGCCGCTGCCCTTCGTCATCAGCTTCATCGCCGAACTGGTCATGGCGTACATATTGGCGCTGGTCGTCGGCGCGATGACCGGCGGCGAGCCGACATGGATTGCCGGCCTGGTCTTCGGCTTCGTGCTCTGGCTGGGTTTCGTCGCCACGACGCTCTCGGTCAACCATCGCTACGAGAATTTCGGCTGGGACCTGACCCTCATCGACGGCGGCCACTGGCTCGGCGTGCTGCTGATCATCGGCGCCGTGATCGGCTGGTTCGGCGCGGCGGCAACCTGATCAAGAAGGGAGTAGGGCAGTAAGGCAGTAGGGGAATAGGGGCAAACGGCACCGACTGCAATCCCTACTGCCCTACTGCCCTACTGCCCTACTGCCCTACTGCCCTACTGCCCTACTGCCCTACTGCCCTACTGCCCTTTGTCCGTGGTCCGCGTCTTGGCGACTTCCTCGAGCATCCATTCGCGAAAGGCGACGATGCGCGGATCGTCGCCGGTATTTTCGGGATAGACCAGGAAGTAGGCGAACTCGGGCGCCACCCGCAGGCCGAGTTCGAAAGGCTGCACCAGCCTGCCCAGGGAAAGGTCGTTCGCCACCATGGCGAAATCGGCGAGCGCAACGGCATTGCCGTCGAGCGCTGCCTGGACGGCATCCGTGGAGTTTCCGAAGACGACGGTCCGGCTGTCGTCGAAATCATTGATGCCGGCCGCCGCCATCCACATCCGCCAGTTGGGCCATGTCACGCCTTGCCGCGACCATTCGATATGCGCAAGCGTGTGATTGAAGAGGTCGCGCGGCTCACGCAGCGGCGGACCGGACGTCAAAAGGCTCGGGCTGCACACCGGAATGAGGATGTTGTCGAACAGCCGGTGGGTGCGAAGACCCGGACGGCGCCAAAACGGATGCCGACATCGATGTCATCGAGTTCGAAATCCCGCACTTCATAGGCAATGTCGAATCGCAATTCGATATCTGGGTGATGCTTGCGAAAATCGTCGACGCGTCGCATCAGCCATTTTGACGCGAACTGCGCGTCGAGCGTTACCTTCAAAAGGGCGGTGCCGCGCGCCAGCTTCTGCGCCCGCGAAACGGCCCGGCCAAGCAGGTCGAGCGCGTCGGCCGAGGCGTCGAACAGCACCGTCCCCGCCTCGGTGAGCCGGATGGTGCGGCTGGTGCGTGTGAACAGCACCAGCCCGAGTTGATCCTCGATTTCCTTGATCTGATGGCTGACGGCGGCCGGTGTCAGGCCGAGCTCGTCGGCGGCGCGGGTGAAATTGAGGTGCCGGGCCGCTGCTTCCAGCGTCCTCAAGGCACGAGTCCCGGGCAGAAGACGAGCCATCCTATCCTCAAATAAAACTTGATGATCCAGAGAAAACTACTCGTTTCTCGCAGGGATTTCAATCTGGCATGATCCCATCATCGACACATCATCAAGCCGGATTTGATATCCGGAGACAACGGATCATAACCATGTCCATCATCGTTTTGAATTCATCGACACCCCGCCCGGCCTGGCTGGCCGAAACCCTCGACTGGCTGCGCCACGCCCGGGTCGCGATACGCCTCGCCCGCCGCGACATTGCCTACCAGGACGTCGAGGATCTCTCCGATCGCCAACTGCGCGATATCGGCGGCGAGCGCCGTGACGTCGCTCGCGCAATGGACAGAGAACTTGGCCGGCTGGGCCTGCTCGACATCGGTTGGCAGAAACCTGGTCGTAGGGGAATAGGGGAATAGGGGAATAGGGGAATAGGAAAAATTAAGGCTGCGCCGGGACTGTCCCTACTCCCCTACTCCCCTACTCCCCTACTATCTTACCACCCTCACCACCGTCCGATCCGACAGCAGTGGCAGCAGTCGCGCCATCGTACGAGCCGTGACAGCCACACAGCCTTGCGTCGGCGTGAAGCCGGGGCGCGCCAGATGGAAGAAGATGGCGCTGCCGCGCCCGCGCCGGCGCGGCGACAGGTTCCAGTCGAGCACAAGACAGGCGTCGTAGAGCCGGTCGTCGCGCCGCATGCGTTCGTGGCTGGCGCCATAGGGTATCTTGACGGGCCTGTTGTAGTTGCGGTCGTCAGGCACTTCGCACCAGCCCAGATCGGGCCCGATCGGCGTCATCGCCAGACGGGTCCTGCGGCCGCTGGAGAACTGATCTCCCCGGAAATACCCCGACAGTATCCGCATCGCGGCCAGCGGCGTGGCGCCATCGCCTTCGCGCTTGCCGGCCGAGATGCCACCGCGCCCCAACGCACAGGCAAACACCGTTTTCCCGGCCTGCAGCAGGCCCTGGCTTGAATGCCCAGGCCTGGCCCGCACGGTCAGCACACGCAGCCCTTTTCGCAAAATTGCGCCGGCTGCATTGCGATCGTGTTTTTTCTTGTATGATCGTGCCACGGAACAAATCACTGTGAACGGCTGTTGCGCCGGTCAGCTTCCGCATAAACAGGCAGCGGTCAACTGAATTTTCTTTTCAAAACAACGGATTGATCCATGACTTCACGCACCATACTGATCGTCGACGATGATGATGACCTGCGCGGCACACTGGTCGAGCAATTGTCCCTTTATGAGGAATTCGACGTGCTGCAGGAATCGACTGCGGCAAAAGGTGTCGCCGCAGCGCGCGGCGGCCTCATTGATCTGCTCATCATGGACGTCGGGCTGCCCGACATGGATGGCCGCGAAGCGGTGAAGATCCTGCGCAAGGGCGGTTACAAGGCGCCCATCATCATGCTGACCGGTCACGACACCGATTCGGATACGATTCTTGGTCTCGAGGCCGGCGCCAACGACTATGTGACGAAGCCGTTCCGCTTTGCCGTGCTGCTGGCGCGCATTCGGGCGCAGCTGCGCCAGCATGAGCAGAGCGAGGACGCCACCTTCTCGGTCGGGCCCTATACTTTCAAGCCCAGCCAGAAACTGCTGCTTGACCCGCGCGGCGGCAAGGTGCGGCTGACGGAGAAGGAAGCCTCGATTATCAAATATCTTTATCGCGCCGACCAGAAGGTGGTGACGCGCGACGTGCTGCTCGAGGAGGTGTGGGGCTACAATTCCGGTGTCACCACGCACACGCTGGAAACCCATGTCTACCGGCTGCGCCAGAAGATCGAGCGCGATCCTTCCAATGCGGAAATTCTTGTGACAGAAAGCGGCGGCTACAAGCTGGTTCCTTAAACATTTCATTATCCAATGAGCGGTCGGGCGGGGCCGCTTTCGGGTACGATCCAGTTGGAGGGTGGTTTGGATCGAACTCGCAGAGGAGGAGTCGGACTGTCGGTTCGGGGACATAGCTAGATGGCGCTGGATGACGACATCCGCGTCCTGTCCGCCGTGAGGCTCTTCGAGGGCTTCACGCAGGAACAATTGCGCCTGCTCGCCTTTGGCGCCGAGAACACCAGGCTGATTGCCAACCACAAGCTTTATCGCGAGGACGATGAGGCCGATTCCGCCTATATCGTCGTCAGTGGGCGCATCGTGCTCTACCGGGAGCAGGGTGGTGAACGCATCCCAATTGGCACGGCAGGCCCCGGCACAATCCTGAGCGAACTGGCGTTGATCGCCGACACCAACCGGTTGACCAGCGCCTCGGCCGAGATCGATTCCGAAGTGATGCGGCTCAGCCGCAAGATGTTCCGCCGCATCCTGGAGGAATATCCCGAGATCGCGGTCAAGCTCCACCAGCGCATCTCGGAGGAATTTCAGGCGATGATCCGCCGCATCGAGGAACTGGCGCCGCGCTTCTCTGGCTGAAGGCTGCCCGCCTGCGAAGCTGTTGTGTCGCGGCCAAAGGCGGAAGCGCGGCAGCGCTTTTCAACGACATTGGCCGCGATGACCTGATCGTGGCGCACTGCGGCCGGAGCGGGAATCGCCAAGGTTCGTTCATCCGGACGCCCGGATCCAGGGGCAAGGGTCCGTTGACAGGCATGAGGTGAAATCCTAAAGCACCTCGAAGGCGGCCGGCACAGCAGGCGCCATCACCACCAGGCTCCTGGGGGGAGCGAGCCATGCCATCAGGGCGGTACGAGACGATTACCTTGTATTCCCGCAATGACGCGTTCGGCGACGGATTAATCCGGATTCCGGCTTTGCGCGCCGCCAGAACGGCATTCCCCGATAGTTTCATCGTCTACGGAACCACCCGGTCGTCGTCCCTTGAACATAGCCTCAATCGCCATGCCGGCCATTTGGTCGATGCGATCAATGTGCGGACGCCCCTGGCGCGCCTGATCGCCGGTCACCGCAACGGCAAGGGGCGATTGGCCGTGGTCGATTTCCGCATCTCGGCGCGTTGGCTGCTTCAAGCCTCGGCATCACTGCTCGGCCGCGGCATCGCCTATGAGGCAAACTTTCCGGCTTTCGCCCTTTCCTGGCGCCTGGGCCAAAGGCCTGAAGCACGACCCGGGCACAATGCCTGGCGCTACCACCGCCTCATCGAACGCCTTGCCGGCAAGCGGCTGCCTTTCGATCATCGGCTGGAGCCTGGCCCGGCCGCGCGAGCGGCGGCCAGGGGCCTTGCGGACGGCAAGCATGCTCCGTTGATCATTATCGCGGCGCACGGCAGCGCCAGCAAGCGCATGTCGGCGGATCAGGTTGCCGCGATCGCCGACAGCCTGATCGCCGACGGGGCGGACCTTCTCTATGTGAAAACTCCCGGCGATGGTCCCGATATGGCTGAACTGGCTCAGCGCGTACCGAAGCTGCGGCTTGTCGATTCCGCCGCGATCGAGGGTGTCGATATCGGTGACATCTTGCTGGCGCTCGGCGAGTTTGCCGATCTTTACATCGGCGCCGAAGGCGGTACCGCACATCTCATGGCAACCGTGATGACGCCGATGGTTATCCTCAGTGGCGGCGCCAACATGGCCCGTTGGAGGCCGCTTTCGAACTGCGTGGACGTGATCGAATCCCGTCTTGCAAGCCCGACCGGCCTGGTCGCCGATGTGCCTGCGTCGACAATCGTCGAAGCGGCGCAACGGATGCTGGCGACGCGCCGCCGCGACCATCCCCATCTGCCGGATCTCGCAGGCCTGTCAGTCCAGCAATTTCGCGATAACGACATGCATGAAGACTTGAAGCGCGCGGTTTGAACTTGAATTCATTTGGCGCGCTTCGAAGCGCGTTGAGATTCAGGTCGGCCATTTGCAGGCCAGCCTCACCTGAACATCGACGCCATGGTATAATGGGTTCGGTGGGGCGAAGCGCTGCAATCATGGTGACCACCGGCACAATGCAGGCGAAGTTCTCGGCGGCAAATCTGGCGGCTGTCGTACTTTGGTTCCAGTGGAGTTCCTCTCAGTCCTCAATGAGAATAGCAATGCCAGAGAACAACGCGCTGAACACAAAGCATGGCGGCGAATGGATAATAGCCTGGCGCTTGGTCGTACTGGCGGCGACGGCGATTAATTTTGCGATGCTCTTAGCCGCGCTGTTCATCGCGCAAATTCGTGGCCTGGACGCTTGGATCTTTTATCGAGATCCATCTGCAGCCGCCGAAGTCGGCTTCTATACGGGGTGGATTTCGTCCCTGGGTGCTTCGCTATGGATCGGCACCGGCGCTGCGGCCCTGTTTGCTGGCCTGCTCACGCATCGATGGGATTGCACGTTTCTCGGCGGCCTTACCCTGTTCTTGGGCCTCGATGACCTGTTGTTGATCCATGAGGACGTGCTGCCCATTGTAGGGATACAGGAGATCGTTCCGATGATTGTCTACGCCGCCGCCGGGTTGTTCTGGTTCTTTCGGCTGCGACGAAAGACATTCGACGGCACGATCGTCTTTGTGGCCGCAGGCTTCCTGCTCGCGATGTCAGCATCGATTGACCAGCTCGGAGAGCTGTTTCCTACCCCTGGTTCTGCGGCCGCCATCGCCGAAGACGTCGTCAAAGAGCTTGGCATCTTCCTTTGGGCGGCAGGTGCCGTTGGGTACGCGGCGATGGTGACACGATTGGGCCGTCCGTGGGTGGATCCAGCCGACTCCACCTCTACCGACTGACTGCCGCAGGCCCCGCATCTTCGAGCAGGCTAGTCCAGATCGAACCGCGCGATCACAGGCACATGGTCCGACGGGCGCTCCCAGCCGCGCGCCGGACGCAGGATTTCGTAGCCGGAAAAGCTGGGCACCAGGTTTGGCGACGACCAGACGTGGTCGAGACGGCGGCCGCGATTGGACAGCTCCCAATCCTGCGCGCGATAGCTCCACCAGGTGTAGAGCTTCTGCTCATGCGGCACGTTGAGCCGCATCAGGTCGACCCAGTCGCCGGCGCGGCGCATCGCCTCGAAATTTTCCGTCTCGATCGGCGTGTGGCTGACCACGTTGAGCAATTGCTTGTGCGACCAGACGTCATGCTCGAGCGGGGCGATGTTGAGGTCGCCGACCAGCACCGAGCCGGACACCTCGTCATGTTCTGCCCGGATGGCATTCATCTCGGCAACGAAATCGAGCTTGTGCTTGAACTTCCTGTTGATGACGGGATCCGGTTCGTCGCCGCCCGCCGGAACGTAGAAATTGTGGAGCAGGATCGCCTTGCCGCCGGCCCGCACCGTGACCGAGAGGTGCCGGCTGTCCTCTATCTCGCAAAAGCGTCGCTTTTCGACCACTTCGATCGGCCGCCGCGCCACGGTTGCTACGCCGTGGTAGCCCTTCTGGCCATGGAAGGCGATGTGTTCGTAGCCGAGCTTGCGGAAAGCCTTTTCGGGAAACAGGTCGTCGGGAACCTTGGTTTCCTGCAGGCACAGCACGTCGGGCGCATGCTCGACGAGCAGGCGCTCGACGATCGGCATGCGCAGGCGAACGGAGTTGATGTTCCAGGTGGCGACGGAAAAGGGCATTGGCAATCCAGGACAGCGTGCGGCCGACCAGAACCGATGGGTTCCGGCGGGGAAGACGCCTTTTGACGGAGTCAGTCCGGGAAATTGCCAGCCGCGGGCCGCAAAGACAAGCCGGGCAACGCCCGACGAGGCGCGGCCCGGTGCTTTCCACAGCTATAACAACTGGGTTAGCGCGCCTTGTTGGTGTTGAGCTCGCGGTTCGCCGTGTAGTCGATGGCGAAAGTATCCGGCGCGAAGCTGACGCCTTCCTTGGTGTTGAAGATCATCACCGTCGTATCCTTGCCCTGCGCGTCGGTGATCGTCCACTGCCGCAAATCGAAGGTTTTCGGATCGAACATCATGGTGATCTTCGAATTGCCGAACACCGATTTGTCGGCGAGCTGGATGGTGGTGAGGTCATCCTCCTGCTTGACGCTTTTGACGCGGTCGCCGGAGAGGTCGATCCTGGTGTCGAGCAGCAGTTTCAGAGGCGTCTTCGACAACGGATAGAGATCGGACGTGTTGAGCCTCTTGTTCAGGATGACCACCGACTTGCCGTCTGAAATCACCCGGAAATTCGAAGAGCCGTCATAGTTGAAGCGGATCTTGCCCGGCCGTTCAAGGAAGAACTTGCCGCCGGTCTGCTCGCCCTTGGGGCCGAACTGCACGAATTCGCCGCTCATCGATTTGACCGAGGAAAAGTGGTCGGCGATCTTCTGTGCCGCGGCCGGCACGGCCGCCTGCGCCGAAGCCAGCACCTGGAAGCCGGGTACCGCGTTGAAGGCTGCCGCCCCCGCAAACGCCAGGCCGAGGCCCAGCAACTGACGCCGGGAGGGAGCAAATGTGCTGAGCGCTGAAAGATCGTTTTTCATGTCGGTCACTCTCATCCAATTCCTGAGTTGTTCTGTGCTTGGACCCCCAGTTAGGCTGAAATTTGGCGGGTCAGGCGTCCCTTGGTCGCTTCAACGCCTTGAAAGGTTCAAGGTTGCCGGACCGGGATGTCACAAGGGTCAGGCTTTCTGGTCAGAACTTGTCCTCTTCGGTCGGCACCAGGATCTCGCGCTTGCCGGCATGGTTGGCCGGGCCGACGATACCTTCCTTCTCCATCTTCTCGATGATCGAGGCGGCGCGGTTGTAGCCGATGCCCAGCCGGCGCTGGATATAGCTGGTCGAGGCCTTGCCATCGCGCAGCACCACGGAGACCGCCTGATCGTAAGGATCGTCGGAATCCTCGAAATTGCTGTTGCCGCCACCGGATCCACCCTTGCCCGACGGCTCGTCGTCATCCTCGCCGTCATCCTCGGTGATGGCGTCGAGATATTCCGGCACGCCCTGCAGCTTCAGGTGCGCGACGATCTTCTCGACCTCTTCGTCGGCGACGAACGGGCCGTGAACGCGCTGGATACGGCCGCCGCCGGCCATGTAGAGCATGTCGCCCATGCCGAGCAGCTGCTCGGCGCCCTGCTCGCCCAGAATGGTGCGGCTGTCGATCTTGGACGTCACCTGGAAGGAGATGCGGGTCGGGAAATTGGCCTTGATGGTGCCTGTGATGACGTCCACCGACGGCCGCTGCGTCGCCATGATGACGTGGATGCCGGCGGCGCGCGCCATCTGCGCCAGGCGCTGCACGGCGCCTTCGATGTCCTTGCCGGCGACCATCATCAGGTCGGCCATCTCGTCGATGATGACGACGATATAGGGCATCGGCTCGAGATCGAGGTTCTCGGTCTCGTAGATCGCCTCGCCGGTCTGGCGGTCGAAGCCGGTCTGCACGGTGCGCGAGATCTTTTCGCCCTTCTTGTCCGCCTGGCTGACGCGGGCGTTGAAGCCGTCGATGTTGCGCACGCCGACCTTGGACATCTTGCGGTAGCGGTCCTCCATCTCGCGCACGGTCCATTTCAGCGCCACCACCGCCTTCTTCGGATCGGTGACGACGGGCGTCAGCAGATGCGGGATGCCGTCATAGACCGAGAGTTCCAGCATTTTCGGATCGATCATGATCAGCCGGCAGTCCTGCGGCGTCAGCCGGTAGAGCAGCGACAGGATCATGGTGTTGATGGCGACCGACTTGCCCGAGCCGGTGGTGCCGGCGACAAGCACGTGCGGCATCTTGGCGATGTCGACGATGACCGCCTCGCCATTGATGGTCTTGCCCAGCGCCAGCGCCAGCTTGGCCTTCGTCGTCTCGAAATCGCGGCTGGCCAGGATCTCTCTGAGATAGACGGTTTCGCGCTTGGCGTTCGGCAGTTCGATGCCGATGGCGTTGCGGCCTGGCACCACCGCGACGCGGCAGGCGATGGCGCTCATCGAGCGGGCGATGTCGTCGGACAGGCCGATGACCCGCGACGATTTGATGCCGGGCGCCGGTTCGAGCTCATAGAGCGTGACCACCGGACCCGGACGCACGGCGATGATCTCGCCCTTGACGCCGAAATCCTCCAGCACGCCTTCGAGCAAGCGGGCGTTCTGCTCCAACGCGTCCTTGGACAGGCTGGCGTCGCGCACCACGTTCTTCGGTTCGGAGAGGAAGTGCAGCGACGGCATTTCGAACTTTTCCGAGCCGATCAGCGAGGTCTGCGCCTCGCGCTGCACGCGGGCGCCGGGCACGGGGCGCGCCGCCGGCGCCTCGACGCGGGTGGCTGCGTCGGAGCGGAACGGCTGCACCTTGGCGGTCGACGCGCCGCGGCGTTGCACGACAGGCTCATCGTCGAAATCGGCATCCTCGCCCGCATTGTCGAAGCGGTCCTCGAAGATATCGGCATCGTCGGGATCGAGCGAGACGCTGCGGTCATTGACCATGGCGGCGAAGAATTCGGGCTCGACGCGGGCGCGGCCATCCTGGCTCATCCGCTGCTCGGCAAACTCGGCCGATTCGACCCGTTCTGCGGCGCGCCGCCAAGCGGTGGAGCGCTGCTCCATCTCCGGCTCGTACTCGTCCCGCTCCTGCCTGCGGCGCAAGGCGCGGCGGTGCATCCACGCGCGCAGCGACAGCCACCAATGGGTGATGGCGCCGAGCGCCAGGATGCCCTCGTCGCCTTCGTCCTCGTCATTGTCGAACAAAAGGTCGTCCTCGCGCGGATCGGCGGCGGGATCGTCCTCCATGACGGCGAAGCCGTTCTTGCGTCCGATCAGCGCCGAGCCATGGGCAAAGAGCCACAGCGCGGGAGCGGACAGCAGGATGGCGATGATGCTGGCGATCAACCCGGTCGGATAGCCGCCGATGACGACGCCGGGGATCTTCAGCACCATGTCGCCGAACACGCCGCCGAGGCCGGTGGGCAGCGGCCAGGTCTTGGGCGGCACAACGCAGCCGACCATCGCCGCGGCCAGCAGCGCGAAGCCGAACCAGGTCAGCCCGCGCTTGGGCAGCCTGTCGACACCGCGCGCGGAAAACAGCAGGAAGCCCCAGATGACCGTCGGAACCAGGGCCGCGACGGCGGCGAGGCCGAAGAACTGCATGGCCAGGTCGGAGAACACGGCACCCGCATAGCCCATGGCGTTGGTGACGGTGTTGTTTGTCGCGTGGGAAAAACTCGGATCGGCGACATTCCAGGTGGCAAGGCTGGCAACGCCAAAGGCGGCTAGCGCGAACAGGCCGACGCCGACCAGCCGCCCGACCTGACGCCGTGCGAACGCCTGGATGCCGTGCCCCGTATCGGCCAGCGCGAGCGGTGCTGAAGCCCCTGAACGCATGCTCTTCCCCGTCTGTCGTGGACTCGCCGGGTGCGTGGCGCACTCCGGCAGATTCGGGTCTCAGACTATCGGTGGGAAGGTTAAAGGCGCATTAACTATAAGAGGTTGAGATGATCAAACCTCGTTACCGCCGGTTGAGCCGCTTGAGGCAATGATGGACGACGGGCCGATGGAGCTTCCATCGAACGACCAATGGCGGGCTGGCAGCCCGCCATTGGTCGTCTGGAACAAAGATCGGGTCTCGGCCCGATCGCGGCAAATCAGTTGGCGCCGCCGAGCGCCTGCACATTGGCGCAGAATTCCGCATGCGGCTTGCTCATCGCCGCATCCTGGCATTCCTTCTTCATCGCTTCCTGCTTTTCCATCGGCATGGCCATGAAGGCTGTCTTGAAATCCGCCATCGGCTTCATGGTTTTCATGCCGGAGTCCGTGAAGAACGGCGCCATGTTGTCGGGCTCATCCAGAGCACCGGCAAAAGCCACGCCGCCGATCATGGAAAGAGCAAGCGCTCCGAGGCAGATGTTCTTGAGGTTCATGAGATGGTTTCCTTCCCTGTTGTTGGCACGAGCGTCAGAACGACGATCGCCTCCACTGTTCGGAACCAGAGCGGTCGTTGTTTCCTCAAAAAACCTGATCACACGAACGTGATTGCGTGAAGCCGGGCATTGCCGGAACGGCTTGCCAAAAAAAGAGGCCCGGACATGATCCGGGCCTCAATGCGTGAACTCCTTTCGGGAGCGTCACGACGGGATGGGAGAATACGAGGCGGCCGAGGCCGCCTCGCACAGGGCTTACGAGTGATAGGCCGCTTCGCCATGCGAGGTGAGGTCGAGGCCTTCGCGCTCTGCGTCGGCTGTCGGACGCAGGCCGATGATCAGGTCGACGATCTTGTAGAGGATGGCGCTGCCGATACCCGACCATAGCAGGGTCACCAGGACACCCTTGGCCTGCGCCAGGAGCTGGGTGGCCGTGCCGGCATAGCCGGCAGCAAAGTCGGCCGTCGAATAGTCGACAATGCCGGCGCCACCGAGGGCAGGATTGACCAGGATGCCTGTGCCGAGCGCGCCGATGATGCCGCCGATGCAGTGGACGCCGAAGACATCAAGGCTGTCGTCGTAGTCGAACGCGTTCTTCACCACCGAGACGAAGAAGTAGCAGACGAAGGTGGCGACGATGCCGAGCACGATGGCGCCCATCGGGCCGGCAAAGCCGGCAGCGGGCGTGACGGCGACGAGGCCGGTCACCGCACCCGAAACAGCACCAAGCATGGAGGCTTTGCCGCGCAGCAGCGATTCAAGCACGATCCAGGTCACCGCCGCCGCCGCCGTGGCGACGAAGGTATTGATCATGGCCAGCACCGCATAGGCGTTCGCTTCAAGGTTCGAACCGGCGTTGAAGCCAAACCAGCCGACCCACAGCAGCGAAGCACCGACCATGGTCAGCGTCATCGAGTGCGGCGCCATGAGATCCTTCTTGTAGCCGCTGCGCTTGCCGATCATGAGCGCGCCGACGAGGCCGGCAATGCCCGCATTGATGTGAACGACCGTGCCGCCGGCGAAGTCGATGGCGCCGAAGCTGAAGATGAGGCCGGTCGGATCGCTATAAGCGCTCGGGCCGCCCCAGAACCAGACCATATGAGCGATCGGGAAGTAGATGAAAGTGACCCACAGGATCACGAAAAGGATCAAAGCGGAGAATTTGACGCGTTCGGCGAAGGCGCCGACGATCAGGGCCGGCGTGATGCAGGCGAAGGTCATCTGGAAGACGACGAACACCAGTTCAGGAATGGCGACACCCTTGGTAAAGGTTTCCGACAGGGTCGTCACATCGACGCCGGAGAGAAACATCTTGGAAAGGCCGCCGACGAAGGCGTTGCCCGGGGTGAAGGCGAGGCTGTAGCCGTAGAAAACCCAGATGATCATGACCACGCTGGTGATGGTGAAGACCTGCATCAGCACTGAGAGCATGTTCTTGCTGCGAACCAGGCCGCCGTAGAAAAGCGCAAGACCGGGAACCGTCATCAACAGCACCAGAACGGTGGAAACCATCATCCACGTGGTGTCGCCCTTGTCGACGGTGAAAGCTGGCGCCGCTGCAGCCGCGGCGGGAGCCGCTTCCTGCGCGAATGCGGCGACCGTGCCCAATGCTCCGAGCGCGAACGAGCCGAGCAGCGCGGAGCGCGCCGCTGACTTCAAGGTGGAAGGAATATTCATTGAACTCTCCATTGGAATACGTGATCGCCGCTCAGAGCGCGTCGGTGTCTGTTTCGCCGGTGCGGATGCGCACCGCCTGATCGATGCCGAAAACGAAGATCTTGCCGTCGCCGATCTGGCCGGTCTTGGCGGCGGCGGTGATGGCTTCGACGGCCTTGTCGACCATGTCGGCGCTGACCGCGACTTCGATCTTGATCTTCGGCAGGAAGCTGACCGCGTATTCCGCCCCGCGATAGATCTCCGTATGCCCTTTCTGACGCCCGTAGCCTTTGACTTCGGTGACGGTCAGGCCCTGGATGCCGACGGCGGTAAGCGCTTCGCGTACCTCGTCGAGCTTGAACGGCTTGATGATTGCCATCACGATTTTCATAAGGTTTCACCCTTTGCTGTTGCGGTCCCCCGCGTTTGCACACCTTCACCGATCCCAAAGAGCCGGAGAGTGCCCACAAGGATTCAAGCTCCGTGCCAAGTGCCGAAGCAGGGTGTTAACCCGTTGTAAGCAAACAGTTTAGGGAGCGCACCGACGCAACCTGCCCACAGCTGCGGCGGTGCATCTGCCTAAAAGTTAGGCAATTTTTGGAAAATGCCTACTCTGCAGGCGGTCGCTTAAGCCGGATCAGCCCTTCCTGTGCAACCGAGGCGATCAGCGTGCCGTCGCGGGCAAATAGCGACCCGCGTGTAAAGCCGCGCGACCCCTGTGTCGACGGGCTGTCCTGCGTATAGAGCATCCAGTCGTCGAGCGCATGGCTGCGATGAAACCACATGGCGTGGTCGAGGCTCGCCGCCTGGATATCGCGATCGAAAATGGCGCGGCCATGCGCGAAGGTCGATGTGTCGAGCAGCGTCATGTCGGAGAGATAGGCGAGCACCGCCGCCTGGATGGCGCGGTCCGCCGGCACCGGACCGGTGGTGCGGATCCAGATATTCTGCTTCGGCTCCAGCTTTTCGCGGCTGGTGTAATGCTTCAGCATCACCGGTTTCATCTCGATCGGCCGGTCGCGCTCCCAGTAGCGTTTGATGCCATCGGGCACCGCCTCGCCGAATTTGCCCAGCAATTCGCGTTGCGACAGCAATGTGTCCGGCCCCGGAACGTCCTGCGGCATCGGCACCTGGTGCTCGAGACCGACCTCGTCCTGCTGGAACGAGGCTTCGAGCGAAAAGATCGCCTGGCCGTGCTGGACCGCCACCACGCGCCGCGTGGTGAAGGAGCCGCCGTCGCGAATACGGTCGACCTCGTAGACGATCGGCACCTTGGTGTCGCCGGGCCGCATGAAATAGCCGTGCAGCGAATGCACGTACCGATCGGGATCCACTGTCCGCTGCGCCGCCACCAGCGCCTGGGCGATGGTCTGGCCGCCGAACACGCGCTGCCAGTCGAGCAAGGGGCTGCGACCACGATACAGATTGTGTTCCAGCTTCTCGAGGTCGAGAATGCCGAGAAGCTCGTCCATGGCTGCCGTCATATTTCGCGCCCTCACCGCAGAAGTGTTATGGCGGTTTCCGACAGGACGAACAGGCAGTCAAGGGTGCAGGACCCGGCGGCGCGCAGGAGCGAAGATGATGGAACGCAAGGCGGACACGAAAACCGGGGCAAACGTGAAAACAATATCCGGGCTCGATGTCCTGGTCGCCGGCGCCGGCTATGTCGGCCTGGCCGCCGCCGTGTCGCTGAAGCAGGCGCGACCGGGTCTCGCCATCGCTCTCGTCGATGCCGCACCTGCCGGCGCCTGGCAAAGGGATGGCCGCGCCTCGGCCATTGCCGCCGCCGCCTGCCGCATGCTCGACCAGCTCGGCGTGTGGGCCGAGATCGCGCCGCAGGCACAAGCCATCACCGAGATGATCATCACCGATTCGCGCACCGCCGATCCGGTGCGTCCGGCCTTCCTGACCTTCGACGGCGAAGTGGCGCCGGGCGAGCCTTTTGCGCATATGGTCGCCAACAGGGTGCTGAACGGCGCCTTGCGGGCCCGTGCCGAAAAACTCGGCATCGACATCATCGAAGGCGTCGCCGTGCAGGGGTTCGAGACCAACGGCGCCGGTATCACCGTGCATCTCGCCGACGGCGCGACGCTGAAGGCCCGGCTGCTGGTCGCCGCCGACGGCGTCAACTCGAAGCTGCGCGACATGGCCGGCATCAAGACGGTGAAGTGGGAATATGGCCAGTCCGGCATCGTCTGCACGGTGGCGCATGAACGCCCGCACAATGGTCGCGCCGAAGAGCATTTCCTGCCGGCTGGCCCCTTCGCCACATTGCCGCTCAAGCCCGGCGAGGACGGCACCAACCGCTCGTCGATCGTCTGGGTCGAACGTACGCCCGACGCCGAGAAGCTGGTGGCCGGTGACGATCTCCTCTTCGAACACGAACTCGAACAGCGCTTTGGCCTGAAGCTTGGCGAGATCCGCGCCGCCGACAAGCCGCGCGCCTGGCCGCTCGGCTTGACCATTGCGCGTGCCTTCGTCGCACCCCGCATCGCGCTCGCCGGCGATGCCGCCCACGGCATCCACCCGATCGCCGGCCAGGGCCTCAATCTCGGCTTCAAGGATGTCGCAGCCCTTGCCGAGGTGATCGTCGAGGCCGACCGGCTCGGCCAGGATATCGGAGCGCTCGACGTGCTCGAGCGCTACCAGCAGTGGCGCCGCTTCGACACGGTGCAGATGGGTGTCACCACCGACGCGCTGAACCGGCTGTTTTCCAACGATATCGGCCCGCTGCGCACCGTCCGCGACATCGGCCTCGGCCTCGTCGAACGCATGCCGCGCCTGAAGGAATTCTTCATCCGCCAGGCGTCGGGACTGTCCGCCGGCACGCCAAGACTGTTGAAGGGCGAGGCGATTTGACCCGCCGCCAGCATCCCCAACGTCGTCATCCTTGAGCGTAGCGACGCGAAGCGGAGCGAAGACCCAAGGATCCATGCCGCGACCTTGGCTGAAGAATGCAGCGGAGCAGAATTCTGCACCGTGGTGACGCGTTTGAGTCGCGGCATGGATCCCGGGGTCTGCGCCGCGTCGCTTCGCTCCTTGCTCCGCCCCAGGATGACGAAAGCGATGGGCGTTTCCGCCAATCGCCAAGGTATGCGATCAATTGACCTCAAAACCCAGCTTTTGCCGCAGCCGCAATATCCTCTGGTCGGATATTTCGAGGCGTTTCTCGCCGCCCTGGGCGGCGCGGTTGACCATCTGCAGCAGATCGTTTCGCTCGGCGACATCCAGACGCTCGCGCAGGAACGGCGCCAGCTTGTCGATGACGATTGTGGTGTCGTCGATCTGTGACGCCGCCCATTTGGCGTAGACCACCGCTTCGTCCGTTTTCTTCTTGTCGGCGATCTCGGAAATCACCGCGCGGATGACGGCCTCGCGCTGCGGCAGGATGGGCCCATCCTCGGAGACGATTGACGTGATCAGCGTAGCCGCCGCTACGACCGGATCATCGATCGCCGTCAGCGGCGACAGCGCCGCCTGCTTGCGCAGCTTCTTGCGGCGGATGTTGCCCTGTACGCGCCCGACAACGTCCGCAACCTCACGAGCCGCGTCGTTCATTGCCTTCATCCGATACCACCAGAACGCCGCCGCGCCCATCACGCCAAGGAGAGCAATCAGGAAAGGCATGTCGAAATCCCCAAGAACCCCGGCGACGATAGGAGAACTCTCGCCTTGCTTCAACACGCAAAAGTTGCGCACGAAATGAACCAGGACGATCGTTCAGTCGAATGTCTTGGTTTCCGCGTGGCTGTAGCACATGGCGGGCTATGACCCCGGCACATCGTAGATCGCCCGCACCTCGATGGTGCCTATTTCGGCCAGCGGGATCTCGCCGGCGATCTCCAGCGCCTGGTCGAGATTGTCGGCCTCGATCATGACGAAGCCGAGCAACTGCTCCTTGGTTTCGGCGAACGGGCCGTCGGTGATCAGCCGCTTGCCCTGGCGTCGCCGTAGCGTCTTCGACGTCTTCACCGATTGGAGCGCCTGTGCGACGATCAGCATCCCACGCTGATCCAATGACCGGTCATGAGCCATGGAATCGGCATCGAGCTTGGCCAGACGCTCCGGCGTCATGGCATGGAGGTCGTTTTCCTCGCCATAGACCAGACAGACATATCTCATTTCCAGCTCCTTTGCTGTGACGAACCATAGGCGATCACGATATCGGTTGAGTCCTTGCCGGCAGCAACATGATCGAGAAGGCTGACCGCAATGCCGATAATGGCAACTGCCGCAAGCAGCCGGCCGAAGCCGGAGGGCGGCACATGCAGCGGGTCGCTTTCCCCTAGATCAGCCCTTCGGCCGGTGCTTGTCCAATGGGCAGAAAACAGATTGTTCATCCGAACCTCCATCCGCCACGAGAATCCGTGGTCCCCGCAGGACGGTCGGGGCCGATGCAAGTCGACATTTTTGCACGCACATTTTTTCAAAAAAAGATTCGGCGCGGTCCGCCGGCGCTGCATGCGCGCGCAAACAGCGCGGTGGCCTTCCCTCGCGCCCGCGCTATAGTTGGGAGGAACGCCGCCTGGCCGGCGCCACCGCTGTAACAAGGAGGAATTCATGGACCGCACCGCAAACGCCATCTGGAAAGGCGATCTGAAAGGGGGCACAGGCACGCTCGACACCCAGAGCGGGACCCTGAAAGGCACGCCCTATTCGTTCAAGGCACGCTTCGAGGACGAAAGCGGCAAATCCGGCACCAATCCGGAAGAACTTATCGCCGCCGCGCACGCCGGCTGCTTTGCCATGCAGTTTTCGCATTTCCTGGCCGAGAACGGCACCCCCGCCGCCGAACTCGACGCCAAAGCCGTGGTGACGCTGGTTCCCGGCACGGGGATCACCGGCAGCGCCCTCACCGTGGTCGGCAAGGTGCCGGGCGTCGATGCGGCGAAATTTGGGGAGTTGGCCGAGAAGGCCAAGGCCGGATGCCCGGTCTCGAAGGCGCTCGGCGCCATAAACGTATCGCTCGACGCCAGGCTCGGCTGAAAACGCTGCATCCAGTGTGAAGACCCGGCGCGAACGCCCAGGCGCGCGCCGGGACCTATGCTCCCAGCGCGTCCAGCCGGGCGCGAAGTGCGGCGACTTCCTGCTCCAGTGCGTCTAGCCGGGCTTCCAGGTCGGAAGCAGGCAGGGCCGATGCACTCCGCTGCGCCGAAAGGGCTGCAACGTCCATCGGGCCGCTCAGCAGATGCACGTAGCGGTCCTCGCGCTGGCCCGGTCCTCGCGGGATTTCCTGGATGAGTGGCGGCCGACGTCCGATCAGCATGTCGAGTTCGGCGCGCAGATCTTCGATCGATGAGAACCGCGCCATGCGCTCGCCCCGCGCCGACAATTCATGGGCGGTCTGCGGCCCACGCAGCAACAGCAAGCCGATCAAAGCGGTCTGCGGCGTGGTCAGCGAGAAGCGCTGCGCCATCTGGTGCTCGTAGCGCTCGACACGCGAACCGAACATCTGCCTCACCAGCCCCTTTTGTTCGAGCAGCTTCAGGCCCCGGTGCACCTCGGTCTGCTCCAGCGCCATTACCGGCTCACGCGCCGTCTTCTGGTTGGCGGCGGCCAGTGCTGAATTCAGCGTGAGCGGATAGACATCCGGCGTCAGCTCCTTCTTCTCGATCAGGCAGCCGAGCACACGGGCTTCTACCAGGGAAAGGATGGGAAGATCATCGCTCATTGGATTTGCTTTCGCCAGCAACCGACCGCCAGCCTAAACCCTTCTCTCAACCATCATCTTCTTGATCTCGGCGATCGCCTTGGCCGGGTTGAGGCCCTTGGGGCAGGTCTGCGCGCAGTTCATGATGGTGTGGCAGCGATAGAGCCGGAACGGATCTTCGAGGTTGTCGAGCCGCTCGCCGGTGGCCTCGTCGCGGCTATCGATCAGCCAGCGATAGGCCTGCAAGAGCGTTGCCGGGCCGAGATAGCGGTCGCCGTTCCACCAATAGCTCGGGCACGAGGTCGAGCAGCAGGCGCACAATATGCATTCGTATAGCCCGTCGAGCTTCTCGCGGTCCTCGTGGCTCTGCAGCCACTCCTTGGCCGGCTCCGGCGACACCGTCTTCAGCCAGGGCTGGATCGAGGCATGCTGGGCGTAGAAATTGGTGAGGTCCGGCACAAGATCCTTGACCACCTGCATATGCGGCAGCGGGTAGACTTTTACCGCGCCGGAAATGTCGTCGCAGCCCTTGGTGCAGGCGAGCGTGTTGGAGCCGTCGATGTTCATGGCGCAGGAGCCGCAAATGCCTTCGCGGCAGGAACGCCGCAAGGTCAGTGTCGGGTCGATCTTGTTCTTGATCCACAGCAGCGCGTCGAGCACCATCGGCCCGCAATCGTCCATGTCGACGAAATAGGTGTCGATGCGCGGGTTCTCGTCATCGTCCGGCGACCAGCGGTAGATGCGGTATTCCCGCAGATTGGTGGCGCCCTCCGGCTTCGGCCAGGTCTTCCCCGGCTTGATCTGCGAATTCTTCGGGAGCGTGAGTTCAACCATGTTCGATCCTCAATACACTCTGGCCTTGGGCGCGATCTTGGCGAGGCTGATGCCGCCGTCCTTTTCAGCCAGCTGCGGCTCGGTGTGCACCGGCCGGTAGGAGAGCGTCACCTTGCCGTCTTCGCTCAGCCTGGCCAGCGTATGCTTGCGCCAGACCGCGTCGTCGCGCGCCGAAAAGTCCTCGCGTGCGTGCGCGCCACGGCTCTCCTTGCGCGCCTCGGCGCTGTAGACCGTGGTGATGGCATTGGCCATCAGGTTTTCCAGCTCCAGCGTCTCGACCAGATCGGAGTTCCAGATCATCGAGCGGTCGGACACTTTGATGTCCTTCAACTCGCCCCAGATCTGCGAAACCCGCTTGCAGCCGCTTTCGAGGGACTCCTGCGTGCGGAATACGGCCGCGTCTTCCTGCATCGCCTTCTGCATCTTCTCGCGCAGCACCGCCGTCGGCGTCGAGCCATTGGCGTGGCGGAGCCGGTCGAAGCGGTCCATGATCTTTTCGACCGAGGCTTCGTTGGGCGAAGGGATGGCCGATTTGCGGTCGATGACCTGGCCGGCCCGGATAGCCGCCGCGCGGCCGAACACCACAAGATCGATCAGCGAATTCGAACCGAGCCGATTGGCGCCATGCACGGAGGCACAGCCGGCTTCGCCGACAGCCATCAACCCGGGCGACACCTGGTCGGGATTGAGCGCCGTCGGATTGAGCACCTCGCCCCAGTAATTGGTCGGCACGCCGCCCATATTGTAATGCACCGTCGGCAGCACCGGGATCGGCTCCTTGGTCAGGTCGACACCGGCAAAGATCTTGGCCGATTCCGAAATGCCCGGCAGCCGCTCATGCAGGACGGCGGGATCGAGATGGTCGAGATGTAGGAAGATGTGGTCCTTGTTCTTGCCGACGCCGCGGCCCTCGCGGATTTCCAGCGTCATGCAGCGCGAGACGACGTCGCGCGAGGCAAGGTCCTTGGCCGACGGCGCATAGCGCTCCATGAAGCGCTCGCCCTCGGAATTGACGAGATAGCCGCCCTCGCCGCGCGCACCCTCGGTGATCAGGCAGCCGGCGCCATAGATGCCGGTCGGGTGGAATTGCACGAACTCCATGTCCTGCAGCGGAAAGCCGGCACGCGCTGCCATGCCGCCGCCGTCGCCGGTGCAGGTGTGTGCCGAGGTGGCCGAGAAATAGGTGCGGCCATAGCCGCCGGTCGCCAGCACCACCATCTTGGCGGAGAAACGGTGGATGGTGCCGTCATCGAGGTTCCAGGCAAGAACGCCGGTGCAGGTGCCGTCCGGCTCCATGATCAGGTCGAGCGCGAAATACTCGATGAAGAACTGCGCATTGTTCTTCAGCGACTGGCCGTAAAGCGTGTGCAGGAGGGCATGGCCGGTGCGGTCGGCGGCGGCACAGGTGCGCTGCACCGGGGGACCTTCGCCGTAATTCATCATGTGGCCGCCGAAGGGCCGCTGGTAGATCTTGCCCTCTTCGGTGCGCGAAAACGGCACGCCGTAATGTTCGAGCTCGTAGACCGCGGCCGGCGCTTCGCGCACCAGATATTCCATGGCGTCGACATCGCCCAACCAGTCCGAGCCCTTGACGGTGTCGTACATGTGCCACTGCCAGGAATCGGGACCCATGTTGGACAGCGAGGCGGCAATGCCGCCTTGCGCCGCCACCGTGTGCGAGCGGGTCGGGAACACCTTGCTGATGCAGGCGGTGCGCAGGCCCTGTTCGGCCATGCCGAGCGTGGCGCGCAGGCCGGCGCCGCCGGCGCCAACGACCACCACGTCAAACTTGTGGTCGACATAAGTGTAGCCAGCGCTGTTGGCTTGTGTCGCGTCCTTGGCCAACTCAGCCTCCGAATGTCAGCTTGAGCAGGGCGAAGATCGAGGCGACGCCGACCGCTATGGGAAAAAATGTATTGAGCGCGATCAGCGCCAGCTTCATGCCTTCGCCATGCACGTAATCCTCGATGATCACCTGCATGCCGATCCGCATATGGATGAGCCCGGAGATGAGCACCAGGGCCATCACCAGCGCCACGAACGGGTTGGCAAGAGCTGCCCGCACATGTGCGTAGTCGGCGCCGTTGAGCGCGATCAGGAAGCCGACGAAGAACAGGATCAGCGGGATGTTGGCGATCGCGGTGAGGCGTTGGCGCCAGAAATGCCCGGTGCCTTCGCGGGCGGAGCCGAGGCCGCGGACCCTCGCCAGCGGCGTGCGCATGTCGGTGTTTTTGCCGCTCATGATCAGGCTCCCCGCGCCATAGTGCCGGCGATCCAGATCAGCAGGGTGAGCAGGATCGAGCCGGCCAGCGTCGCCCAGGCGATCTTCGAGGCGGTATGCTTCTCCAGACCCGCGCCGGTGTCCCAGACCAGATGGCGCACGCCACCCAGCATATGGTGCATCAGCGCCCAGGTGTAGCCGAACAGGATGAGCCGGCCGAGCCAGGTGCCGAAGGCCCAATTGGCCCAATCGAACGTCGCCTGCGAGCTTGCCGCCGCCATCAGCCACAGGGCGACCAGCAGCGTGCCGAAATACAGCGCGCCACCGGTGATGCGGTGAATGATCGACATCGTCATGGTGATCGGTGGCCGGTACACGGTGAGGTGCGGCGAAATCGGCCGTTCACGTCTGACAAATTCGCGGGTGGCTGGTGATTTGCTCATGGCTCCCCCAGTTCGGCGTCTCTCTGGAGCCTCAGGTGGAAATGCGGCATTGCCGCTTCCGGTTGCGACTTCGGACAGCCGGTTTCTAATGCTCTTTTTGCACCGCGTCAAAGCCAGAAAACCGTTTCGAAAACGTAATTTAGTCTGACTAAAAGGCCTGCTTGAGCTTCAATCGATTAGGCCGGGAGGCCTGAAGCCGGCTCGATATCGCTGCAGTGCAACATGTCTGGCCCAAGGGCCCAGCGATGTTGAGATTGGCGCTAGCGTTTGCAGGTCTGCGGCGTCGACCCCTTCTTCATCACCAGCGCCTCGCGTCCGTCGATCACGATTGCGTCATGCGTGGCCGTCTGGTAGCGGCTGGTCTGGTTGGCGGGCGACGCCGCAAACTCCTCGGTCGCGCCGTCGGACCCGACCACACGCAACGACGTGCCAAGATTTTGGATGGAAATGATACCGTTGTTGCCGCATCTGTAGGTGGCCGCGCCTATGCCGGATCGCGGCGCGGTAAGGTCGGTGATGATCTTGATTGCAGCTGCCGGAGGCGCCGCGGCTTCGACGGACTGCTGAGCCGGTGCAGGTGAGACGACGACGGTATTGGCCGGCTTCGGCGCGCTGTCCTGCGGCACACAGGCAGCGACGACACCGAGCAACGGGAAAACGGACACCCAAATCGGCCGGCGTAGCGCCATATGCTGTCCTCCCGCGCGGCAAACCAGCCGCGATGCTTTGTCCAGATCAACGTCGTCGCGACGCCGGGGCGGACGCCGCCGCGATGGTGCGGCCGAGCATGGCCGAATGATGGCCACCGGGTTTTCCATCCAGTCGGATATTAACGGATATTAACCATGTTTACCGAGACATCGCCGCCAAACGCACCGGCCTCTTAACAAAGGTTAAGAAAACGTTAATTTCTGATTCGAGGAGGCTTTCCCTCAAGACACGGAGGACGCCATGCGTTCGAATTCGGGCAGATCGCGCTTTGCGGCGCTCATCGTGGCGGCCTCGGTCGTTGGCCTTGCAGCGCCAGCGCTCGCCGGCGCCCGGCATCAGGATCGTGTCTACGCTGATTCCTTCGGCAACCTCGTCGTCGACAGCGCCGCCGGCTACAAGCGCATTATCGTCGGCGAAGGCAGGCTGGCCAAGCAGCTATCCGACTACACCAGCGCCGGCCAGCCCAAGGTGATCTACGAGAACGAAGCCGACGAGATCAGCGGATACAGCGATTGCTACCGGCCGCCGGTGCTGGTGAAGGGCCGCTCCTATATGTACGGTCTCTCCGACGGCGAGATGCCCGAGCTCAGCCCCTGCCGCTAGTCTCTTTGTCTGGACGCAATTTCCAAGGGAAAGCGCTATGCGCTTTTCCCGGGAAAACCGTTTCACACTTTTCCTGAAATTGCTCTGGCTTCCATTCCGGCTGACGACCAATTGCCGGCAGGCCCGGCGGAGACGCGCACGCAATCGCGCCCGGCATTCTTCGCCTGATAGAGCGCCTGGTCGGCGCGCCGCATCAGATCGGCAAAGTCTTCGCTCGGATGAAGTTCGGCGACGCCGAAGCTCGCGGTGCAGCGGTTGTCAGCCGGCAGCCCGTCGATGGGCAGCCCGCCAAAGGCGCTGCGCGTGCCCTCGGCGAACAGCCGCGCCGCGGCAAGGTTGGTTCCCGGCAGGATGATGGCGAACTCCTCGCCGCCGATGCGGCCGGCAACGTGATGCGCGGCGGCGGCTTCGCGCAGGAAGCCTGCAAAAATCTCGATCACCCGGTCGCCTGACGCATGGCCGAAACTGTCGTTGACGCTCTTGAAATGATCGAGGTCGGCAATGACCAGCGCGACCGGCACGCCTTGCCGCATCGCGCCAAGCACCGCCAGCTCGGCATGGCGGGTGAAGCCGCCGCGGTTGAGCAGGCGCGAAAGCGTGTCCGTCTCCGACTTCGACGTCACTTCGGCAAGCACGTCGCGAACCAGGATGGCCAGCATCAGCAGCGCCAGCGCCAGCGCAAAGACAGTGCCGAGCGATTGCGACACCAGCGCGTAGTTGCTTTGCAGATAGGCCTGCGGATTGGCGCCCCAGCCGCCGAGCGCATGCGCGATGAACGGCTTGGAGGCAAACTGCAGGCCGCTCGCCGCCAGCACGGCCATCAATATGCGATCGAGACGGTCAAGCTTTTGCCTCGATGACCAGACGATGGCCAGCCCGACGAACTGCATGACCGCATAGGGAAGCTGGTAAGCCATGATGCGGATGAGCGACTGGCGAGGCAGGTCCTGCACGAAATACACGGCTATGGTGGTGGCCAACAGGAAAAACAGCATCGGCTTCCAGGGCGGCGCCACGCCGTATTTGCGGGCAAGCCCGCCATTGAACGCAATGGTGGCGCCAAGGAAGACCGCGAAGGCGGCAACGACCGGGAGCCGCGCGTCGGCAAAAGCGGGAATGGAGAATTCGATGGCCGAATAGGCCATGCCCAGCAGATAGCCAAATGCCAGCCAGCGCGCCGGCGCCCGGCCGACATCGTGGAAGGCGACCGCCATGAAGGATGCCGCCAGCAGGCCGGCAACCGACAGATTGATCAACAGGATGAAGTTGGCGCCGCTCATGTTCTCCCGCACCCGCGCCGACAGCTAATCATCGACGGGCGAAGAAGACGTTAACGCCGTC
This sequence comes from Mesorhizobium sp. M0239, assembly GCF_040321815.1. Classification (NCBI taxonomy): domain Bacteria; kingdom Pseudomonadati; phylum Pseudomonadota; class Alphaproteobacteria; order Hyphomicrobiales; family Phyllobacteriaceae; genus Mesorhizobium; species Mesorhizobium sp. M0239. The sequence goes on from NZ_JAMYSG010000036.1 coordinate 53,256, forward strand.
CCGGCCGGACAGATTCAGCCGGTCTTGAGCGGCTCCGGCAGGAACGCCGTTTCCGGCCGCTCATAGGACAGGCGTACACTGTCGCGGCCGTTCTTCTTGGCTTTGTAGAGCGCATCGTCGGCACGGCGCATCAGCGGCTCCAGCGCCTCGCCACCGCTGCGGGCCGCCACGCCGAAGCTTGCCGTCACCTTCGTTCCCTGGGGAAGCCCGTCGACATGGCCGGCCGAATAGACGGTGCGCACCGCTTCGGCGAACAGCCGCGCCGCCGCAAGATCGCTGAGGGGCAGCAGCACCGCGAATTCCTCGCCGCCGATACGCCCGGCAACACCGCGCGCGCCGGCCGCCGACCGAAGCTTGGCGGCGAAGTCGGCGATCACCCGATCGCCCGCCCCATGCCCATGCACATCGTTGAGCGCCTTGAAGTGATCGAGGTCGGCCAGCACCAGCGCGACCGGGAACCGGGCCGAGGCGCAGTGCTGCAAGAGCCGCATGCCTCGCTCCTCGAAGCCACGCCGGTTGAGCAGGCCCGACAGGGGGTCGGTATAGGTCTCGGTCTTCAATGCCTTCAACACGTCGAGTGCCGCGGCGGAAAACAGGCACAGCGCGATGAGCAGCGAGAGCAGCGCGTGCGACAGCAGCGCCGTCGTCCAGTAGGACGAGCCATAGAACCCGTCATAGCTGGCGAAGGGCCCATGCGCGATGACGACGGCAAGGGTGCGCACGAAGAAATTGACGCCCGACAGCAGCGACAGCACAAACAGGATTTTTTCGGTCGGGCCGTTGTTGCGTACCGGGCGCAGTTCGGCGGCAACCAGAAGGCTGATGCCGCCGAATGCGAAATTCATCGCCAGGATGCGCCAGGTGAGATCCGGCGCGACGAACAGGAACCAGCATAACGACGCCAGGCCGCCGCCCGCCAACACGGCGATCCCCACAGAGGGCACCTTGCGGCCATAACGGTGGATGACGGCGCTGGACAGGCAGCAGGCAGCGATGGTGAAGCAGATGTTCGACGTAAGCTTGGTCAGCGGCATCCCGATGGGCAAGGTGAAATACTGGAGCAGGAAGCCAGCCGCCGAGAGACTGTAGCTGATCGCCAGAACGGCCAGATAGGGGCGGTGGCGCTGATAGGACCATAGCACAAGGAACGCCGCGCCGAGCGCCAGCGCGATCGTCGGGTTGAGCAGCGCAATGAGCAGACCCGTGTCCAACCGACTGTGACTTCCCCTGGCTTACGTCAGGGAAGAGCTTAGAGGGCAAGCCCAAACAAGCGGTTAAGCCATGCGGCAAGCAGGACCGCCGCCTCAAAATAATGTCAGGGAACCGCAGTCCCCAGTCAGCGTTCCTCCGTTCACAATCTGGAGCGACCCATGGCCGACACAATCACACTGACCGACCACGATGCGATCCGCTCGTGGGCTGCCGGGCGCGCCGGCTTTCCCGCAATCGTCGACATATCGCCGGAGGCGGGGACGCAGCCCATGTTGAGGCTGGTCTTCGGCCAGCACGCCTATCAGGATCAGGACCAGCCTGAACGGCCGCTCAATGCGGGAGGCTATGAACTCGTCGAATGGGACGAATGGTTCAAGCTCTTCAGGAACAACAGCTTGCGCTTGTGGTCGCCGCCGAACAGCCGGGACGCCGCGAGGAGTTCCACGAACTCGTCCGCCGTGACGGGAAGCTTTGAACCCGAGCCCACGCGGCTCGGGTTCTGTTCAAATCCGGGTTACTTCCACTCGCGTATGTCGACGAAGTGGCCGGCGATCGCCGCCGCCGCCGCCATGGCCGGCGAAACCAGATGGGTGCGGCCCTTGAAACCCTGCCGGCCCTCGAAATTGCGGTTCGAGGTGGAGGCGCAGCGTTCATGCGGCTTCAGCCGGTCGTCGTTCATCGCCAGGCACATCGAACAGCCCGGCTCGCGCCAGTCGAAACCGGCGGCGAGGAAGATCTTGTCGAGACCTTCGGCTTCCGCCTGTTCCTTGACCAGGCCGGAACCCGGCACGATCATCGCATCGACATGCGGGCTGACCGTCTTGCCTTCGACCACCTTGGCGACGGCGCGCAGATCCTCGATGCGGCCATTGGTGCAGGAACCGATGAAGACGCGATCGAGCGTGATGTCGGTGATCTTGGTGCCCGGCGTCAGCCCCATATAGTCGAGCGCGCGCTGCTTGGAGGTGCGCTTGTTTTCATCGGCGATGTCGTCCGGGTTCGGCACGATGCCTTGCACCGACACCACATCCTCGGGCGACGAGCCCCAGGAGACGATCGGCGGCAGCTTGGCCGCGTCGAGCACGATCACCTTGTCGAAATGCGCGCCCTCGTCGGACTGCAGCGTCTTCCAGTATTCGAGTGCCGCATCCCAGGACGCGCCCTTCGGCGCGCGAGGCTTGTCCTTGACATAGGCGAAGGTCGTCTCGTCGGCGGCGATCAGGCCGGCGCGCGCACCGCCTTCGATCGACATGTTGCAGATCGTCATGCGGCCTTCCATCGACAGGGCACGGATCGCCTCGCCGGCATATTCGATGACATAGCCGGTGCCGCCGGCGGTGCCGATCTCGCCGATGATAGCGAGGATGATGTCCTTGGCGGTGACGCCCTCCGGCAGCTGGCCGTCAACGCGCACCAGCATGTTCTTGGCCTTGCGCTGGATCAGCGTCTGTGTCGCCAGAACATGCTCGACCTCGGACGTGCCGATGCCATGCGCCAGCGCGCCGAAAGCGCCATGCGTCGAGGTGTGGCTGTCGCCGCAGACGATGGTCATGCCGGGCAGAGTAAAGCCCTGCTCCGGACCGATGATGTGGACGATGCCCTGGCGAATATCGTTCTCGGAATAATATTCGACGCCGAAATCCCTGGCGTTCTTGGCCAGCGCCTCGACCTGGATACGGCTTTCCTCGTTCTTGATGCCGAACTTGCGCTCGGGTGAGGTCGAGACATTGTGATCGACCACGGCCAGCGTCTTTTCCGGATGTCGGACTTTACGGCCGGTCATGCGCAGGCCTTCGAAGGCCTGCGGGCTGGTCACTTCATGGACCAGGTGGCGGTCGATATAGAGCAGGCAGGTGCCGTCGTCCTGGCGGTCGACGACATGGTCGTCGAAAATCTTGTCGTAGAGGGTGCGCGGTGCGCTCATGTGCGTAAATCCGTCGATATGAGAATGGGAAAGACGCCTGACTTGCGGCCCGGCGAAAACGACCTGAACAGGTCGGCCTAGGGTAGTCGGCTGGTCAGCGCCCCGGACACGCGCGCGGAAAAGCGCGACGGCAGGCGTTTCCTGTCCTGCAGCACGAACCCCTTGTAGGCCGGATCGCCAAAAAGCTCTTCCATGGCGTGGCTCATACCAATGTTTTGGGTTTTCGGCAATTGCGGCGTGTCTTCGCAGAACCCAAACCTCTCCGCTCAGATCACTTCAAACACAAACGTCTTCACCAGCGCTTCGGGCTCGGCGATCGCATAGCAGCGGAACCACGGGCTTTCCTCGACCGGTCGCCATTTCCCAGCTTGCTCCAGCTCATCGAACACGGCTTGAAAGCCGCCACTTTCGAACACCTGGTCACGCACGGTGAAGATGGCATGGCCACCCTTGCGAGTGATGCGCACCAACTCGTGCAGACTAGAGGCCGGCGCATGGCTGATGGTGAACACTCCGGTCGAGAAGAAGGCGCGGAAGTGGCCGTCAGGCCATGGCAACGTGTCGCCCAGCATTGCCTGCTTCAGTTCGCCGTAGGCATTGCGGCTGCCGGCGATCTTCAGCATATCGTGCGAGAGGTCGAGCCCCGCAATGTCGCGGTAACCGAGCGCCTTCAGCGACGGTCCCGACAGGCCGGTGCCGCAGCCGGCATCGAGCAAGGGGCCATCGCCCGCCGGCACATGGCGCGCCACCCAGGCGGTGATCAGGAAAGGCAGGAGGTAGCCGAGCGAGGCGGTCTCGCTGTCATAGGTCGCGGCCCATGCGGCATAGGCCTCTTCAAGCGCTTCCGGCGTGTCGGCCGTGTAGACGGAATCCAGCGCCGCATTGGCTTTGTCGACGATCATGGGACCTCCTCAACGGGAATGCTCGGGGATCGTAATGCTGTCTTCGCCGAAAAACTATTCCTCGTGCTGACGGCGCAGCCGCCGCTCCAGCGCCCTGAGCGCCAGCGACAGTCCGACGGTCAGGATGAGATAGATGTAGGCCGTTAGCGAATAGGTCTCGAAGAAGCGAAAGGAGCCGGCGGCGTAGACCTTGCCCATCTGCGTGATGTCGGCAACGCCGAGCACCGAGACCAGCGAGGAATCCTTGACCAGCGCGACGAAATCATTGCCGAGCGGCGGCAGGATGGTGCGGATTGCCTGTGGGAACACGATCAGCCGGAAGCGCTGAGCGCGGGTCAGCCCAAGCGCCTTCGCCGCCTCGATCTGGCCCTTCTCCACCGACTGGATGCCGGCCCGGAAAACCTCCGAGATGAAAGCCGAATAGCCGATGGTCAGCGCCATGATGGCGCGCCAGAGCAGCGACACGTCGCGCACCAAAAGCTCGCCGAACAGGCCCGCACTTTGCAGCGGCGCGGTCAGCGCGTTCCAAGCCGCGACGAAGGCCGGTGCACCGGCAAAGGCGATCCAGAACAACAGCACCAGGATCGGCACGCCGCGGATGATCTCGACATAAAAGCGCGCGATCTGGCGCAGCCAGCGCGAGCCGGACATTCCCATCAGCGCGATGCCGAGACCCATGGCCGAAGCCAGCACGAAGGCAATCACGGTGACGAAGATGGTGACGCCGATGCCCTTGGCGACCGTGGCGAACACCTGGGTATAGAGGTTGCTGGTGGCGACGAAGACGGCCACCGCGATGGCGAGGACTGCGGCAACGACGAGCCACCAGGGGAAGTCGGCTTTGGAGGAAGAGCAAGGGACCTGCATCAGACGGATTGCGCCAAGGCACCCCCCTCTGGCCTGCCGGCCATCTCCCCCGCAAGGAGGGAGATTGGCAGCTTCAATGCCCGCGCCTTTTCTTCAATGCTGGAGGTACGCGAAGGCAGGGCGGACAGCTGATCTCCCCCCTTGCGGGGGAGATGCCCGGCAGGGCAGAGGGGGGTGTTCAAGCACCGTGTCTGCGTGAGGTTCAGCGAACTACTGCCCCATCTTGTAATCAAGAAACCATTTCTTGTTGAGCGCATCGAGGGTGCCGTCGGCCTTCAGCGCCGCGATGGCCGCGTTGACCGGCTTCACCAGGTCCGAACCCTTCGGGAAGATAAACCCAAAATCCTCGGTGCCGAGCGGTCCGCCGATCAACTTCAGCTTGCCTTCGGAGGCATCGACATAACCCTTGCCTGCGGTACCATCGGTCAAAACAACATCGACGTCGCCTGATTTCAGCGCCTGCACCGTCGCGCCGAACGTCTCGAACAGTTTGATGCGCGGGTTCTGCTCATTGCCGTCGAGCACGCTGTAGACGGCGGTGTAGAAGGGCGTGGTGCCGGCCTGCGCGCCGACCAGCCCGTCCTTGAAGGCGCCGAAGGTCTTGGCGTCGGTGAAGCGGCTCTCATCGCCGCGCACCAGCATGAACTGTTCCGAGCGCATATAGGGGTCGGAGAAATCGACCTTCTCCTTGCGGTCGTCCTTGATGGTGATGCCGGTCATGCCGATGTTGTACTGGTTGTCGGAAACCGCCTGGATCATCGCGTCCCAGGAAGTGTTCTGGTACTCGACCGTGAAATTCAGCCGCTTGGCGATCTCGTTCATCGCGTCATATTCCCAGCCGATCTGCTTGCCGGTCTTGGCATCGATGAACTGCAGCGGCGGATAGGCGTTTTCGGTCACAACCACCACCTTCTTGCCGCCGAGGTCGGGCAGCGCCTGCGCGAAGGCGGCAACGGGTGCCAGGACGAGGGCAAGCAGGCCCGCCAGCAGCAGTTTCGATTTGGTCATGACACACTCCCCGGGAATTGATGACCCGGGCATGGCCGGGCTTGCAGGAAAATCCGGCGCCGACTTTAGCTTTCCGCAAGCGTCATGCAAGACGCTCTGCCGTGTCGCCTGGGGCGAAATCGGATTCCAATGCTCTCGATCGGAAGATTCCGGGAGATCCGTGCCTTGGCCGGCGGTCAGTCAGCCGCCGGTGCCTTGGCGTCCGTCTCGCGCAGCCCAGCAATGAGCTTGGCCAGGATGCGGTGCAGGCCATCCAGTTCGACCGCGCTGAGGCGGGGAAATTGGCAGAGTATCTGGACAGCAACGTCTTTGGCGGGCCCGCGTAGCGACTGTCCCTTGGCTGTCAGCTCCAGAAGCACCCGGCGCTCGTCGGCAGCGTCGCGCCGGCGGGTGATGAAGCCGCCCGCCTCCAGCCGTTTGAGCAGGGGTGTCAGCGTCGCCGAATCGAGACCCAGCACCTCGCCGAGCCCACCCACCGTGCGTGGCGCTCGCTCCCACAGCGCCATCATCGCCAGATATTGCGGATAGGTGAGGCCGAGCGGTTCGAGCAACGGCCGGTAGAGCCGTGTCATCAGCCCGCTAGCCGAATAGAGGGCGAAGCAGATTTGGTCGTCGAGTTTCGGCACCCCGGCGAAATCCGCCGAGGCCTGCGTGGTATCGTCCGTCTGTTTTGTGTTCATGCTGCCTTTGCCGGAAGCGCCTTAGCCGAAAGCGCCACCTCGATGTTGCCCTTGATGGCGTTGGAATAGGGGCAAACCTGGTGCGCCGCCGATACAAGCGCTTCCGCCGCCGCCTGATCAAGACCTTTTGTTTCCGCTGCCAGCGAAACGCCGAGCACAAATCCGCCCTGCGCATTGCTGTGCAGGCTGACATTTGCCGTCACCGAGGCATCCTGCAGCGGCAGTTTCTGCTTGCCGGCGATGAAGCGCATGGCGCTTTCGAAGCAGGCGGCATAGCCGGCGGCGAAAAGCTGTTCGGGATTGGTGGCGCCACCTTTGCCGCCAAGCTCCTTGGGCATGGCAAGATCGAGGCTGAGCAAGCCATCATCGCTCTGGACATGGCCGGCGCGGCCGCCGACGGCGCGGGCTTGGGTAGAATACAATGCAGGCATTTCATTTCCCCATTTAAATCGTGCACGATTGTTTAGTACACGATGTAAATCGAGTCAACCGCCGACTTTTCCGCCAGCCAGCCCCCGGAAACGAAAAAAGGCGGCCGAAGCCGTAATGCAGTTCACTTAAGTTGGGCTGGATGAGGATCTGGTAAGACCTATCGAACAGGATGGAGATTCGTTTCCATCCTGTTCGT
>NZ_JAMYSG010000037.1:0-57491 GCF_040321815.1 Mesorhizobium sp. M0239
CCCCCCCCCCCCCCCCCCCCCCCCCCCCCCCCCCCCCCCCCCCCCCCCCCCCCCCCCCCCCCCCCCCCCCCCCCCCCCCCCCCCATGATACTTACCGACAGAGAGATTCAAATCGCAATCAGCACAGAGGCGATACGAATAGAGCCCGTCCCCGATCTATCATATTACAGCTCAACCAGTCTTGACCTTACGCTCGGTGACCTACTTACCGTTTTTAAAGACCCAAAGATAGGCTTAGGTATTTGCATCGACCCTTCGGAGAAGGGCTATAATCACGAAGAGGTGATGGTCGAAACAACCAGCCCGATCAAGATTGATCCCGAAGCTGGCTACGAATTTAAACCTGGCCAGATGGTCCTAGCTTGGACTCGTGAGGTTGTTGAGCTGAAAATTCATTCTCGGATTGCAGCGAGAGTGGAAGGAAAGAGTTCGCTGGCCAGATTGGGGATCGGCATCCACCTGACAGCCCCGACCATACATGCTGGCTTCGCCGGTCAGATTAGACTTGAGATGGTGAATCACAACAAGCTTCCGGTGCGGTTGCGCATTGGAATGAAGATTTGCCAGTTGATTTTTGAGCAGACGCTTGGCACCCCCACAAAGGGCTACGAAGGCCGGTTTGCCGGCCAAAAGGCTGACGCGAAAAAAGGATAACCCAAGGTACTTTCGAAAACTTGGAAGCGGTCATACCTTGCGCACGGAGGGACCGGGGATGGTAATCAAATGTCGCCGCAATGGCGCTTATTCTGGAGTCGGCTCCGGGTCTGTTGACGGCGTTGTAAGGGGCTATCAGGGCGGCACGGTTGATATCGCCTTTTCGACAGGCGGCCTCTATCGAGGTACGACGTGGCGTGTGGAAATTTCCCAAATGTCATTTGAAGACGTAGCTAAGGCTATGGTCCTCGCAAATCCAGCTTATGCGATACGAGCCTTCGGTGCCGCGCTCGCATCATTCGACAGCGCTACCCAGCCGTAGGGGAATGGCCAATCAAACCTTATCCCACATGGCGGCGATGAACTGACAAGCGTTCTCCATGTTGCCGATCATCGCCTTGGTGTTCTTCGGCGCCTTGTGAATTTCCCCGGTCTGCACGTCTACCGACCAACAAAGATCGAATAAGGGCTGCCGATTGCCCGCAAGGTTCGCACCAACTTGCATCAGTACAAGGGTGGCAACAAAGCGTCCCATCTGGTCCCGCTTCGATTTTGCCTTATCTGTTTCGTCCTCGTCCGGCTTCGTGAGACGAAAAAGCGCAGCGCCAATGCACTCAACGCCTTTCACTGGACAGTGAATGAGAACATCGCAATTTACCGAAACGCCCACACCACCAATAGCCAGCATTGGTTGTTTCGGCGGAGACGGAACGAAATCGAATCCCTTTAGCAAATTCACCATTTTGCCGAAGGATTCCATAACGTCCAACGACTTGGATGCGTCCTCCCGACTCCATGCAGACAATGAGGCATCGGAGGCCTTCTGTTCAAAAGAGCCGAAGGCCGCAGCCAAAATCTGCTTCCCCTTGATAGGGTCACACATAGAAGCGGCAATAGCCGCTCTCACGTCAGAGTATCGAAGGGCTACCGCGCCTCTCTTCTCTTTCGCGCGCTTAATAATTCCCATTCGGCCCGTGTCGCCACTCACCATAAATCGCGCTAATTCATTTGCTGAGATGCGAGGCTCGGCATGATATTTTATATGGGAGCTTGCCATGGACGATGACTTCTTCGTTGCGACTCGAATCGATGAACATAGGAGTCTGTGCATCTCATCTATATCAAAGAAGACGTACCTAGAAGTCGGCGCCGAGTTTTTCCCCAGCGACCGTGGATACTTCATTTGCGAATACGACGATCGACAACCATCTGCTGGATTGTCTGTGCTTGCCAAAGTCGCGTCATTGGAAGCCGCCTACCGACTTGTGGACCTTTGGCAATCGATTACTCAACCTGCTCGTGAGACAGTGACCGGTCACTAAGATTTCTTTGGCTTGTCTTCTTTCGTCGGCGTGGCCTTCACCACCTTCTTCAAGACGCGGTCAAAGGCTTCCTCGAAGGCGGCGGCTTCATCGTGGAAGTAGGGACGGGGCGGACATGACTTATTCTCGGAACGGGGCTCTAACGTTCCCAAAAAATACCCCTGCGGAATAGGTCTGTTAAATATATAATCGCCCGGGAGATGGAAGAACGCTGCAGCTATTCGCTTGGCCGGTCCGCCGGATAGGGCGTCTTGACCAGGATCGCCATGCCGATGCCCAGGAACAGCACGATCACCGCCATGCCGAGCCGCGCCGAGCCGCTGGCCAGGGTGACCGACGCGACCATGAACGGCGCCAGGAAACCGGTCGCCCGCCCGGCCAGCGCATAAATGCCGAAATAGCGGCCGGATTCTGCCGCCGTGACGCTGCGCGCCATATAGGATCGCGACGACGCCTGCACCGGCCCGAAAGCCACGCCGATCAACAGGCCGAAGAAGATGTAGGCCTTTTCCGCTGCCGTGCCGAACAGGCCGCCGCTGTCCGGTCCAGGCATCATCCAGAGGCCGAACAACGTATAGCCCGGCCCAGTCGAGACGATGCCGATCGTGGCGATGCTGAGCAGGACCAGCGAGATCATGACGATGGTTTTTGAGCCAAGCGCCGTGTCGAGACGGGCTGCGACCAGGCAGCCGAAGATGGCGACGACGTTGAGAATGATGCCGAAAATACCGATCTCGGTGATCGACCAGTGGAACATCGCAGCGGCGAAAGTGCCGCCCAACGCCAGCAACGCGTTGACGCCGTCCTGATAGATCATGCGGGCGACCAGGAAGCGGAAGATACCGCTGCGCTTACGCACCTCGCCCAATGTCACTTTCAGCTCCGCCAACCCCTCTCGGACAGCCGGACCGATCGGCAGGCCCTTGATGGCGTCGGGGGTGAAAAAGAACATCGGCAGGATGAACAGGAAGTACCAGCCGGCTGACAAAGGCCCGGTTGCGCGCGCGTCCTCGCCGAGCTTCGGGTCGAGCCCGAACAGCGGGTCGATGCCGATGATCGTCTTGCCGGTCTCCGGCGAACCGGCCAGGCAGGCGACGACGAAGATCAGCGCGATCATGCCGCCGAGATAGCCAAGGCCCCAGGCCATGTTGGAGATCCTGCCGATCTCGCTCTTCGGCACCAGGCGCGGCATCATCGAGTCGTTGAACACCGTCGAAAACTCCGCCGCGACCGACGCCAGGGAGAAGAAGAACACGACCAGGAAAAGGTTCGAACCGGGGGCCGCGAACCAAAGCAGGCAAAGGCAGGTGATCTTGACCGCGGCAAAGAATGCGATCCAAGGCTTGCGCGGTCCGGTCTGGTCGGCGATCGAGCCGAGGATGGGCGACAGCACTGCAATGACAAGGCCGGCCGCGGCAATGCCGTAGCCCCAGGCCGCTTGCCCGGTTTCCGGATCGCTCGCCATCCGCGACACGAAATAAGGCCCGAAGATGAAGGTGGTGACGACGGTGAAGAACGGCTGCGCCGCCCAGTCGAACAACATCCATCCCCAGATGCCGCGCCCGGACGCACGCTGCACTGTCTCTACCGTCATGATGATCCCCCGGCACCGGTTCCGTGTCGGGCGCCATGTCTGCATGTTTCATGCGCTCATGCAATGAACGAAGCTTGGTGCCGTCCCTTGCCCCTGCCCGGGGTTCATTGTTGGAAAACCCAGCAATTGGCTTTCGTCCGCGGCGCGGGCCAAGCCCTTATTTTTTCTCGTGAGGGAAGTCGGACCGAAGGTCCGGCACCGTCCTCCACCCCCTGCTTCGCAGCGATTGCCGCCGTCGCGAATTTCTTGATTATTAAGTTGACTCTTTTTATCCGGTTTGACTAATTGCGCTCGCGTAGGGCCGGAAAGTCACCGGTCGAACGGCTCGATATTGGTCTGACAGGAATAAGAGATGACGATTGGTCGACAGGCATTGTTGCGCACTCAGGCAAGGCGATTGATTGCGAGCAGTGCCTTGATAGCGGCATCTTTTGGAGCGATGGGGGCCGGCCGGGCCCAGGAGGTTTCGCCGGACGATGCAACTCAACTGGAAACGATCGTCGTTACCGGCAAGTCGGACCGCGTTGTCGGGCCCGATCAAACGATCGTCGCCGAGGATACGGCGACCGGCACCAAGACCGATACGCCCATCGTCGACGTTCCCGCCTCGGTTTCAGTTGTAACCCAGAAGGAACTGGAGGCACGCCATGTCGAAAGCCTCCAGCAGGCCGTGGCCTACACATCCAGCGTCCTCACCGACGAGTTCGGCAACGATGACCGATACGACTATATTCGTATCCGCGGTTTCGACCAGACATCGCTCGGTACTTATCGCGATGGCCTCACGGCGCGCATCCCCGCTTGGTTCACGGCCAGCCGTCTCGAGCCTTACGGACTTCAGCGCGTGGAGGTCCTGAAGGGATCGACATCGACGCTTTTTGGTCTCAACGGCCCTGGCGGACTGGTCAATGCCATCACCAAGCGGCCGCTGGACCAGAAGCAGGGGGAGATTTACACGTCCTATGGCGACGGTACCAAGGAGGTTGGCGTTGATTTTGGCGGACCGATCGACCCCGATGGCGTGTGGACCTATCGGCTCACCGGGCTGGCCAAGGATGGCGATCAAGGATGGGACTATTCCAACGACGATCGGCTTTACATCGCGCCCGCGTTGACTATCAAGCCCGAGGAAGGAACGTCGCTCACCATCCTGACTGACTATTACAAGCGAGACGGGACAGGAGCACGCGGCACCCCGGCTGGCGGCAATATCGACGTCGGCACATTCCTGGGCGAGCCGGATTTCAACCGCTTCAACACGGAGCAGGTCGATATCGGCTACCAGTTCGAGCACGAGTTCAACGAGAACCTCACCTTCCGCTCCAATGCCCGCTACACGCATTTGAGCCTCGACTACGCCGAGGTCTACGGCGCGTCGCTTGACCCCACGGCGGATCGCACGGCATTTTCCGTCGATGGCGTGTCCAACCGCTATGCCTTCGACAATCAGTTGCAATACGATACGGGCTGGCACGGGATCGACAGCAAGACGCTTGTCGGCGTCGACTACGCCAATGACAACACCCGCGAAAACATCCTCTTCGGTACCGCCGGTCCCATCGACATCAACAATCCGACCTATTGCGGTCTGTCCTGCATCAATCTCGGCCCCTACGTGAACTGGCGGGTCAAGCAACAGGCGGTCGGTGTCTATGCCCAGGAGCAATTGACGTTTGACGACCGCTGGATCGTCACCCTGGGCGGGCGCTGGGACCGCGTGCATACGACGGCGGACTATCTCGACTCGGGAACGCAGGACGACGACACGGCATCCGCCTTCACCAAGCGCGCCGGCCTGACCTACAAATTCACCCCGAATCTCGCGGTCTACGCCAACTATTCGGAAAGCTTCCAGCCGCTCGTGGCGCCAAGCGCCAACGGATATGCGGTCTCGGGTTCGCTGAAGCCTCAAGAGGGCAAGCAGTATGAGGCAGGCATCAAGTACAAGCCCGACGGCTTCGACGGCCTGTTCACGGCCGCGGTCTTCGACCTTACCCAAACCAATGTTCCAACCTATGTCACGCCTGTTGTCCAGCAGCAGATCGGCAAGGTCGGCGTCCGCGGCATCGAACTCGAGGGCAAGGCTGCCATCGCGGAAAACCTGAACCTGACGCTTGCCTATTCCTACTGGGATGCCGAGATCCTGGAAGACGGCATTGGCGGTAATGCCGGCAATCGGCCGCAGCGTGTTCCTCGCCACCTGGCGTCGGCCTGGGTTGATTATACGCTTCCCGAGGAAGGACGGCGTGGCGACCTGACCATCGGCGGTGGCGTGCGCTATATCGGGCAAACCTACGGGGATGACGCGAACACGACTTCGATTGGCGGCTACGCACTGGTGGATGCGGCGATCAGCTACAAGATGACCAAGGACGTGACGTTGGCCCTGAACGCAACGAACCTGTTCGACCGGAAGTATTTGACAACCAGCTATTACGGAACCGAATTTTACGGCGACCGGCTGAAAATCGTCGGCACGCTCAAACATTCCTGGTGAGCTTTTTGAACGCAGGTTTCGAAGCGGATGGCATTCGAAAAGAGCCACACGCATCCGGTGATGCGTGTGGTGATCGTCGGCGGTTCACATCCCCGTCAGATCGCTCATCAGCCCCGACGCCACCGACAGCCGCGACACGGTGATGTCGCCGCCCTCGGTCAGTGCCTGCAGCCGCTCGCGGATGCGCGCCACCCGCTCGCCGCCGGCGTCCAGCCAGGCAACCACCGGATCGGCCGTCTTGGCGTGGCCGGTGAGTGCCGCCACCGCGATGCCGCGCCGTGCCGCGCCGATCGTGTCGGTGGCGCGCGACAGCGCCAGTTGATCATAGTAGTCCGAAGGCGTGATCGAGCGTGCGGCGTCCTCGACACGCGGGATGCGGAAGGCATCGCTGACGGCGAAGAACGCCTTGGCCGCGGCGACGATATCGGCGCCGGCGGTGCGCGCCGTCAGCGCGATGTCGGGGATAAGTTCCGCCACCTCGCTGAGCGCCAGTTGCCCGGCCAGCCCTTCCGGCGCGCCGCTCTTGAACAGCCCGTGCCGCTTCTCCTCGATGCGCTCGCGCGAGAAAGCCGGCAGCAGCGAAACAAGCTTGGGTTCCAGCGCCTTGCGTGCGTCCTGCAGCGCGGCGATGCGCTGGCCAAGCGGTGCCGTGCCGGCATCGTTCTTCAGATACCAGCCGCTGGTCACGTAGATCAGCCGGCTAACCATCTGATAGAGATCGAGCTGCACCTGGCCGTCGATCTGGTTGTCGAGCGCGTCGATCTCGCGATAGAGCCCCGGCAGCGCAAAACCGTCGCGCACCACGGCGAAAGTGCGCACGACATCGGCGGCGGTGCGCCCCGTGGCTTCCTGCAGCCGGTTGACGAAGGATGGGCCGCCGCGATTGACCAGATCGTTGGCGACGACGCGCGTGATGATCTCGCGGCGCAGCCGGTGGCCATGGATCTCAGTGGCGTATTTCTTCGCCATCCGGTCCGGGAAGTAGCCCATCAGGTCGCGATCGAAATGCGCGTCATCAGGCACGTCGCTGGCGACGATGTCGGAAAACAGCACGATCTTGGCATAGGCGAGCAGCACGCCAAGTTCGGCCCTGGTCAGCGGTTCGCCACGTGCTTCGCGCTCGGCGAGCGCTGACGGCGACGGCAGCGTCTCCACAGCGCGGTCGAGCAGGCCACGCGCCTCCAGCGCCGTCATGAAACGGCTCTGATGCGCGATGTCGGCGAGGCCGCGCTTGCGGGCGATCGAAAGCGCCAGCGTCTGCTGGTAGTTGTTGGACAGCACCAGCGAGCCGACCTCGTCGGTCATCTCGGCCAGCAGCTTGTTGCGTGCCGGGCGCGTCAACGACCCCTTGCGCATGGCGGACGCCAGCGCGATCTTGATGTTGACCTCGACGTCGGAACAGTTGACGCCGCCCGAATTGTCGATGGCGTCGGAATTGCAGCGGCCGCCATTTAGGCCGAACTCGATGCGCGCCCGCTGCGTGACGCCGAGATTGGCGCCCTCGCCGATCACTTTGGCGCGCACGTCGAGCGCGGTGATGCGAATGGCATCGTTGGCGCGATCGCCGACTTCGGCATTGGTTTCGGTCGATGCCCGCAAATACGTGCCGATGCCGCCGAACCACAGGAGATCGACAGGGGCCTTGAGGATGGCGGTCATGATCTCGACCGGCGTGGCAATGGTCTTGGTCAGGCCGATCGCCGCCGCCGCCGCCGCCGGCAAGGTGATCGATTTCTGGTTGCGCGAGACGATGATGCCGCCTTCCGACAGTTTCGTCTTGTCATAGTCCTGCCAGCTCGAACGCGGCAGCGCGAACATGCGCTCGCGCTCGGCCATCGAGGCTGCCATATCGGGATCGGGGTCGATGAAGATGTCGCGATGGTCGAAGGCGGCGATCAGCCGGGTTTTCGGCGACAAAAGCATGCCGTTGCCGAACACGTCGCCCGACATGTCGCCGACCCCGACGACGGTGAAGGACGAGGTCTGGATATCGCGGTTGATCTCGCGGAAATGCCGCTTGACCGCTTCCCAGGCGCCCTTGGCGGTGATGCCCATCTTCTTGTGGTCGTAGCCGGCCGAGCCGCCGCTGGCGAAGGCGTCGTCGAGCCAGAAGCCGTGCTTCTCCGAGATCGCGTTGGCGGTGTCGGAGAAGGTCGCCGTGCCCTTGTCGGCGGCAACGACGAAATACGGATCGTCCGGGTCGCGTCTGATGACGCCGGCCGGCGGGATGACACCGTCGAGGCCGATATTGTCGGTGATCGACAGCAGGCTGGAGACGAAGTTCTTGTAGGCCGAGGTGCCGGCCGCAAAGATGGCGTCGCGGCCGGCGCTCATCGGCAGCTTCTTGGGATAGAAGCCGCCCTTGGCGCCGACCGGCACGATGACGGCATTCTTGACCTGCTGTGCCTTGACCAGGCCAAGCACCTCGGTGCGATAGTCCTGGGCGCGGTCCGACCAGCGCAGACCGCCGCGCGCCACCGGACCGAAGCGCAGATGCAGACCTTCGACCTCGGAACCGTAGACGAAGATCTCCCGCCACGGTCGCGGCGCCGGCAAGCCCTCGACCGCGTGCGAATCGAGCTTGATCGCCAGCGACTGGCCCTTTTCTTTCGTATCGGCAACGAAATGATTGGTGCGCAGCGAGGCTTCGATCAGATTGAGATAGCGCCGAATGATGGTGTCGTCGTCGATGTTGGGAACGTCTTCCAGCGCATCCTTGATCTTGGCCTTGAGGTGCTTTGCCGCCACCACGCCTTCTGTCTCGGCCGTTGGGCCAAGCCGGGCGATGAACAGCGCATGCAGGCCGCGCGCGATGTCGGGATAGCGGTTGAGCGCAGCGGCGATGAAATCCTGGCTTTGCGGAATGCCCACCTGTTGCAGATAGCGGCCATAGGCGCGCAGGATGGTGATCTCGCCAGACCACAGGCCGGCGGTCTGGGCGAGGCCGTTATAGCCGTCATTGTCGACGTCGCCGCGCCAGACGGAGAGGAATGCGTCCTCGAACAGCGCGCCGCCATCGGTCAGGTCGATCGGCTTGCCGTAGCTGTTCTCCAGTTCCATGTCATGAATGAAGACCAAGCTGGACTGGTCATCGCCGACCTCGAAGGTGCGTTCGCTGATGACGCGGAAGCCGATGTTTTCCAGCACCGGCACCCGGCGCGACAGCGCCACGGGACTGCCGTGGTGATAGATCTTCAGCGCCGCCTGGTGCGGCTTCTGCTCGGCGTGGCGATAATAGTCGATGGCGATCGGATTATCGGCGCTGATTTTGGCAATGCGCCGAGCATCGGCCAGCGCCACCGCCGCGCTAAACGAATCGCGGTAGCTTTCCGGCAGCCGCGCGGCGATCGCCTTCAAAGCCTGGTCGCCGCCACTGGCCTCGGCCGCATCGGAAAGGGCGTCCTCCCAGGTACGCACGATGTCGCGGATCGCCGCCTCAATCGTCGCTTGTTCGACCTTCGGCGTCTTGCCGCCGGAGCGGCCGATGATGAAGTGCACGCGCGCCAGCCCGCCCTCGGGGAAGGCCGGGTAATAGGCCGACAGCCGGCCTTCGAATACGGTTTTCAGATACGAGCCGATCTTCTCGCGCACGACGCTGTCGTAACGGTCGCGCGGCACGAAGACGAGGATCGAGACGAAACGGTCGAACTGGTCGGCGCGTACCAGCGCCCGCACGCGCGGCCGCTCGACCAGGCCAAGAATGGCTGCGGCGTGCTTCCTCAGCACCGGCACCGGCACCTGGAACAATTCGTCGCGCGGATAGCTTTCCAGAACATTGATCAGCGCCTTGCCGGAGTGATCGTGCCGGTCGAAGCCGGACTTGGCGATGATGGTTTCGGCCTTGGACCTGAGATACGGGATCTTCATCACCGAGCGCGTGTAGGCGGTCGAGGTGAACAGGCCGACGATGCGCAATTCGCCCGCGAGTGTGCCCTTGGCGGTGTAGGTCTTGACGCCGATATAGTCGAGATAGATGCGGCGGTGCACGGAAGACTTGGCATTGGCCTTGGTGACGATCAAGGGCTCCGGCCCATGCAGGAAGGCGCGGATCTCCGGCGTCGTCGTCACCGCTTCGGTGCCGCGCCTGAGCACCAGCACGTCGGGGTCGGACAGGATGCCGAGGCCAGGCTTTTCAGCGCGCTCCAGCGTGCCGCTTTCCTCGCCGCCGGTGTATTTGAACTCGCGCATGCCAAGGAAGGTGAAATTGTCGTCGCGCAGCCACTCCAGGAAGGCGAGGGCCTCGGCAACGCTCTTCTTGTCGAGCGGCACGGCCGTATAGCGGAATTCCGAGATCGCCTGATCGAGGCGGGCCAGCATCGGCCTCCAGTCGTGAACGGCGGCATGAACCTGGCCAAGGATCTTGCGCAGCCGCTCGCTCAATCCGCTCGCCTGCTCGGATGTCAGCCGCGGGATGTGGACATGGATGACGCTCAGCCGGTCGTGGCTGCCATCGTCCTTGGCGAAATTGCCGTCGCCGAGGATTTCTTCCACGCCGCCCTTGCCGTGGCGCACCACGATAACCGGATGAGTGACCAGGGTCGGTTCGCCCGATGTCTCGGTGATCTCGCCGAGGATGGAATCGAACAGGAACGGCATGTTGTCGTTGACGACTGTGACAACCGTCATCGGGCGGCCGTCTCGCACAACGCCCGAATCGGCATCGACGGCGACGACGCACTCGCCTTTCCTGTGAGTGGCGACTGCCTGGCCGGCGAGATCGGCGGCACGTTCCAGGTCGGCCACATCGTAGGGAGCAATGTCTTCAGCCGGCGCGCGGGCGAGCAGATAGTCCGCAAGCCTGGCTGGCATTTCCTCCGCTCTAATCGCTGCCGTGGCTTTTTTCTTCGGCTTGCTCGCGGATTTCACGCTGGCCATGACGCAATTCCCTCCCGTCAATGCTTTTACGACTATGGTAGCAGATGACCGCTGTTTGGCGACAAAGGTTTGACGGCTTGCCAAGAATTATCGGAATTTGGCGACAAGATGCCGCGCAACGAGGAGAAATGACCCATGACCGGCAAAATCACCGCGCTTGACCTTGGCCAGGCAGAGCTGAGCGACGCGACAAAAGCCTATTTCGCCAAATGCGAGGAGAAGCTCGGCCTCGTCCCCAACGTGCTCAAGGCCTACGCCTTCGACGACAAGAAGCTGCGCGCTTTCACCGACATGTACAACGATTTGATGCTGGGTGATTCCGGCCTCTCGAAGCTGGAGCGCGAGATGATCGCGGTCGTCGTCTCCTCGATCAATCATTGCTACTATTGCCTGACCGCGCATGGCGCGGCGGTACGTCAGCTGTCCGGCGACCCGGCGCTCGGCGAAATGATGGTGATGAATTCCCGCGCCGCCGATCTTTCGCCCAAGCAGACCGCAATGCTCGAATTCGCCGTCAAGCTGACGGAAGAACCGGCTAAGATCGTCGAGGCCGATCGGGCCACCCTTCGCAAGGCCGGCTTCACCGACCGTGACATCTGGGACATCGCCTCGACATCAGCCTTCTTCAACATGTCGAACCGGGTGGCTGCGGCAATCGATATGCGGCCGAACGACGAATACCACGCCATGGCACGGTGAGGCGCGGCAGCTGGGCCAGGTCGAGCGTTATATTAGCAGTTTCGCATTCTCGTTGCTTGTTTGCCGGTTTGGTCCGATGATCGGCAGGCGGCATGACCGCATGCCGGTTCGATGCCGCTCACCAAGGGAGGAGAACATGGCGAAGTATCTCTACGTCTATCATGGCTCGGGCAAGATGCCGACCGACGAGGCCGAGCGGAAAGCCGCAATGGACGCCTGGAACGGCTGGTACGGCAAGCTCGGCTCGGCCGTGGTCGACGGCGGCAATCCGGTCGGCATGTCGAAGATGGTGCTGCCCGGCGGCAAGGTCGAGAACAATGGCGGCAGCAATCCGACCGCGGGCTACACGATCGTCGAAGCGAAAGACATCGACGAAGCCGTCGCCAAGGCCAAGGATTGCCCGATCCTGATGGATCCGGGTTTCAGCGTCGAAATCGCGCCGATCATTGAAATGATGTGACGGGTTAGGACCGCGCCGCGATCGCGGCCGCCGCGCCGGCCATCGTCGTCGCGCTGACACGGTTGGCGATCTTCATGGCGCGCTTGCTTTTCAAAAGCTTGCGCGCCTGTGATGCAGCGAGCACCCAGGCGAGATCGATGGCGACCAGCACCACGGCCATGGTCGCCGTCAGCTCGACCCAGCCGACAATGCTGACCGAAGCGACGTCGATGATGGTCGGCAGCAGCGCCAGGTAGAACATCATGATCTTGGGATTGCCGAGCGTCACCGCCATGCCGGCAAAGAACAGCTTTGCCGGAGAATCCTCGCGCGGCATCTCGCCCTCTTTCGCGTCGACAGGGGCGGTCCACATCTTCCAGGCGAGATAAGCGAGATAGGCAACGCCGACCCATTTCACCACGACGAAGGCGAAATGGAAGGTCTGCGCCACGACAGCCAGGCCGAACACCGCCAGCGACAGCCAGATGCCCTCGCCGATCCACATGGCGAGCAGGAACGGGAACACGTCGCGAAATCCTTTCGAGATGACGCGGGCGACAAGCGCCGCGATCGATGGCCCGGGCGAGCCCGCGGCAACGAACAGAGCGGCGGCGAAGATGAGCAGCGAGGTGAGGTGCATAACCGGGTCTCTGGTTGAAAACCTTCGATTTCGGATATTAGCGCAAGTGGCTCGGCTGCGGTAGCACCGACAAAAGACCCTTGTCGGTCCAGCATCTCGCGGCTAGAAAGGCCGCCGCGAAACAATTTCGAGCTTCACTTTGCCTACGTAACCGCCGGTCTCGCCAACTCCCCCGACACAAGCATGACACCGCGTTCGCGGTGTCTGTTTTCGTTTTCCATGTGTTCTTCTGGGCGGCGGTTCGAGACCGGTTTGGCACTGCTGAACCGCGTCGCGCGGCTTTTGCCCGTGACACCCGATTT
The DNA here is from genome assembly GCF_040321815.1 of Mesorhizobium sp. M0239. Taxonomy (NCBI): domain Bacteria; kingdom Pseudomonadati; phylum Pseudomonadota; class Alphaproteobacteria; order Hyphomicrobiales; family Phyllobacteriaceae; genus Mesorhizobium; species Mesorhizobium sp. M0239. Next base: position 13,023 of record NZ_JAMYSG010000037.1, read on the forward strand.
CCAAAAACCGCAGCTTCTCGCCACGCCGTGCCCGCATGGGCATCTCGACATCGCCGGCCTGATGAACTTCCCGACGGGAAGGGCTTATCGGCATGTCTGGACCACTGCGTATCCATTGGACGATCGCACCCAAAACCCCACCTCGGCCGCTCATCAACTGCAATCGCTGCGGCACTGTGAAGGCCTATTGCAGCAGCGGGAAATTCCGCGTCAACGCCAATGGCAAACGCATCGACGTGTGGCTGATCTATCGCTGCATCGACTGCGACAACTCCTGGAATTTCGGCATTTTCGAGCGCTGCAACCGCCGCGACATCGACCCGGCGCTGCTGGCGGCACTCGAAAGCAACGATCCTGCACTCGCTCATCGTCATGCCTTCGATGTAATCGCGTTGCGCAACCGGATCGGGCGCGTCGAGGAGTTCTCCGATGTCAGCGTTCACAAGCGCAGGCTCGGCGACACCAGGGAAGCCGCGACCGTGTTGGAAATCCAGCTTGGGCTCGAAATGCCGACATCGCTGCGACTCGACCGGCTGCTCGCCGGCGAACTTGGCATCTCGCGATCACGGCTTCAGGCACTGGAGGAGAAGCGGCTGCTCATCGTTGACCCGGATGGAGCAAAGGCCCTGCGCAAGCCGGCCCGCGCGGGAATCGCGATCCGCATCGATCTGGCCGGCGAGACCGATCGGCAGGCCATCATCGCGGCTGCCGGTGAGTGAACGAAGAAGGGGCGGAACACTGGTTGCTCCGCCCCTCTCGATTGTTGGAAAATGTAGAGAGCTTACGCCGCGCCGACCGCCTTGGCCGACTTCTCGAAGCGCTTGCGCTCGTTCGGATCGAGATAGAGCTTGCGCAGACGGATCGTCTTCGGCGTCACCTCGACCAGCTCGTCGTCCTGGATCCAGGCCAGAGCCTTCTCCAGCGTCATGCGGATCGGCGGGGTCAGCTTGACCGCTTCGTCCTTGCCGGCGGCACGGATGTTGGTCAGCTTCTTGCCCTTGAGCACGTTCACTTCAAGATCATTGTCGCGGCTATGGATGCCGATGATCATGCCCTGATACACCTTGACGCCCGGATCGATGACCATCGGGCCGCGATCTTCCAGGTTCCACATGGCGTAGGCGACCGATTCGCCCTGTTCGTTGGAAATCAGCACGCCATTGGTGCGGCCCGGCAGCTCGCCCTTGTAGGGCTCATAGGCATGGAAAAGCCGGTTCATCACGGCGGTGCCGCGTGTGTCGGTCAACAGCTCCGACTGGTAGCCGATCAGGCCACGGGTCGGCGCGTGGAAGACGATGCGCTGACGGTTACCGCCGGATGGGCGCAGTTCGACCATCTCGGCCTTGCGCTCGGACATCTTCTGCACGACGACGCCGGCATGCTCCTCATCGACGTCGATGACGACTTCTTCGACCGGCTCCAGCAATTCGCCGTTCTCGCCCTTCTGCATGACGACGCGCGGACGCGACACGGCGATTTCAAAGCCCTCGCGGCGCATCGTCTCGATCAGCACGGCCAGCTGCAATTCGCCGCGGCCGGAGACGAAGAACGAATCCTTGTCGGGCGATTCCTCGATCTTCAGCGCGACATTGCCTTCGGCTTCGCGCAGCAGGCGGTCGCGGATGACGCGGCTGGTCACCTTGTCGCCTTCGGTGCCGGCCAGCGGACTGTCGTTGACCAGGAACGACATGGTCACGGTCGGCGGATCGATCGGCTGCGCATGCAGCGGTTCGCTCACGCTCAGGTCGCAGAACGTGTCGGCGACGGTGCCCTTCGACAGGCCGGCAATGGCGACGATGTCGCCCGCCTGCGCTTCTTCGATCGGCTGGCGCTCAAGGCCGCGGAAGGCCAGTATCTTCGAAATACGGCCGGTTTCGATCTGGGTGCCGTCATGGTGCAGCACCTTGACCGGCTGGTTGGCCTTCAGCGTGCCGCTCTCGATGCGGCCGGTGATGATGCGGCCGAGGAACGGATTGGCTTCCAGGATGGTACCGATCATGCGGAACGGGCCGGGATGAACGGTCGGCTCCGGCACATGCTTGATGACGAGGTCGAACAGCGGCGCCAGCTGCTGGTCTTTCGGTCCTTCCGGATTTTCCGAAACCCAGCCATCGCGGCCTGAACCGTACAGAATCGGGAAGTCGAGCTGCTCGTCGGTGGCGTCGAGCGCGGCGAAAAGGTCGAACACCTCGTTGACCACCTCGACATGACGGGCGTCCGGACGGTCGATCTTGTTGATGACGACGATCGGCTTCAGGCCGACCTTGAGCGCCTTGCCGACGACGAACTTGGTCTGCGGCATCGGCCCTTCGGCGGCATCGACCAGCACGATGGCTGAGTCCACCATCGACAGGATGCGTTCGACCTCGCCGCCAAAATCGGCGTGGCCGGGGGTGTCGACGATGTTGATGCGGGTATCCTTCCAGTCGACCGAAGTCGCCTTGGCCAGGATGGTGATGCCGCGTTCCTTTTCGAGGTCGTTGGAATCCATGGCGCGCTCGGCGACGCGCTGATTATCTCGGAAGGAGCCGGACTGCTTCAAAAGCTGGTCGACCAGGGTGGTCTTTCCATGGTCGACGTGCGCGATGATCGCGATATTACGGATTTTCATGTTCTGGTCTCGGAAGCGTTGCAGGCAGCAGGCCAAAGGCGCTGCCTCTTTCGGTTGCGCGGCTCATACAGGGTTTTTCGCAGTTGCGAAAGAGGAGGCGCGTCACCAAATACTCATCAAATCTTAAGCATCTGCGTGTGAGATGATTTTGTTAACCAAGGCGGGAACCCTTCGGGGCCCAGACAGTTCGAACGTCATGACCGATAAACTCAACCGATTTTGGCCGCTCATCGCGTCCGTTGCCTTCGCCGTCCTGCTGGCCGCCAACGCCGCGCAGTCGGCGGCGACGATGAAGGAATCACGGCCTGCCTTGCCGTCGGAGGCACAGTCGGCCGAGCAGATTTTCGCCGACGCACCAGACGGCGTCGACCCGATGGTGACCGGCCCGGTCAGCGCCGCTTTCAAGCAGCGGCAGGACACCGCCAACTGCGACAGCGCCATCTGGCCGAATATCCCCATGGTCTGCTACCCGGACTAGTCGGCGCTTCCCGCCCCGTCTTGCCAGCTTCGCTTTGCGAAGCCGCCGCGCCGACCCTCCCCACAAGGGGGAGGGGAAAGCGCGCTTATGCCGAGCGGACCGGGTCGAGCGTCACCTTGTAGAGTTCGTTGTCGTCGCGATCCATCAGCCGCACCGTCATCTGCTCGCTGGCGCCTGAGATATCGACCAGCCCGAAGAATTGCAGACCGGCCGAGGGCGGCAGGTTCTGTCCCTGTTCGGCGGTCGGCGCCTTGATGAACTTCAGCTCCGGACCGAACGTCATGTCGAAATCGTTGGGACCGAACGTGCCGGCATGGATCGGACCTGAGACGAATTCCCAGAACGGATTGAACTCCTGGAACTGCGCCTTGTCCGGGTTGTAATAATGCGCGGCCGTGTAATGCACGTCGGCGGTGAGCCAGACGGTGTTGCTGATGCCGGCATTCTTTATGAAGCGCAGCAGGTCGGCGATCTCGAGCTCGCGCCCTTTTGGCAAGCCATTGTCGCCATTGCTGACCGCCTCGGCGCCGACCTTCTTGGCGCCGTCGTCCCACACGATGAGGCCGAGCGGCATGTCGGCGGCGATGATTTTCCAGGTCGCCTTCGAATTCGCCAGTTCGCGCTTCAGCCATTTCGTCTGCTGTTCGCCGAGCATGCGCGATTGCGGCGTCATCTCATCCTGCATGTCGGGACCATTGGGGCCGCGATAGGAGCGCATGTCGAGGAAGAACACGTCGAGCAGCGGCCCATAAGCGATCTTGCGATAGACGCGGCCGGGCTCGGAAGGTTCGTAGCGGATCGTCGTCATCTCGTGGAAAGCCCGCGCCGCGCGGGCCGCCAGCACGTGGATGGATTTTTCCGTGTAGCGGTTGTCGGCGCTGAGATCCTTGGAATCCGACCAGTTGTTCAGCACTTCATGGTCGTCCCACTGGTAGAAAGTCGGGCAGATGGCGCTCAGGCCGAGCACGTTCCTGTCCATCATGTTGTATTTCCACTGGTCCCGGTATTCATCCAGCGTCTCGGCGACTTTGCGCTTGCCGTCGATCAGCACGACGTTCTTCCACTTGCCGCCGCCGGGCAGGTCGACCTCGTCCTTCATGGCGCCGTCGGCATAGATGGTGTCGCCCGAATGCAGGAAGAAGTCGGGCGTGTGCTTGCCGATCGTGGCGTAAGTCTTCATGCCGGTCTCGTCGATGCCCCAGCCCTGGCCGGCGGTGTCGCCGGACCAGGCAAAGCGGATGTCGCGCTTCGAGGCTGGCGCCGTCCTGAAACGGCCGGTGATCGGCTCCGAAACGGCGTTGATGTCGGCGAGATCGGCCGATGTCATGCGGTAGAAGATATCCTGATCGGAAGCGAGGTCGGTGAGCAGCCGCTTGACCGTGTAATCGCTGGCCGGCGACGTATCGAGCGGCGCCAGGCGTGTCGCATTGGCGAAATTCTCCGTTGACGACACTTCGAACATGACGCGCGACGGGCGATCGGTGCGCGTCCACACCATGCCGCTGGTTGCGTCGACATCGCCGGACTGGACGCCATGGGTGAAGGAAGGCCGCTGATTGGCGCGCGAATAGTAGGGCAGCGCCAGGCTGGAAACGCCGGCCAGGCCAACGGCGCCGGCGGAAGTGACGAAAGCGCGGCGGGTCATCGAAAGCTTGTTCACGGCTGTCTCCTGGATGGCTTGAACGGTGCCACCAAAATCCAGCGTCAATGTTTCAGGGACATCTCGAAATGATGAAGTTTTTCTGACGATCAACAGGGTGATCTCCCCCTCGAGGGGGAGATGGCCGGCAGGCCAGAGGGGGTCGGTCCGACCGGGCTCGGCCCTTTGTCGCAGACGCAGGAAGTCGGCGTTCCACGTGAGACGACCCCCTCTGTCGCCTTCGGCGACATCTCCCCCTTGAGGGCAGGGCTATCGCATATGGAATTCCTGAGATGTCTGCCCGGCACGGACCCCCACCCCTAACCCCTCCCCAAAAGGGGGAGGGAGACTTCCGTTGGCGCTGACCCAGGAGAATCGCCTGTCTTTTCGGCGCCAACAAGAATTAAAGGCACGCGGCAGCGTTCCCTCCCCCTTGTGGGGAGGGTTAGGGTGGGGTTCTTCTTCGCAAAAATCCATATGCGATAGCCCTGCCCGCAAGGGGGGAGATCGACAGCCCTACGCCGCCTGCGGCTCCGGCTCGAAGGCCGGCTTGCTGGTGTTGATCAGCAGCGAGATACAGGCGGCGGCAATCGCAGTCATGCCGGCGATCAGGAACGCCAGTTCGTAATTGCCCTGCAACTCGCGCATGGTGCCGCCGAAGGCGGCGGCTGTCGCCGCACCGATCTGGTGTCCGGCGACGATCCAGCCGAACACGATCGGCCCGCTGCGGTCGCCGAACGCCTCGTTGGCGAGCCGCAGCGTCGGCGGCACGGTGGCGATCCAGTCGAGACCATAGAGCACAGCGAAGATGATCAAGCTGGTCGCCGAGAAGCCGGAATAGGGCAGATAGATCAGCGACAGGCCACGAATGCCATAATAGACGCCGAGCAGCTTACGCGGATCGAAGCGGTCGGTGAGCCAGCCCGACAACGTCGTGCCGATCAGGTCGAAAATGCCCATCATCGACAGCAGACCGGCGGCCTGCACTTCGCCGATGCCCATGTCGCCGCAGAACGCGATAAGATGCGTGCCGACCAGCCCGTTGGTGGTGAAGCCGCAGACGAAGAAGGTGGCGAACAGATACCAGAACACCCGCGTGCCGGCGGCACGGCGCAGCGTCGAGAACGTATGCGCAAGAAAATTGCCCTGTGACGCAGGCGGAGTGGGCGGCACGTCGTCAGCCTCGGCGCCGTAGCGCACCATGCCGATCGATGCCGGCCGCTCCGGCACCAGCAGCCAGACCAGCGGTATCAGGGCAGCGGTCGCGATCGCGACCGCGATGACAACCGGCTGCCAGCCGCCCGACTGCGCCAGAGCGGCGATCAGCGGCAGGAACACCAGCATGCCCGAGGCGCTGGAAGCCGACATCAATCCCATGACAAGGCCGCGATTGGTCTTGAACCAGCGGTTGACGATGGTCGCGCCGAGCACGCTGGCGACAGCGCCGGAACCAATGCCCGAGAACACGCCCCAAGTGATGAACAAATGCCACGGCTTGGTCATCAGCAAGCTGAGCGCCGTGGAGCCCGACATCACCACCAGCGAGGCCAGCAATGTGCGGCGCAGCCCGATGCGCTCCATCAGGGCCGCGGCAAATGGCCCCGTCAGGCCGTAAAGCAGGATGCCGACACCTGCGGCCAGCGAGATGATGTCGCGCCGCCAGCCGAAACTGGTCTCCAGCGGCAGCATCATGACAGAGGGAGCGGACCGCAGACCGGCCGCGACCAGCAGGCTAAGGAAGATGACGCCGACCACGACGAAAGCGTAGCGCTGGCCAAATGGGCGGGATTGAGCTATCATGTTACTGACCGGTACGTTGCAGGTGGAGTATGTATACGTACCGATCGGTAACATTGTCAATCGAGCCACACGATGCCAACGGACAAAAATATTGATCTGACCATCAGCGACGGTCATGCGTCGGCGCCGCCGAAAGCAGCCAAGAAGATCCTCGATGTGGCCTATGACCTGTTCTACCGGCGCGGCATCAGGGCGATAGGCGTCGACGAGATCGTCAAACGTGCCGGCGTCACCAAGCCCAGCCTCTATCGCAGCTTTCCGTCCAAGGATGAACTGGCCGCCTCCTATCTCAGGCAGTACGATCTTGAATATTGGGAGCGTTTCGACGAGGCGGTCGCCGCTCATCCCGGCGAGCCGCGCGCACAGATCAAGGCTTTTCTGACCCGCATCGGCAAGCGCACGCAAGTGGCGGATTATCGCGGCTGCGGCATGACCAATGCGGCGGTCGAATATCCCGACCACAGCCATCCGGCCCGCGTGGTCAGCGAGGCCAACAAGCAGGAACTGCGCCGCCGGCTGCGCGCCATGGCGGCCGCGATGGGCGCGCAAGACCCTGACACGCTCGGCGACGGCCTGCTGCTGCTGATCGAGGGCGCCTATATCAGCGGCCAGCTGTTCGGGCTCGGCGGCCCGGCCCAGGCGGTTGCCCGCAATGCCGACCTGCTGATTGAAGCGAGCTTGAAGAAATAGCGTTTGACGCTACGCTGCAGCGGCTTGCAACGGAGATTGACCGCCATGCGTGCCATTCTGATCCCGCTTGTTCTGGTCGGTCTCGGTCAGGCGGCGCAAGCCGACGGCATTTCCAGCGCCTACACCGATCTGGATTCGAAAACGGACTGCGTGACCTACGCGCAGGCAGAAGAAGGCGACGGCGACTGGGCCGAACTTGCCTGTTCGGGCTATCGCGGCTATCCCGTACTGATCGCCTATGACGACGCGCGTGAATCGCTGTTCTACGGCTTTCCGCCCGGCGGCGACATGACGACGGTCTGGGAAAGCTTTTCCGGCTTCAATTCGTCCGGAGCCAAGATCGAATGGCGCATCGAAACCAAGGGCGACACGGCAGTGCCCTATGCCGCCATCCATCGCCGCTCGATCAGCAATCCCGAGGACGAGAAAAAGCCGACCGAGGTGCTGCTCGTCGCCAAGGTCGGCCAGATGGACGCCCGCGACGGCTGCACCGTCGGCCTGGTGCTGGCCACGGGCAATCCCACCGCCAACGATCAGGCGCGCAAGCTTGCCGACGGCAAGGCACGGACCTTCGCCTGTGGCAAGGACAGGCGCACTGTCATCGGCAACGTGCCGGCTTTCGGCCGGGTGGATAACTAGATCAGTTGCTTAGCACGGAACTTCTGCCACATGCAGGTCGCACACGTTGGGATTGACCGAACGCCTTTGACTTCGTCATCCACGGCGCAGCAAGGAGCGTAGCGACGCAGCGCAGACCCGAGGGTCCATGCCGCGACATCAACACCGCCGCAGCGGCGCAGAATTTTGTCCCGCCGCTCACGTCACCGAGCGTCACGGCATGGATACCAGGGTCTCCGCGACGCCGCTTCGCGGCTGCTCCGCCCTGGTATGACGAAGTCGCGGGGCCTCGCGAGGCCTAGGCCCTGCGAGGTTGATGCTCCGCAGAGCCTAAGCCCAGCTACTTGCTCGCCTTGGCCCGCTCGATCGCGTCGACGATCATCTTCTTGGCATATTTGGAATCGTGCCAGCCTTCGATCTTGACCCATTTGCCGGGCTCGAGATCCTTGTAGTGCTCGAAGAAGTGCTGCACCTGCTGGCGCGTGATGTCGGGCAGCTGGGTGTATTCGGTAACGTTCTCGTAGCGCAGCGTCAGTTTCGGCGACGGCACGGCGATGATCTTCTCATCCTGGCCGGCATTGTCTTCCATGATCAGCACGCCGATAGGCCTGACGTTGATGACGCAGCCCGGCACCAGGGCGCGCGTGTTGCAGACCAGCACGTCGATCGGATCGCCGTCGCCCGACAGCGTGTGCGGCACGAAGCCGTAATTGCCGGGGTAGCGCATCGAGGTGTGCAGGAAGCGGTCGACGAACAGCGTGCCGGCTTCCTTGTCCATCTCATACTTGATCGGCTCGCCGCCGATCGGCACCTCGATGATGACGTTGACGTCCTCAGGCGGGTTCTTTCCGCTGGCTATGGCTTCGATGCGCATGGCTTAAATCCCTCTCTCGATGGACGATCGATAGCGGGCGGCGCGCCATGGTGCAATGCGGCGAATGGTGCTGGGTGCGATCGGAAGAGGCGGGCGGCCGAAAAGCCGGGCTGTCATTCCCAGACGAAAGCGACCTTCTTGAGCGCCTTCTGCTCGAATATCTCGACGCCTTCCGCAACGTCGCGGCCGCCGGCGCCGGCATAGAAGGCAAGCGCGTTCTGGTTGTCCTCCAGCGCCCACACCACCATGCCTTTCAACCCGTGATCGGCCAGACGCGCCCTGGCTGCCGCGAACAGGCGGCTGCCGAGCCCGATGCCCTGATATTCCGGGCGCAGGTACAATTCGTAGATTTCGCCTTGCTGGCGCAATTCGCGGGCGCGGTTCTTGCCGATCGTCGCATAGCCGGCGATCTTGCCGCCGATCTCGACGACCAGGACGGTGGCGGCGCGGCGAATCGCATTCGCCCACCAGTCGGCGCCTCGACGGTTGATCATCGATGTCAGGGTGCGGTGCGGAATGATGCCGGAATAGGCGCCGCGCCAGGCCTCCAGATGCACCTCGGCGATGGCACTGGCATCGCGCGGGTCGGCTTTCCGGATGTCGATCGTCAGCGTATTCATGATTTGTTAACCATAAACCCGCATCGCCCGATTGCAAGAGTCCCGGCGGCCCGCCGGCTGCTTTCTCACAGGCGGTCACCACCTAAGACAGGGCCCTCGAAGCTTCACTGGAAGGACTCAGATTTCGACCAAATGGTCGTCGAGTTCGTTGCTGTCGCCCACTGTGACCGGGAAATGCTCGGCCAGCACCGCACCCACCTGCTCGATCGCCTTGACGAAGCCGTCGGCAAGCCGGTCGTCGCCGGCATGCGCGGTAAGGTCGCGCACGACACCGTCCCAGACATGCTGGCCGACCTTGGCGTCGATGCCCGAATCGGCAACCACTTCGGCATAGCGTTCAGCGATCGAGACGAAGACCAGCACGCCGGTGCGCGCCGTGGTGCGGTGGACGTTGCGGGCAAGGAACTGCTTGACCGCGTTGGCGTGCGCCGCCTGGTAGCGCAGCCGCCTCGGCACCAGATGGATGCGCAGGCCGGGCAGCGCCCACAACAAGGCCAGCACGCAGGCAAGCGCCAGGAGCTGGGCGAGTACGAAATGCGGCAGCCGGATCGACAGCCACCAGGCCTCCAGACCGTAGCCGACCGCCAGGCTGACGATCAGCATGCACACGGTCGCCATGAAGGCGGCCGGGAAGAAATAGCCGTCGCTGGCATGGGCCACGACGCAGTAGATCTCGCCGTCGGTTTCCTCCTCGGCGCCGCGGATCGCGGTTGCGATGCGCTCATGATCCTGCGGGCTGATTGGTCGTGTTGCCATGATATGTCTCACCAGCTTCCTGAAGAACCGCCACCACCCGATGAGCCGCCGCCACCGGAAAACCCGCCACCGCCGCTTGACCCAGAAGACCAACCACCACCGGAGCTCCCCGACGACCAGCCGCCCGAAGACGAACCCGTTGTCCAGCCACTGCTGCCCGAGTACCCGCTCGGCCCACGGCGGTAACGAAACGTCATGCCCAGCCATCTGTACACGCCCGGCGACAGCTTCGTGCCGAACATCGGCGGCAGGAACGCCATCGCCAGCCCGCCGAAAAACATCGTCGCCCACAGGATCAGGAACACGGCAACGATCGGATCGATGGACGTGCCGTCATCGGCGGGATTGCGCTTGCCTCGCGCTTCCAGTTCTTCGGGATTGCCCTCCAGGACCATGACCATGTCATCGACGGCTTTGCTGATACCGCCGGAGAAGTCCCCAGCGCGGAAGGCCGGCACCATGTCGTTTTCGATGATCAACTTGGTGTGCAGGTCGGTCAGCGTACCTTCCAGCCCATAACCGACCTCGATGCGCATCTTGCGATCGTTCGGGGCAACCAGCAGGAGCACGCCATTGTTCTCGCCCGCCTGGCCAAGTTTCCAGAAGCGGAACAGGCGGTTGGCGTAGGGCTCGATCTCCTCGCCATCGAGGCTGGGGATCGTCGCGACGACGATCTGGTCGGAACCTTTTGTCTCGAAGTCGGCAAGCTTCCGCGTCAGCTTCGCCTTCGTCGCCGCGTCGATGATGCCGGCATTGTCGACGACACGGCCGGTCAGCGCCGGCAGGTCGGCCGCGTAGGACATGACGCAGGAGAACAGCACGACCGCGGCAATCAGGACAGCCGAGGCGAGGCGGTCGCGTTTCGACAGGCTGATGCTAGGTATCGTCATGCCATCACCAGCTTCCCGACGAGCCGCCGCCGCCGGACGAACCGCCGCCGCCGGAAAAGCCTCCACCGCTGCTTGATCCCGAAGACCAGCCGCCGCCGGAAGTCCCCGACGACCAGCCGCCACTGGAAGATCGCCGGCTTGGCTCGAAGGTCATGCCGAGCCAGCGGTAGCGGCCGGGACCGAGCTTCTGGCCGAAGATCGGCGGCAAGATGGAGACAGCAAGACTGCCGACCATAATGGTTATCCAGATGCCGATGAACACGGTGAAGAACAGGTCGCCGGACTCGAAGGGCGCCTGCTGGTTGCGCTCGCCGCGCGCCTCCAGCTCCTCCGGATTTCCTTCCAGCACCATGATCATGTCGTCTACGGCCTTGCTGATACCGCCGGAGAAGTCGCCGGCGCGGAAGGCCGGCACCATGTCGTTTTCGATGATGAGCTTGGTGTGCAGGTCGGTCAGCGTACCTTCCAGCCCATAACCGACCTCGATGCGCATCTTGCGGTCGTTCGGGGCCACCAGCAGCAGCACGCCGTTGTTTTCCTTCGCCTGGCCGAGCTTCCAGAAGCGGAACAGCCGGTTGGCGTAAGGCTCGATCTCCTCGCCGTCGAGGCTCGGGATCGTCGCGACGACGATCTGGTCGGAGCCTTTTGTCTCGAAGTCGGCGAGCTTCCGCGTCAGCGCCGCCTTGGTCGCGGCATCGAGGATGCCGGCATTGTCGACGACACGGCCGGTCAGGACGGGGAGATCGGCGGCGATGGCGAGTGGCAGGAAGAGGAAGCTGAGAATGACAGCCAAGAATGTCAGGCTGGCGTTTCTTGGCACCCCCCTCTGTCCTGCCGGACATCTCCCCCGCAAGGGGGGAGATTGGCTGTCTTCACTGACGGCTCTTTTCCTGTGATGTTGAAAATTGGCCAATCCGCCAAAGCAGCCGATCTCCCCCCTTGCGGGGGAGATGTCCGGCAGGACAGAGGGGGGTGTGAAGGAACACAAGGTCGACAATGACCAAGCTCACCATGCGTCCTTCACCCGCCCTGCTTCGTGCCGAAATCGACCTTCGGCGGCTGCATCTTGTCTTCGGCGACGGTGAAATTGGCAAAGGGCTCGTTGCCGCGGAACCAGAAGGTCGCCCACAGCACCGAGGGAAAGGTCCTCAGCGTCAGATTGTAGTCCCTGACCGCCTGGATGTAGTCGCGCCGCGACACCGCGATGCGGTTCTCGGTGCCTTCGAGCTGGGCTTGCAGCGCCAGGAAATTCTGATTGGCCTTGAGGTCGGGATAGGCCTCCGAGACCGCGATCAGCCGCGACAGCGCGCTGGTCAGCCCCGCCTGGGCATCCTGAAACTTCTTGAGGGCTTCGGGATCCTTCAGCGTTTCCGGTGTTACCGTGATCTGCGTTGCCTTGGCGCGTGCCTCGACCACCGCGTCGAGCGTATCCTTTTCGTGCGAGGCATAACCCTTCACCGTCTCGACCAGGTTGGGGATGAGGTCGGCGCGGCGCTGATACTGGTTCAGCACCTCGCTCCATGCCGCCCTGGCGTTTTCTTCCGCTGTGGGGATGGTGTTGTAGCCGCAGCCGGCAAGCAGCGGCAGCACGATCGCCATCATCAGGAAGGCGGGCAGCGTGCGGAACGTGGACGGCGAGGCAAGGCGCTGGGCAAACATGATGGGGTCCCTCGGTAGAAGTTGCACGCGAAGCATTACCACAATCAGCGCGCAAGAAAACCGCCCGGGCCGGCAGCCCTCGCCTGGCATGCCCAATGCCGCTGCAAGGCTCTGTGATTGGCCGTACGAACGCGATAAGGTCCTGCAAAACGGGACATCATCATGGCGGAGCACCAGGACAGCGAGAAGGAATCGCGCCGTATCCTCGAGCGCATCGCGCACGAGACGGATCCGGCCGGCAACTCGTTTGTGTCGCGGGCCGGGAAAGGCATGCACGATCACGTCACTGCGGCCGATGCCGATCGTGCCGATCCGATCGAGGTCTGGGGCACCCGCTTTGGCCGCACGCTCGGCCTGCTGCTGGCGCTGGGCCTGATGGTCTGGCTCGTGCTTTACGTCATCCGGGGCAGTTAGGAATCAAACGACAATGAGCGCCGAACAAACCGACGCGCCGCGTGCGGTCATCGTCATTTCCAGCCATGTCGCGCGCGGTTCGGTCGGCAACCGTGCCGCCGTCTTTGCGCTGGAGACCCTGGGTTTCCCTGTCTGGGCGGTGCCGACCGTCATCCTGCCCTGGCATCCCGGCCATGGCCGGGCAACGCGCATCGTGCCGCCGCTCGACCAGTTCAAGGCGCTGATGGCCGATCTCGAGCGGGCGCCATGGCTGGGTGAGGTCGGCGCCGTGTTGTCCGGCTATCTCGGCGAGGCCGGCCAGGCCGAGGCCGTCGCTTCGCTGGTCGCCGCGGTGAAAGTAAGGACGCCCGGCGCCGTCTATATCTGCGATCCGGTGATGGGTGATTCGGGCGGCCTCTATGTGCCCGAGCCCACCGCCATAGCCATGCGCGACCGGCTGATGCCGATCGCCGACATAGCCACCCCCAACCGCTACGAACTGGAGTGGATGGCCGGCGCCGCGTTGCCCGACCTGAAATCGGTGATCGCGGCCGCACTCGACGCCGGGCCATCGACCATGCTGGTCACCTCGGCGCCGTCGATGATGACGGGCGGCACCGGCAATCTGCTGCTCGATAGCAGCCAGGCGCTGCTCGCCGAACATCGCCTGATCGACAAGCCGCCGAATGGCCTGGGCGATCTGACGGCGGCCGTCTATCTGGCACGTATTCTGTCCGGCCAGCCGCCGATCAAGGCGCTGCAATCGACGACGGCGGCGGTCTACGAGATCCTGGCGCGCACCGCCAAGCGCGGCGGCGACGAACTGCAGCTCGAAACCGATGCGCAGAGCCTGTCGCATCCGATGGCGATGGTCCAGCTTCGCCACCTCACACATCCGGGGCGGGGCCGCCGGGCGTGACATCGACCGAGGCTGTGCTGGTCGGCGTCGACGGCTGCAAAGCCGGCTGGATTTCTGTCAGGCGCACTCCCGGTTCGGCACCTTCCGTCGCTGTCTTTGCCACCTTCACAGCCCTGCTTGCCTCACTCCCCGACGAGGTCGTCATCGCTGTCGACATGCCGATCGGCCTGCCCGAATTTTCCAGCAAGGGCGGTCGCGGACCGGAGGCGCTGGTGCGGCCGTTGCTTGGGGCCCGCCAATCCAGCGTCTTCTCGATCCCCTCCCGCGCCGCGCTCTATGCCGACACCAACGGCTTCACCACCATCGAAGCCTGGTATGCCGCGCACATCAGGGCAAGCGAGGTGGCCATGACCACATCCGACCCGCCGCGTGGCGTCTCGATCCAGGCCTTCGGCATTTTTGCCTAGATTCGCGAGATCGACGCCCTGCTGATCGCGCGACCCGATTTGCGCGGCCGCGTCTACGAATCGCATCCGGAAGTCGCTTTCTGCCGCTTGAACGGCGATCAGGCCATGCAACTGCCGAAGAAGATCAAGGGCAGCATCAATCCGGCCGGCATGGCGGAACGCAAGGCTCTGCTTTGCCGGCATGGCTATGAGACGGGCTTTCTCGACCAGCCGCCACCGCGCGGCGCAGCCGCCGATGATTTCCTCGACGCGGCCGCAATGATGCTGATCGCCGGTCGCATCGCCAGCGGGGAGGCACGGCCGCTGCCCGACCCGCCGGGCCGCGACAGCTTTGGCATTCCTGTCGCCATCTGGGCGTAACGCTGTTGGCCAAGGTTGCGCTCGATGCATGGCATTTCTAGCCAGCCCTCATAATTCTGCATTGCTCGCGACCGGCTTTTGCCGCTAGAGCCTCTCTAGACCGCAACGAGCTGCCGCATCCAACCCGGAAAGGCTCCAGACGCCGCCCATGTCCCATCTCCCTGAACATCTTATCGCCGGCTACCGCAATTTCATGAATGGCCGCTATCTCACAGAGAGCGGGCGCTATCGCGATCTCGCTCGGGAAGGCCAGGCGCCGGAGACGATGATCGTCGCGTGCTGCGATTCGCGTTCGGCGCCCGAGGCGATCTTCGACGCCGGGCCCGGCGAACTCTTCGTGCTGCGCAATGTCGGCAATCTGGTGCCGCCCTATGCTCCCGACGGCGAGTTCCATTCGACCTCGGCGGCGCTTGAATTCGCCGTGCAGAGCCTCAAGGTCAAGAACATCGTCGTCATGGGCCATGGCCGCTGCGGCGGCATCCGTGCAGCGCTCGACACCAATTCAGCGCCGCTTTCGCCGGGCGACTTCATCGGCAAGTGGATGAGCCTGATCGCGCCGGCGGCCGAAACCGTCTCCTCCAGCACCTTCATGACCGCGTCGGAGCGCCAGACCGCGCTGGAGCGCATCTCGATCCGCTATTCCATCGCCAATCTCCGGACCTTTCCCTGCGTCTCGATTCTCGAGGGCAAGGGGCGACTGTCGCTGCATGGGGCCTGGTTCGATATCTCGACCGGCGAACTCTGGACGATGAACAAGGAGACCGGCGATTTCGAACGGCCGGAGCTGGGATGAACACAGCGGCGCGCAAGGTGGTGAACATCAGGTCGGCCGCTTTGACGGCGGCCGCGCTGCTGATAGCGATTATTGCCGCCCGCGCCGATGATCGTGCTCTCATCAGCCGCTGGTATTCGGCGCTGCTGGTCGCCGACCGCACCGAACTGTCCGACCTGCTCGCCGACGATGTCCGCATCAAGCTGGACGACCTCGGCATCGTGCAAAGCAAGCAGGAATTCATCGCTTCGATCGACGAGTGGAAAGGTGCGGTTGCCGGTGCGGCAATCCGGCACAGGGTCGAGAAAAGCGAAGGCGGCGTCACCACGGTGGTCGCCTGCTACGATTTCCCCAACAACGACATGCTGATGCACGAAACCTTCGCGGTAATCGACAACCGCATCACCGCCAGTTCGCAAGCCACGATCGCCGGGAACTGCGACGGCTTCTGAGGCCGATCTCGGCCAAATCGGCATATTGCGGGCCCGCCAGCCGCGCCCTACATCGGGTACCACCCACCTGCCTGCCCTCACCAGCGAAAGACTGTCCATGCCTTCCACGAAAGCCGTCGACCTCGCCGCCCATCCGCTGACCGCGTGGCAAGGGCCGCTCGGCCTGCCCGATTTCACGCGCATTGGCGACGGCGACTTCTCCCCGGTCTTCGACGCGGCGCTGAAGGCGCACGAGGCCGAGATCGAGGCGATCGCCGGCTGCAAGGATGCGCCGACCATCGAGAACACGCTTGCCGCGCTGGAACTCGGCGGCGAAGCGCTCGACCGCGTCTCGTCGATCTTCTGGTGCCGCGCCGGCGCCTACACCAACGAGACGATCCAGGCGCTGGAGCGCGACATCTCGCCGAAAATGTCCAGGCATTTCTCGGCGATTTCGATGAATGAGCGGCTGTTTGCCCGCATCGACGATCTCTACCAGCGCCGCGAGAGCCTGAAGCTCGACGCAGAGACCCTGCGGGTGCTGGAAAAGACCTGGAAGGGCTTCGTCCGTTCCGGCGCCAAGCTCGATGCCCACGGCAAGAAACGGCTGGCAAGCATCAGCGAGGAATTGTCCTCGCTCGGCACGGCTTTCGGCCAGAATGTTCTGGCCGACGAGCGCGACTGGGCGCTGTTTCTCGATGAAGCCGACCTTATCGGCCTGCCGGATTTCGTGAAAAGCTCCATGGCCGAGGCCGCCGAAATGCGTGGCCAGAAGGGCCGCTATGCCGTCACCCTGTCGCGCTCGATCTACGAGCCGTTCTCGACCTTCTCCGAACGCCGCGATCTGCGCGAGATCGCCTTCCGCGCCTTCACCATGCGTGGCCAGAATGGCGGCGCCACCGACAATACGAACGTGGTGCGCGACATGCTGCGCCTGCGCGCCGAGAAGGCAAAGCTGCTCGGCTACGCCTCCTTCGCCGCGCTGAAGCTCGATGACACCATGGCCAAGACGCCGAAGGCCGTGCACGCGCTGCTCGATCCGGTGTGGGAAAAAGCGCTTGAGAAGGCAGCAAGCGACCAGATCGAATTGCAACGGTTGGCGACGGAGGCCGGCAGCAACGAAAAATTCGCTGCCTGGGACTGGCGTTTCTACCAAGAGAAACTGCGCGCGGAAAAATTCGCCTTCGACGAGGCGGAACTGAAGCCCTATTTGCAGCTCGACCGCATCATCGACGCTTGCTTCGATGTAGCGACACGGTTGTTCGGCATCACCTTCGAAGAGAAAAAGGGCATCGCGGCCTGGCATCCGGATGCCCGCGTCTTCGTGGTGAAGAATGCCGATGGCAGCGAGCGCGGCCTGTTCCTGGCCGACTATTTCGCGCGGCCGTCAAAGCGCTCCGGCGCCTGGATGAGCGCGCTGCAATCCGGCTATAGGCTCGGCCACGGCTCGAAGCCGGTGATCTACAACATCATGAACTTCGCCAAGCCGCCGGTGGGCGAGCCGGCTCTGCTGTCGGTCGATGAGGCCAAAACGCTGTTCCACGAGTTCGGCCATGCGCTGCACGGCATGCTGACCGACGTCACCTGGCCGTCGGTAGCGGGCACCTCGGTCAGCCGCGATTTCGTCGAATTGCCCTCGCAACTTTATGAGCATTGGCTGACCGTGCCGGCGGTGCTGGAAAAACATGCGCTGCACGTCAAGACCGGCAAGCCGATGCCCAAGGCGCTGCTCGACAAGATGCTGGCCGCGCGGACTTTTGGCGCCGGCTTTGCAACAGTAGAGTTCACCGCCTCCGCCTTGATGGACATGGCCTATCACGCGCGGGCGGACGCGCCTGAAGCGCCGCTTCGTTTCGAAGCCGAAACGCTTGCAAACCTGCATATGCCGGACACTATAGCCATGCGTCACCGCACCCCGCATTTCGGCCATGTCTTTTCCGGCGAAGGCTATTCGGCCGGCTACTATTCCTACATGTGGTCGGAAGTGCTCGACGCCGATGCCTTCGCTGCCTTCGAAGAAACCGGAGACCCCTTCAACCCGGCGCTCGCCGAGCGGCTGCGCAAGAACATCTACGCCGCCGGCGGTTCGAAGGATCCGGAGGAGCTTTACACGGCGTTTCGCGGCAAGATGCCGTCGCCGGAAGCGATGATGGTCAAGCGCGGGCTGGTATAGCACCGAATAATCTCCCCCCTCGAGGGGGAGATGGCCGCGAAGCGGCCAGAGGGGGTCGGTCCGACCGGGCTCGACCTCCCGCGGCAGAAGAAGGTTGGCGCTTCACGAGAGACGACCCCCTCTGTCGCCTTCGGCGACATCTCCCCCTCAAGGGGGGAGATTACCAGCATCCTTCCAAGGGTCAGCCACCCTTGGCCACACCGGCCGCGTCAGCTTCTTGTAATCGGTCACCGCCGGATTGCTGGGATACGAACTTGGCGCCGAGACATAGATGATCTCGGCGGCGATCGGCTCGAAGCCGGCGTAGAAATGGTTGGTCGACTTGATCAGCAACACGTCCTTGGCCAGCGGATCGACGCCGATGTTGGAAAAGATATCCGGCTCGAAGGTCTGCGTGCGATTGGTGTTGAGGATGATGTCGACCTCGGTGCCTTCGAGGCGGACCAGCGCCGTCGGCCCGAGCGTCACCCGGCTTGGCCCGAAACTCTGCCAACCCTCCGCAACCGCCTTCAGCACGCGCACGCGCGCGTCGATCGGCTCGCCGGCCTGCGGACCGGCCTTGCCGCCGAAGCGCAGATCGATGACCGCGCCTTCGCCCGCCGCCAGGCAGAAGGTGACCGCGATCGGGTCCCAGATCGTCGCCACGGCGAACCTGTCCAAGCCCCGCGCCAGCATCTGGCGCAGCACGAAGGTGCCGTCGCCGGGAACGCCGCCGCCGGGATTGTCCCAGATGTCGGCGATGACCACCGGCTTGCCCGGATTCTTGCCGCGCACGGCCAACGCTCGGTCGATGCCGTCGGTGGCGCTCAGCATCGTCATCGCCGTCTTTTCCCGCAGCGCATAGAGTTCCCGCCCGAGCCGTGCCGCCAGCGCGTCGCCCTTGGCCTTGTCATTGTCGGTGACGACCAGGATGCGCGTGCCCATCTCGGCCACGTCGGCCGCCATGAAGCCGTGGATGACGGAGACCGACAGCACGCCGTCCTTGCCGTGCAGCGCCTTGATCCGGTCGACGAAAGATCGCATCGGCTCGCGGCTGGTCGGCAGCACCTGGATCATGCGGCAATCGAAGGTCGAGATGACCGGCTTGATCTCGCCCCTCGCCGCCGCAAGCCCAAGCTCGACGACGTGTTCGCCGCGCTCATAGAAATCGGTGTGCGGAAATTCGAGGAAGTAGGCGAGGATGTCGGAGGCCGCCACGCGCTTCGGTGTCAGATGGCTGTGCGGATCGAGTTCCACGGCGATCACCACCTCCGGCCCGACCATTGCGCGAACCCGCTCGAGCAGGTCGCCTTCGCAGTCGTCATAGCCTTGCGCCACCATGGCGCCATGCAGGCCGAGGATGACAGCCTCGACCGGCAGCGCTGCCTCGAGCTGGCCAAGGATCTCGTCGCGCAACGCCTCATAGGTCTGCCGTTGCACCAGACCGCCGGGCTCCGCCCAGGTGGCGGTGCCCTCGATGACATCAAGGCCTTCGGCCGCTGCCCGCCGGCGCAGCGCCACCATCGGCGAGGAGCACAGCGTCGGCGTGTCCGGATGTTTGCCGGGCCCGGCATAGAAGGCCATCTCGAACGAGGCCCTATCGGTCGGCACCGGCGAGAAGGTGTTGGTTTCCGTCGCCAGCGAGGCGGTGAAGATGCGCATGAAAGCTCCGTAGAAAGATAGCGGCTACTTGACCGCTCCGAGCGCCAGCCCGCGAACGAGATAACGCTGTAGCCAGATGAACAGGATGGCCACCGGCAAGGTCGCCAGCAGCGTGGCGGCCATGACGTGATGCCATTCGATGGTGTAGCGGCCGGCGACCAGCGAGAACACCTGGATCGGCAGCGTGTAGCTTTCCTGGCTGCGCAACATGGTGAGCGCCACGACGAATTCGTTCCAGGCATTGATGAAGGTGAAGATCGCCGTCACCGCGATCGCCGGCAGGCAGAGCGGCAGGAACACCTTGCGCAAGGTCAGCCAGCGGCCGGCGCCTTCCATCCAGGCCGCCTCCTCGAGATCGCGCGGAATGGTGTCGAAATAGCTCTGCAGCATCCACACCGTGAAGGCGACGTTGAAGGCCATGTAGATGAAGCCGAGCGCCGTCGTGCTCTCGACCAGGCCCCAGGCCGCCATCAGCCGGAACAGGCCAAGCACCAGCACGATCGGCGAGATCATCTGCGAAATCAGCAGGAACTGGCGCAAGGCGCCGTAGCCGGCAAAGCGGAAGCGCGACATCGCATAGGCCGCCGGAACCGAGATCAGGATGGCGCCGACTGTGGCGATCACAGACACATAGAGCGAATTGAGCAACGCCTGGCCAAAGCCGGTCGCCACCCACATGTCGGAGAAGTTGGACCAGCGGAATTCGCTCGGCCACCAGGTCGGCGACAGCACTTCCTGCCTCGGCTTGACCGCGGTCAGAAACATCACCGCGAAGGGAAATAGCGTCACCACGATCAGCGGCGCCAGCAGCAGCCAGGCGATGATGGAGCGCTTCAGCTTGCCCGTCATGAGCCGATTTGTCATGTGCGTTGCTCCCGCATTGCCAGCCGCACATAGATCATGGTGAAGACCAGCAATATGGCGAACATCACCAGCGACACCGCCGATGCCTCACCCAGTTTGCCGATGCGGAAGGCCAGCTTGTAGAGATGGGTGACCAGGATGTCGGTCGAGTTGGCCGGCCCGCCTTGCGTCATCACCCAGATGATCGGGAAGGAATTGAAGACATAGATGGTGTTGAGCACGATGGCGATGTTGATGAACGGTTTCAGGAGCGGAAAGGTGATCTCGCGGAACTGCTGCAGCGGCGTCGCTCCTTCGAGCGCCGCCGCCTCGTAGAGGTCGTCCGGGATCGACGACAAGCCGCCGAGGAAGATCGTCGTCGTGAACGGCACCGTCACCAGGATGCCGATCAGAACCTGCATCGGAAAAGCGGTCTCCGCGCTCGCCAGCCACTGGATGTTATGGTCGATGAGGCCGAGGCCGATCAGCGCCGAATTCAGCATGCCGCTTTCGCCACTCAGCGCCCAGCGCCAGACCACCGCGGTCATGGTCAGCGACACCGCCCAGGGCAGCATGATGATGACGCGAGCGATGCCGCGGCCATAGAAATCGGTGTTGAGGATCATCGCCACCGGGATCGACAAGAGAAGCGCGCCGCCGACCACCATCACCGTCCATTGGCCGGTGCGCCAGAGCGCGGCCGTGAAATCGGGATCGGCAGCGAGTGCCGCGAAATTGGCGAAGTCGTTGAAGTCGCGAAGCTGGCCGAAGCGGCTGACCTCATGCGTCGAGATCTGGATCAGGTCCCAGACCGGCCAGAAGATGACCACCGCCGCCAGAAACAGGCTGGGCAAGGTCAGGAGATAGGGCAAGAAGCGATTTTGCATCGGCTGGCTTTGTACCGTGTTGCGGGTGGAGATTGGATTGCGCTGGCTTAAGAGATTGACTTAACCCGCCTCGTTCTTCTCAAGGCACCGCTTCAGGATTCCTTGTAACCGTCGGCGCGCCCCTCACCTGCCTGCCCGTCCTCCGCAGCAGTTGCGGAAAGGGGTCCTTCCTCTCCCCCGTCGATCGGGGGAGAGGTGTCGAGCGAAGCTCGACGGAGTGGGGGTCGACCTTTAGACGCAAGGCGAGGCTTATGCTTGCGCCTAGTGCCCTTCCTATGTCCGTACGCGGCGGTTGCCAGGTGGTTCCCCCACTCCGTCTCGGCTTCGCCGAGCCACCTCTCCCCCCTCCGGAGGGAGAGGAAAGGAACCTGGCTGGGGTGGCGCTGACATCGACGAACTGTCCTTCTGCTCAAGTCTGCAAGATGTGGCGCGCCCGCCTGAGCGGAGCGCGCCACGGGCGCAGGGAGATACGCCCTATTTCTTCAGCACGGCCCCTATTTCTTCAGCACGGTGTTGGCCTTCGCCGCCGCTTCCTTCAAGCCCGCCTCGGGGTCGCCGCCGAGATAGATCTTCTGCATGGCGTCCGACGTGATCTGGGCGACCTCCTCCCAGCCCGGAATGACCGGCGCGAAGCGGGCGTCGGGCAGGAGCGCGGTGAACGCCGCCAGATCGGCATTGTTGACGTAGTAGTCCATCTTGGCCTCTTCCTTGTTCACCGGCAGGAAGCCTTCGCCTTGCGTGAACTTGGCGCGCTGCTCCGTGGTGAACAGGAAATCGAGCAGCTTCCAGGCTTCGTCCTTGTTCTTGGAGTTCTTGAACATGATGATGGAATCGGTCACGCCATAAGTGCCGCGCGCGCCGGTCGGTCCAGCGGGAATGGCCGCCACACCGTATTTCAGATTCGGCGCCTCGTCCTTGATCTGGTTGGACAGGAACGGTGCGGTGATCATCATTCCGACCTTGCCCTGCTTGAACAGGTTCTGCACGTCCTCGCGGTTGTTGGAGGTGACGCCGGGTTCGGTCAGGCCTTCGTCGATCATCGACTTGTAGAGCTTGGCGGCTTCAAGCGCACCTGGCGTGCTCAGGCCCGAAGTGCCGTCCTTGTTGAGGATCTCGGTGCCCTGCGACCACATCGCATAATAGTAATAGACGTCGGTCTCGATCTCCTTGCCCTGCAGGCCAAAGCCGAACGTGCCCGACCCCAGCGCCTTGATCTTGCGCGCATCTTCCTGCAGCTCGGTCCAGGTTGCCGGCGGCTTTGCGATACCGGCTTTCTCGAACAGCTCCTTGTTGTAGTACATGGCGCGCGCCGAGGCCGCGATCGGCAGGCCGTAGGTCGTGCCGTCCATGATCGAGGGCGACAGGAAGGTATCGATGAAGCGGTCCTTGAAGTCGGGCTTGATGTAGCCGTCGAGCGGTTCGGCGACATCCTGCTGGACGAAGTCGATCAGCCAGCGCGTGCCGATGATCGACAGATCGGCATTGGTGCCGGCGGTGATGTCGGTGGTCAGCTTCTGCAGCAGCACATCCCACGGCACCACTTCGAACTTGACGGTGATGCCGGGGTTCGCCGCCTCGAATTCCTTCTTGACGTCGGCGAAATAGGGAGCAGTCTTGGCGCTGTACTCGGCCACGGTGACCCGCACCTCGCCCGCATCCGCCTGCGCCGCAATTGCCAGCATGCTCATTCCGGCCATCAGGCCGACAGTCCATTTTGCAAGGCTCATTTGATCTCTCCCATTTGATTTTGCGCCTGCGCGCCTCTTCGTTGCCGGAGCAGAAGATTATGTGACTTTCCTACATTATCGATGATTTGAAGGCTTGCAAGAAGATTATCCTGTTGCTTAATTACATTTACAGGCCTAGGCCTTATGCGATCTGTCAGAACTCCCGGAGGATGACGCACGGTGGTTTCGCAATCCGAGTTCGAAGGCAGGGCCGAGTTCGAAGGCAGGGCCAAGTTCGAAGGCAGGACCGAGTTCGAGGGCAAGACTGTCGTGGTGACGGGTGCTGGCGGCGGCCTCGGCACGGCCATTGTGGCGCTGATGGCGCAAAGGGGCGCCCGGGTCGTTGGCTGCGATCAGTCAAGCGAGGCGCTGAACAGTCCGCACCTTGCCTCCCGCCATGTCTTCGATCTTCTCGACAAGGCATCGATAGCGACGGCGGTCGCCGCGATCCTCGACCGGGATGGCGTGCCCGACATTCTCGTCAACAATGCCGGCTGGACGCGCGCCGAGACGATTTCGGCGCTCGATCCCGACAGAATAGAGCAGGAACTCGACCTCAACCTGACCGGCGTGATGAATTTCGCCGATCCACTGGTCAAGGCGATGGCTAGCCGCGGCTCGGGCAGCGTCGTCTTCATCTCCTCTGTCAACGCCATCGCGCATTTCGGCAATCCGGCCTATGCCGCGGCCAAGGCCGGCATCAACGCCTATGCCAAGGCGATCGCCGTCGAGCTCGGCCGCAGCGGCCTGCGCGCCAATGTCGTCTGCCCGGGATCGATCCGGACCGCCGCCTGGGACCACCGCCTTGCCAAGGATCCCGAAATCCTCGGCAAATTGCAGCGGCTCTATCCGCTCGGCCGCATCGTCAACGCTGCGGAAGTCGCGGAAGCCGTCGCCTTCCTTGCGTCCGATCGCGCATCGGGAATAACAGGCGTGGTGATGCCCGTGGACGCGGGACTGACCGCCGGCTGCCTGCCCTTCATCGACGACATATTGGGAGCGTGAGCATGACCGACGTCGAGTTCCGCGACCTGTCGAAATCCTTCGGGCAGCACAAGATCCTCGAGAACATCAGCCTCGATATCAAGAGCGGCGAGTTCGTCGTCCTGGTCGGCCCGTCCGGCTGCGGCAAGTCGACCTTGCTGCGCATGCTGGCCGGCCTGGAGACGATCACCTCCGGCGACCTGTTGATCGGCGGCGTGCGCGCCAACGCGCTGCCGCCGCAGCAGCGCAACATTGCCATGGTGTTCCAGTCCTATGCGCTGTTCCCGCATCTGAAGGCGTCGGACAATATCGGCTTTGGTCCGAAGATACGCGGCGAGGCGCGCACCGTGGTCGACGAGAAGGTCAAGAAGGCGTCCGGCGTCCTCAATCTCTTCTCCTATCTCGACCGCTACCCCCGCCAGCTGTCGGGCGGCCAGCGTCAGCGCGTCGCCATGGGCCGCGCCATCGTGCGCGAGCCGTCGGTGTTCCTGTTCGACGAGCCCTTGTCCAACCTCGACGCGCAACTGCGCGTGCAGATGCGCGTCGAGATCAAGGCGCTGCACCAGCGGCTGAAATCGACGATCGTCTATGTCACCCACGACCAGATCGAAGCCATGACCATGGCCGACCGCATCGTCGTGATGGACCGGGGCAGGATCCAGCAGGTCGGGGCGCCGCTGGAGCTCTATGACCACCCGGCCAACAAGTTCGTCGCCTCCTTCCTCGGCTCACCGTCGATGAGCTTTGTGTCGGGTTCGCTCAAGACATCATCTGAGAAAAGCTGGTTCGAGTCGGCCGGTGGCGGGCGGCTTGCGCTTGCCGGCAAACAGGTGCCGGCGGGCAGTGCGGTGGAGGCCGGCATCCGGCCCGAACATTTTGTCATCGGCGAGGCTGTCGACGCGATGGCGATCAGGGTGGATGTCGTCGAGCCCACCGGCTCCGAAACCCATGTCTACGGCGCTATCGGTGCTGATACGGTACGTGCCGTGTTCCGTGACAGGGTGCCGGTCAGGCCGGGAGACCTGCTCCCGGTCTCGGTCGATCCCGGCAACATCCATCTGTTCGACAAGGCGACGGGGCTGCCTCTATGAAAATAGCAGCATGAAGACGCCGGCCGACATCATCACGCGCCTGCAGCTGATGTCGCAGGACGGAACGAAGTCGGATCGCAAGCTGGCCGGCTTCGTCTTGGCAGACCTCGATTTCGTCTCCAAGGCAGCGATCTCGGAAATTGCCGCCCGCGTCGGCGTCAGTGAGCCAACGGTGACGCGGTTCTGCCGCAATCTCGGCTGCGAGGGCCTGCGCGACTTCAAGTTCTATCTGGCGCAGGCCATCGCCATCGGCGGCCAGTATCTGTCGCCGGAACCGTTGAGCCGCGATGCCCGCGAACAGCGCATCGCTTCCGCCATCACCGAAGCGGCGATATCGGCCATCCAGCGCGCCAGCGAAAACCTCGACATGACGACGCTGGTCGCCGTCGCCGCACGCATCGCTGTTTCCGGTAATGTGCTGTGCATCGGCTCCGGTGGCATTTCGTCCATGATGGCGACCGAAATGCAGAACCGGCTGTTCAGGCTTGGCGTGTCGGTGCTGGCGCAGATCGACGGACAGTTGCAACGCATGTACGCCGCCGTCGCCACCCCTGACACCACGCTGATCGCCTTCTCTGTCTCCGGCTATGCGCGATCGGTCATCGATGCGGTGCAGGTCGCCCAGCAATATGGCGCCACCACGATCGCCATCACCCCGCCGGACTCCGCACTCGCCAAGGTCGCCGACACGGTCATCCATTTCCAGTCGCTCGAGGACGGCAATATCTACAAGCCGACATCGTCGCGCTATGCGCTGCTGTCGATCGTCGACATGATCGTCACCTCGGTCGCCGAGACGCGCGGACCAAGGGTTCTGGAAAATCTGCGCCGCATCAAGCAGAGCGTGAACACGTTGAAAGTCGACGATCCGCGTTTGCCATTGGGCGATTGAACCCTCCGGCAAGGACATCAGGACTGATGGCCGAGCGCCTCGATGCTATTCGCCAACGTCGCCGGATCGCCTTCAATGCGCACGGTCTTCAGCCGCGCGGTGCCGCCGGCGACAACCGAGACAGCGGACCCGGGCACGCCCAGAGCCTTGGCCAGCAGCTTTTCGAGCGCATGATTGGCGTCGCCGTTTTCCGGTACGGCGCGGACGCGCGCTTTCAGATGGCTTCGCCCGTCCGCCGTGGCCTCGAAGCCTTCGAGCCTGTCCAGCGCAGCCTTTGGCGTCAGCCGGACAAACAACTCGGCGCCGTTTTCGCGCAGGCGAAACGGCGTGCTCATAAGGTCATCCTGCTCACAGGATCAGAGGCGCCACCGTGGTGAGCAGAAACTGCCGCAGGAAGAACAGGATCAGAAGCAGGATGATCGGCGAGATGTCGATGCCGCCAAGGTCCGGCATGAAGCGGCGGATCGGCCGCAACGCCGGCTCGGTCAGCCGGTAGAGCATGTTGCCGATGCTGCCGACGAACTGGTTCTTCGAATTGACGACGTTGAAGGCGTAGAGCCAGGAAAAGATCGCCGAGGCGATGATGATCCACCAGTAGAGGTCAAGCGCCATGACGATTGTTTGAATGAGGGCGAGCATGCCGGTCTCCAATTGTTGCCGACATGTAGCCATTGCACGCGAAACCGGCAAGGGCCGCCTTTCTGTGGGGCGCCAATACCGGCTCGGTCTGACCTGTAGGGCGGCATGTCGCCGACACCCCAACGAAGGCGCGAATACACAAAACCGGCAAGGGCCGCTATCCGCCGGCGCCAACTCGACGCTTGACGGCACTGGATTTCGGCAAACCTCCGCCTTGACAGGAAACCGCGGCGCCCGATAAATGCGCCCATCCGCTGGACGGGGCTGTAGCTCAGCTGGGAGAGCGCGTCGTTCGCAATGACGAGGTCAGGAGTTCGATCCTCCTCAGCTCCACCAGTGGAATAATTCTCCACTCTCCGCGCCAGATGCGGTCCGCGACGCTCGTCCCGGCTTGCCCCGCGTTAGCATTGCTGTGCCCAGCGCACCTTAAAAGGCCGCGCTACATCGCCTATTTCGCAATATCCGGCAAAATTTTTGTCAATTGGACTTATGGCGGAAGCGCTCACCGATTGTTTCCGTTTTTTTTGGAAACCACCCCACTAAATTGACGTTACCAAATCAGTTTTTCTGTGCGTTGTGACCAGGGCGTTTCGGCGGGGGCGACCGGAGGCGCTATATCGATTTCGAGTCGAAATGAAAAATCCGCCTGCGGAAGCAAAGACGTGTCAATTCGCGAGAATCTCGCTGTAAACCTTAGACGGCTATGCAAGGAACATGCCTCCGTAAGTGCGGTGTGCCGTGAGCTGCACATCAACCGCACGCAGTTCGAACGCTACCTGCAAGGGCAGACCGTTCCCAACAAGGCCACCGCCAAGCTGATATGCGATTACTTTCGGATCGACGAGGCCGAACTGTACCAGGATCCCGGCGCACCCGAGCCGGCGATGCGTGGCTTGCCGCCGGTGTCCGAGAGCCTGTTCAACCAGATGATCCGCCCTCCCAGTCCTTCGATCGCGGGCGGCACCTATTTCACCTATTTCTCGATCCCGGGCCGCCTAGACCTCCTGATGCGCTCGGTGACCTTCGTGCGGCGCGAAGCCGAACTGGTCACCTTCCGAAGGGTCACCGGATGGTCGGAGCGCCGGGGATCGACCTGGGCACGGGCGCGCGGCAATCACTATGGCGTGGCGATCTCGCGGCTGAACTGGATTTATTTCAGCGGCATCAATCGCCGCCAGACCGGGGAGCCGTCGCTGATCTCCGTGCAATGGGCTCCCATCTCCGAACCGGTGCTGATGGGCAAGGCCATGCTACTGACGGAGGCCGGCCCGGCATTCGTGTCCGTCATCATGCGGCGCGACATCGCCAACATCCACCGAAGGGATGCCATCAGCATGGCGCATGTCATCAATCTCGACGATCCGGGCGTCGATCAACTGGTTGTCAGCCTCACCCGGGACGGGTTGGGCTAACCCCTCGGATCGCCGTGTCTTACGCCGAATAAGAATAAGCGTACGCCGATAAAGCGTATGCCAACGATTGTCTACTCTGTATCTGAATAAAATCGATATTTTACACTTTAATGCCAGGAAAGATAATCCACGGGTCCGTCTTAGGCTCGTGGTTTTACTATAATTTTAACAAACCATTAACTCTTCCGACCTTACCTTTCTTCACGCGGATCCCGTTCTGGGGGTCTTTCAACGGATCCCAAATCGGGGTCAGGAAAGGGATGAAAATGGCCAAGAAAGTGACCAATGCTCCGAAGCTGACGATTGCCGCCGGCACGCAGACCGTCTTCTTTTCGCAGGGCATGCACTACAACAAGCGCTGAAGCCGTTCTGCGCCGACGAGCGTCTTGCTTGTCGGCGCCTCGGCTCCGCAGATGGCAACCAGCTTCATGAAAATGCGCTCTTCGAAAACGCTTGTTTTCTACCCCGGACCGAACAAGGTCACGGCATGCAACTTCCTGACCAGAAGCGTGTTTGAATGCAGCCCCGAGATGGTCGGCCTTCTCGCATCGTGGGACAAATGGGCATCGACGGCGGACATTGCCCGCGCCCATGGATGGTCGAAGTCCGAGTTGAAGGCTGTCGTTCCCCAGTTGCTCGATTTCTCCGCGCTGGTCACAGCCGGATCGCCTCTCGCCGAGCAGGAGGAACAGTTTTCAGGACAATGGAGTTGGGGGCTTCCGACGGCGCTGATGCATTTCTGCGTCCAGGACAGCGAATACATGACCATCGAGCAAGCGGAAGAGCGGCAGATAGAACGCGCCGGCCATACGCCGCAGCCGAACCTCATGCTCAAGAATTCCGCGGGCGCCATCCAGCTGCCGAATGCACTGGAAGACAATGAACTTCTCAGCTTGATGGCGCGGCGCCGCACCAACCGCACGGCGGCTCAGCCCACCATCACGGCCAAACAGCTTTCCGATTGCCTGTTCGCAGGGCTCGGCATCATCGGCGAGACCGCCAATTGCGTTGGCACCCTGCCGCTCGGCATGACCCCTTCAGGCGGCGCGCGAAATCCCTATGAGGCCTATGTGGTCGCGCTCGGCGTCGATGGCCTCGAACCCGGTGTCTATCACTATTCCGCCGCGGATCACGACCTTGGCAGGATTTCTGCAAACCATCTGCCGAAGATCTCCGAACTGGTCGGCGGACAGGAGTGGGCCGACGCCATGCCGTGCCTGGTCCTGCTTTGCGCCAGGCTCGATCGCACGATGTGGAAATATGAGGACGCCAACGCCTATCGTGTCGTGCTGATCGAGGCCGGCCATATCGGCCAGAACATCATGCTGGCGGCGACCAGTCATGGCCTGTCGGCATGTCCGACAGCCGCGCTCAGTCATTCCGCGATCAAGCGGCTGCTTGGTCTCGACAGTTTCACCGACGCACCGATCTATGCCTTGACCCTCTCGACCCCGGAAAGAGATCCCTCGACGGCGGGCCAATCCATCAATTAGTCGACCAACTATGTGCATCGCGGCCAGTAACGCGTTCCCTAGGTATAACCAGAGACAGGAGCAGCACGTGCCAAATCAATCCTTACGCCAGTCGGAAATCGATAGTCTTCAATATATTTCGTCGATGACCAATGAGCTCGTGCAAATGGCCGAAGCCAGCCGTTTTCCGATGATCTCCTATCTGCTCGGCATGGCCTATGCAGAGGCCTTCGACGTTCTTCGCGGCGCACGGCCGGCCAGGCATGCGCAGCTCAGCGGCAACCCGCTGCACCCCAAGGCGCAGGCAAAAGACACTCGGGCCGTCCAGCCACGGAGAGCGTAGCGACATGCAATCGTCAGCCGCATGCGCGGTGGCCGGCTCGACCTCCCCAAACCGGTGGGAGACACTGTGCGCGTTGCAAAGCCTGCTGCCCTTGCTGAAGAAGGCCGCGACGGACCTGCGCCGCGCCGACATGGTCTACTGGTTCGAGCAGGCCGATGCCGAGGTCGCCAACATCATCAGGGGCCATCCCTCCGATGCAACCGCCATCCCGGCCCTGATTGCATCCTGCCCGCAGGACCGGCGGTCGGTCGCTCAAGCTTGATGCATGTCGCCCGCCCAAACGCGACGCGTTCATTGGCGCCGCTGAAAATGCTCTGATCACCAGTTTTTCAATTTCGGACCGGAACCTATTGCGCGTCTGGAATGCCAAGGGGGACCTGCACATGAACATGATAGCCAACATCAGAAGCGTCGATGCCAGGGAAAGCATTTTCAGCCGGCTCGACGTCTTGATCGCCAGGCGGCCGCCGTCGCCTGACGCCGCGCGGGTCGAGGCCCGCCAACTCGTCTCGATGGCGATTGCCGACAGCTGCCAGGCCGACAGTCTCTGGGGTACAGTGGACGCTTTCCACGCCCATTTCGACTTCATGATGCAGACCGTCGAGATCAACGGCGCCGATGACCCGGGCCTCGGGCCCTTGCGCACGAAATGCCGTTTCTACCTTGAACAGGTCGAGGCCCTGAGCCTGTCACTGGCCTATTGACAGGCCGGCCGATCAAGTTCGGTCCTAGTTGCGCAGGCTGAACACGAACGGCGCTGTACGGCTCAGACGCGAGCCAAGGTCCGGTGGCGGTGCCGGCACCGTGGCGCCTTGCAGCACGGCGAGCGCCGCACGGTCCAGATCCGCATCCCCGGAGGAACGAGAGAGCCTGGCGGACAGGACCCGGCCGGATGAGTCGACCGTGAAGGCGACATACGGCCTGCCTTCCACGCCTCGGGCCTTGGCAGAGCTGGGATAGCGCGTGTGCCGCTTGATCCAGGCGCCCAGACGGGAGTCCCATTTGCTGGAGTCGCCGGAGCGCGACGTCGATTCCGCCGCCTTCGGCGCCGCGGTCCTGGCCGCGGGCCGTGCGTCGGCGCTGGCGACGGTTGCCGTCTTCGGCGGAGCCGCCTTCTCCTTCTTAAGCCGCGGCTTGGGCTTCTCGACAGGCTTCTTCGCCCTGGCCGCGGCCGGTTTCTTGTCTTTGACAATTTCGACCGGTTTCGGCTGCGGCAAGGGAATGACGACGTCTGGCGTGACAGCCTCGACAACATCCGGGACTACCTCATCCGGCGGCGGCTGATCGACCTGTTCGGCCGTTTCGGCCTGGGTGGGTTCGGCCTGGGTGGGTTCGGTCTCGTCGGGCGCGACCGCTTCCGGCGGCTCGACAACCGGCTCCGCCTTTTCGGCCGGTTCTTCAGGTGTCGGCTCGGTCGTCGGTGTCGGTTCGGTCTGATCTGGCGTCACCGCGTCCAGCGCGGCGA
Organism: Mesorhizobium sp. M0239; assembly: GCF_040321815.1. Lineage (NCBI taxonomy): Bacteria > Pseudomonadati > Pseudomonadota > Alphaproteobacteria > Hyphomicrobiales > Phyllobacteriaceae > Mesorhizobium > Mesorhizobium sp. M0239. Next base: position 44,509 of record NZ_JAMYSG010000037.1, read on the forward strand.
CCTGTTCTTCCACGGCCGGCATCACCACCATCGGCGCCATCTCGATTATCTGGGCCGGAGGTGGGCCGCCATCCGCTTCGGTGACCATTGTGAGATTCTGCACGGCATAGGCGACCGCGACATGGGCTCCAAGGACCAGCGCGGCAGCACCGGCCCACAAGCCAAGGTCGCGCCAACCGAAGCGCGACAACTGGACCGAGGGCACAGCGACCGCTTGCGTCATGGCGCCGCCGCACCAGTGGCTGCGGGGGCCGGGGCATTGGACGTGGGAGCCGCCTCCAGGCCGACCAGCGCGATCTTCAGATAGCCCGCACCGCGCAACAGGTTCATCGCCTCCATCAGGTCGCCATAGGCGACCGCCTTGTCGGCGCGCAGGAAGATGCGCGTCTGCTTGTCGCCCTTGGTCTTGGCGTCCAGCGTCGCGGCGAAAGCCGGGCGCGGCACGCCGTCATTGCCGATCGCCAGCGTCAGATCGTCCTTCAGCGTCAGGAACAGCGGTGTCTCGGGTCTCGGCGCGGGCGTTGCGGTCGAGCCCGGCAGGTCGACATTGACATCCACCGTGGCCAGCGGTGCCGCGACCATGAAGATGATCAAGAGCACCAGGATGACATCGATGAACGGGGTGACGTTGATCTCGTGGCTTTCCTCGAGATCGTCATCCATGGTCTGTCGGATTCTGCTTCCCATGGCGCTACTCCGCCGCCAGTGGCGTTGCCGGCGCGACGGTGCGGAAGTCCAGGTCGCGGCTGACCAGCCGTTCGACACCGGCGGCGGCATCGGCGAGGATCTGCCGATAGCCGGCTATCGAGCGGGCAAAGACGTTGTAGATGACAACGGCCGGTATGGCCGCGACCAGGCCCATCGCGGTGGCCAGCAGCGCCTCGGCGATACCCGGCGCGACCACGGCGAGATTGGTGGTCTGCGCCTGCGAGATGCCAATGAAGGCGTTCATGATGCCCCAGACCGTACCGAACAGGCCGACGAAGGGCGCTGTCGAGCCGATCGTCGCCAGCACGCCAGTGCCGCGCGACATGCGCCGCGCCGCCGCCGCCTCGATGCGCGACAGGCGCGACGTGACCCGTTCCTTGAGGCCGTCGCCCGAGACATGATCGAGCGCGCCGGCCGAGAGTGCGGTCTCCTCCTCGGCCGCCCGCACCAGCAGCGCGCCGGGGCCGCCGCTGCGGTCGAGGGTACGGCTGGCCTGCTTCAGCGTGGCGGCCCCGCCGATCGCCCGCACGGCGCGACGGATGCGCAGCTTCCCGCCGAAAAGCTCCAGCGACTTGGCCAACCATATCGTCCAGGTGACGAGGGAGGCAAAGGCCAGCCCGATCATCACTGCCTTGACGACGATATCGGCCGCCATGAACATGCCCCATGGCGACAGGTCATGCGGCAAGGTCATCTCCATCGCCGTCGAAGGTCCGGTCTCGGCCGGCGCGGCCGTATTCGGCTGCGTGCCTGGCTGCGAAGGCGCCATTGTGGCCGGCGGAGCGACTGCCGGTGCGGCGGGTGCGGGTGCAATCGGCGCTGGGGCTGCGGGTACGGCGGGGGTTTCGATCGCCGGCGCGGCACCGGCGGGTTGCTCCTGGGCCATCGCGCTGCCGGCCGACAGGATGACGGATGCGACCAACGCCGCCAACAAACCAGTTCTCGACAACAGCTTCTTCCTTGTTCTCACAGCGGCCTGCCGCCTTTTATTTCCCGCCGCCGCATCAGATATTGTCACTGCACATAGCCGACAGGCTGGCCGGTGACGGGGTGCGCGAACACGCCCATCTCCACACCGAAAATGCCTTTCAGCACATCGCTGCGCATGATTTCGCCGGGCGTGCCGCGCGTCAGCAGCTTGCCGTCCTTCAGCGCGATCAGTTCGTCGCAGTAGCGCGCCGCCATGTTGGGATCGTGCAGCACGACGACGACACATAGGTCGCGTTTGCGGCTGAGCTCCTTGACCAGCCCGAGCACCTCGACCTGATGGGCGATGTCGAGTGCCGAGATCGGCTCGTCGAGCAGCATGACGCCGGCGTTCTGCGCCACCAGCATGGCGAGCCAGGCGCGCTGGCGCTCGCCGCCCGACAATTCGTCCACCAGCCGGTCGGCAAAACCCTCCATATCGGTCAGGGCCAGCGCCTCCTCGACATGCTGCCTGTCCTCGGCGCGGAAACGGCCAAGCGCGCCATGCCAGGGATAGCGCCCGAGCGTCGCCAGTTCGCGCACGGTCAGGCCGGTCGCCGCAGGCGTCGTCTGCGGCAGATAGGCAAGCGCGCGGGCAAATTCGCGGGCACCCCATTGCGGCAACGGACGCCTGGCGAAAGTGATGGCGCCTGAACTCGCCGGCTGCTGGCGCGCCATGAGCTTGATAAGCGTCGACTTGCCCGAACCATTGTGGCCGATCAGCCCATAGACGCGCGAGCGCTCCAGTTCGAGCGAAACCGGACCGAGCAGCGTCCGCTCGCCGACGGCAAAGCGTACGGCATCGATATGGAAGGCAGTCTGGGCATCAATTCCAGCCATGCTCATGGCTTTTCTCCAGTGCGGCCGCCCGCATTTCCAGATTCCGGCTTTCGACAGGTCATGCCCGGTTGACTATGAAACATGACCTTACTAGTCAACATTGAAGATGACTGCAACGATCAACAAATCGTCGCGACCGGCGATATCGGCACGGAATTGGGAAACAGGAGGCGCACCGGATGATTTCAGGACATGGACCGATTTGGCAGAACCGGATGGCGCGCAAGCGCCTGCTGATCGCAACGGCGTCGCTGCCGGCCCTGCTTGGCTGCGGCCATGCACTGGCCCAGGAGACGGTCACCACCACCCTGGACCCGATCAACGTCCAGGAACGTGTCGAAAGCGCTTTCGGGCCGGTTAAGGGCTACGTTGCCACCAAGGGCTCCACCGGCACCAAGACCGACACGCCGCTGATCGAGACGCCGCAATCGATATCGGTCATCACCAGGGACCAGATGGAAGCGCAAGCCGTCGACAGCCTGAACAGCGCGTTGCGCTACACACCCGGCGCCACCGGCAATCTCTACGGCACCGACAATCGCGGCCTCGGCCTGCAGTTGCGCGGCATTTCGAACGCCAGCGGCGTCTTCTACAGGGACGGGCTGCAGCTCAAGGAGAGCAATTTCACCCTGTTCACCGCACTCGATTCCTATGGCGCGGAACGCTACGAGGTGCTGCGCGGACCGGCGTCGGTGCTTTATGGCCAGGCAAGCCCCGGCGGCATCATCAACTATGTCAGCAAACGGCCAACCCAGGAAAACCTGCGCGAGGTCGAATTCGGTGGTGGCAGCTTCAACCGGTATGAAGGCAAGTTCGACTTCAGCGGTGCCGTGAACGCCGACAAGTCGCTGCTGTTCCGCCTCACCGGTGCCGCTCACATGGGCGACACGCAGACCGATTTCGTCAAGGACGACCGCATCTTCATCGCGCCGGCGATCACCTGGCAGCCAGATGCCGACACCAGCCTGACCATCCTCGCCAACTATCAGCGCGATCGCTCGGGATGGGCGATGCAGTATCTGCCTGCCTACGGCACGGTCATACCGGGCAAGGACGGCAAGTACCTGCCGAACAGCATGTTCGTCGGCGAACCCGGCTTCGACTCCTACAACAACGACCAGGCCTCGATCGGCTACGAATTCGATCACCGTTTCAACGAAACCTGGCAGGTTCGACAGCATGCCCGCTACGTCCACCTTACCCACACCGAGGAAGGCGTCTTTGGTGGCGGACTGACGGACTCGAACGGCCTGGAACCTTCAAGCGGCGACTACTACCGTTATGCAGATGCCGGTGGCACCAAGCTCAGCGGCGTCACCATCGATAACCAGGCACAAGCCGATTTCGACACCGGGCCGCTTGCCCACACGCTGCTCGTCGGCCTCGACTACAAACGCTATACTTACCGCGACTATGCCTCGGAAGGGACCGTCGAGGACGGTTTCAACGTCTTCGATCCGGTCTACGGCTACAAGATCGGTGATCTGACGCCCTACACCGATACCGACACCACCCAGCAGCAAGTTGGCCTCTATGCGCAGGATCAGATCAAGCTCGGCAACTGGCGGCTGACCCTTGGCGGCCGCCAGGATTGGTCGGACGCCAAGGTCTACGACAATCTGGCCGGTGGCTACATTCCCGAGCAGAAGGACAACGCCTTCACCAGCCGGGCGGGGCTCGTCTACCTCGCCGACAACGGGCTTGCGCCCTATGTCAGCTATTCCGAATCGTTCCAGCCGGTGGCGGGCGCCGACAGCGACGGCAATCTGTTCGTGCCCGAGACCGGCAGACAATACGAGATCGGGCTGAAGTACCAGCCGACCGGCTGGAACTCGTTCATCACGGTCTCGGCCTTCGACCTGATCCGGCAGAATGTCGTGCGCTATGGCAATGAGGGCCGGCCCGACGACATGTTCCAGACCGGCGAGATCCGCTCTCGCGGCGTCGAACTCGAGGCCGTTGCCAGCCTCGATTCCGGCCTCGACCTGAGAGCGGCCTACACCTATCTCGACACCAGGATCACCAAGGCGACTTCTGTTGTTGATGATAATGGGAGTTCAATCAGCAATGAAGGCAACACGCCTTTCGGCGTGCCGAAGCATTCCGCGTCTCTGTGGGCGAATTACACTCTCGGCAGCGGCCGCCTGGAGGGTCTGGGCCTGGGTGCCGGCATCCGTTATGTCGGCTCGACTTATGGCGACGACGACAACAGCTTCAAGGTTCCGTCGGTCGTGCTCGCCGACGCGGCGGTGCATTACGCCTGGCAGAACGCCACGCTCAGCCTCAATGCCAGCAATCTGTTCGACAAACGCTACGTCGCCTCCTGCTTCTCCTCGGGCTTCGGCTGCTTCTACGGCGAGGGCCGCAGGATCAACGGTTCGGTGAAATACACATGGTAGAAGCAAGGTGGCGGGCCGACCCAAAATGGCGGCGCTGACACGGCGCCAGTATCTTGCCGGCCTCGCCGCGACCGGCCTCGCTTTGCCGGGCGGCATGGCACGCGCGGCACCTGCCCGCGTCGTCTGCCTGGAATGGACATCGGCCGAAATGGTGGTTTCGCTCGGCCTGTCGCCGCTCGCCGTCGGCGACACCAGGGGTTATGGCGACTGGGTGCAGGGCCCGGCGCTGCCGCAGGCCACCGTCGACCTGGGATCGCGCGGCGAACCCAATCTCGAACTGCTCCGGGAATTGCGGCCCGACCTGATCGTCGGCGCCTATGGCTATGGCTTGGACGAGAACAGCTTCACCAGATTGGCGCCGACCTTCAACGTGCCGTTCTACAGCGGCAAGGCTCCACCTTACGCGCAGGCGCAACAGGTGACGCTGCAGCTTGGCGACATGCTTGGCCGCAGGACGGAAGCAGGAAACCTTGTCGGGCGCATCGAAGCCTCGATCGCCCAAGCGCGTGCCAAGCTGGAGCGGGCGGTGCAAAAACCGGTCTGCGTCGTCAGCATGTTCGATGATCGCCATGTCCGCGTCTACGGCGCCGGCAACCTGCTGCAGGATGTCCTCGACCGGCTCGGCCTCGTCAACGCCTGGACCGGCGCCACCAATGAATGGGGTTTTTCGACGGTCGGCATCGAGGAACTGGTCGCCGTCGGCGAGGCGCAGCTGATCTCGCTCGATCCTATCCCGCCGCACATCAGGATCAGGATTGCCCGCAGCTCGCTCTGGGCCAATCTGCCCTGCGTCCGGAACGGCCAAGTGCGGACCATTCCGCCGGTCTGGCCGTTCGGCGGTCTCACTGCTGCCGCGCGTTTCGCCGAATTCGTGGCAGCGGCATGATCGCCCAGGCAATGTCCCTGCCGCGACAGAGCGACGGCATCGGCGCGCTTATCCTGTTGGTAGCCGTGCCTGCGGGGCTGGCGCTGATGCTGACCGTCTTCGATCTCATCCACCTTCTGCCTACGCACCTGTGGTGGCAGGCGCTCACCGCCCCCGACACATCCGATCCAGCGCAGTTGCTGTATCGCTACGCCTTCCTGCCGCGTGTCGCCGTCAGCATGCTGGCCGGCGCTGCACTTGGTCTCGCCGGTGCCATCATGCAGCATGTGCTGCGCAATCCGCTGGCCGAGCCGACCACGATCGGCACCAATGCGGGAGCGAGCCTCGCTTTGGCAGCAGCCACCCTCTATGCACCATGGCTGCTGGAGGGCGGCCGCGAAGGCGTGGCGCTGGCCGGCGGCGCGTTCGCCACCTCAGCCGTCTTCGCACTGGCGCGCGGGCGCAGCTTTTCGCCAGTGTCGATCATCATCGCCGGCCTCGTCGTCAGCCTCACTTTCGGCTCGGCCGGCGCGCTGCTGATGGCGCTCAACCGCGAATACACCGAGGAGCTGTTCATCTGGCAGAGCGGCTCGCTGGTGCAGAATGGCGACGCGGCGGTCGTTGCTCTGGCGCCGTGGCTGCTGGCCGGCATCTGCGCCGCGTTCCTGCTCTGGCGACCCCTCCGGCTGCTCGATCTCAGCGACGACGGCGCGGCATCGCTCGGCACCCGGCCGGCCGTCATCCGCCTTGCCGGCATGGCTGTCGCCGTCTCGCTCAGCGCGCTGGTCGTCGCCGAGGTGGGCGTCATCGGTTTCGTGGCGCTCGCCGCCCCGGCGCTGGCGCGGCTGGCCGGAGCGCGCACGCTTGGCCGCCGCCTGGTCTGGTCGCCGCTGGTCGGCGGCGCCCTGCTCTGGCTCACCGACCGTCTGGTGCAGCATCTGCCGTTCGCCGGCGAAATCCCCGCCGGCACCGCGACCGCTTTGCTCGGCGCGCCGCTGCTGCTGTTCCTGTTGCCGCGAATGCGAACCACTCCCGAAAGGCAGACCGACATGGTGTCGTCGGTACGCCTGCGGTCAAACGGCCTGCCGTTGATCGCGGGCCTGCTGGCGCTCATCCTCGCGGTTGTTCTCGCCATCGGCTTTGGCCGTGGCGCAAGCGGTTGGCACTGGATCGCATCCGAGGATTTGAGCGAGCTGCTTGCCCTGCGCGCGCCTCGCGTCGTCGTCGCCCTGTCGGCGGGCGTCCTGCTCGCCGTCGCCGGCACGCTGATGCAGCGCATGACCGGCAACCCGATGGCCGCGCCCGAGGTCCTGGGCATTTCCGGCGGCGCCTCTTTCGGCGTGCTGGCGCTGCTGTTGCTCAGCGACGGCTTCGACCGCGCGGCAATGCTCGGCGCCGCCCTCGCCGGCGCCTTGCTGGCGCTGACGATCGTCGTTCTGGCCGGGCGGCGCAATGCACTGTCGCCGGAACGGCTGCTGCTTGCCGGCGTCGCCGTTGCCACTGTCGCGTCCGCCTTCGCCGCGCTGCTTCTGGCCAGCGGCGATCCGCGCATGGACTTCCTGCTCGCCTGGCTATCGGGATCGACCTATCGCGCAACACCCAATGATGCTTTCACCGCCGCAACGGTCGCGGTTGCCGTCCTCGCCCTGGCGCCACTGACGGCGCGCTGGCTCGACATCATGCCGCTCGGCGAAACCGCCGCGCGTGGCCTTGGCCTGCGACTGGGACGTGTTCGCGCCACATTGCTTGCGCTCACCGCATTGGCCACCGCAACCGCGACATTGGTCATCGGCCCGCTGAGCTTCGTCGGCTTGATGGCGCCGCACCTCGCACGCATGCTCGGCTTCCGCCGCGCCGTGCCGCAGCTTCTGGCCTCCGCCATGACAGGCGGGCTGATCCTCGTTGCCGCCGACTGGGCAGGCCGGACGCTGATCTTTCCCTGGCAAGTGCCGGCCGGCCTCATCGCCGCCTTCGTCGGCGGCCCCTATTTCATGGCGCTGATGTGGAAAGGCAGGCAATGAAGTCGGCCCTGGCATATTGCCGGCCCTGCCCTGCCGATTGTAAGCAGCGCCCATCGATGGCGGCCGGCGCCCTCGCCGCGTCCATCAAAACAGCTTGCGGTTCACCTCGATGATCAGACGTTTCCTTTCCTATTACGCGCCCTGGAAGGGGCTGTTCGCGCTCGACTTCTCCTGCGCGGTGCTGGCCGGTCTGCTCGAACTCGGCTTTCCCATGGCGGTCCGCACCTTCGTCGACCAGCTGCTGCCGCAGCAGGACTGGACGCTGATCATCATCGCGTCGGCCGGGCTGCTGGTGATCTATCTGCTCAACACGGTGCTGATGGCGGTTGTCACCTATTGGGGTCACATGCTCGGCATCAACATCGAGACCGAGATGCGGCGCAAGAGTTTCGACCATCTGCAGAAGCTGTCGTTCCGCTTCTACGACAACCACAAGACCGGCCATCTCGTCGGCCGTGTCACCAAGGACCTCGAGGAAATCGGCGAGATCGCCCATCACGGTCCCGAGGACCTGTTCATCGCCATCATGACCTTCGCCGGCGCCTTCGTGCTGATGTTCACCGTCAACATGCATCTGGCGCTGATCACGGCGGTGATCGTGCCGCTGATCGCCTGGGTGACGATGCGCTATGGCGACCGCATGGAGCGCAACTGGCAGGCGCTCTACCGGCGTGTCGGCGATTTCAACGTCCGCATCGAGGAGAATGTCGGCGGCATGCGCGTCGTCCAGGCCTTCGCCAACGAGGAGCATGAGCGCACGCTGTTCGCGCATGACAACCAGCGCTACCGCCAGACCAAGCTCGACGCCTACCGCATCATGTCGGCCAGCAATTCGCTGAACTATATGGGCATAAGGCTGATCCAGCTCGTGGTCATGATCGCCGGCAGCTACCTCGTCATTACGGGAGGCCTGAGCAATGGCGGCTTCGTCGGCTTCCTGCTTCTGGTCGGCGTCTTCGTGCGGCCGATCGAGAAGATCAATTCGGTGATCGAGACCTATCCAAAAGGCATTGCCGGCTTCCGCCGCTACACCGAGTTGCTCGACACCGAACCCGACATCGCCGACCGGCCAGGTGCCGTGACCGTAAGCGGCCTCAAGGGCGACATCGAATATCGCGGTGTGAGCTTCGGCTATGGCGACGGCAAGCCGGTGCTCAGGGATATCGATCTCACCATTCACGCCGGCGAAACCATCGCCTTCGTCGGACCGTCGGGCGCCGGCAAGACTACCATCTGCTCGCTGCTGCCGCGTTTCTATGAGGTCAGCGCCGGCGGGATCAGCATCGACGGCATCGATATCAGGGACATGACGCTCGCTTCGCTGCGCGGCCAGATCGGCATCGTCCAGCAGGATGTCTTCCTGTTCGGCGGCTCGATCCGCGAAAACATCGCCTATGGCCGTCTCGGCGCCTCCGACGAGGCCATCACCGATGCCGCGCGGCGGGCGCAGCTCGACGGCATGATATCGGGCCTGCCGGCCGGCTATGACACGATCATCGGCGAGCGCGGCGTAAAATTGTCGGGCGGCCAGAAGCAGCGGCTGGCGATCGCCCGCATGTTCCTGAAGAACCCGCCGATCCTCATCCTCGACGAGGCGACGTCGGCGCTCGACACCGAGACCGAGCGCGAAATCCAGAAGTCGTTGGCCGAACTTGCCGAGGGCCGGACCACGCTGGTCATCGCACACCGGCTGGCCACGATCCGCGGCGCCGACCGCATCGTCGTCGTCTCGGAGTCCGGCGTCGTCGAACAGGGTTCGCACAGCGAACTGCTCCGCGCCGGCGGTATCTATCGGCGCCTGCACGACGCCCAGCATCTGGTGTCGTCGCGCTGATCCACTATGGTGGCGGCCGAGGCAGGGAGCCCCGGATGATCAAGGCAACGCCCTTCGATTTCCCCTATGACGGCAGGCTGGTGGCCGAAAACACCGCGCTGATCGTCATCGACCTGCAGCAGGATTTCCTTTCGACATCAGGCTACTTCGCCAGGCAGGGCTATGACCCGTCGCCTCTAAGGGCGATCCTGCCGACGGTGAGCCGGTTGATCGCGGCCGCGCGCAAGGCCGGCGTCAGGGTCATCCACACGAGGCAGGGCTATCGGGCCGATATGGCCGATATGACGCCTTACGAAAAATGGCGCCGCAAGCGCGCCGGTCTCGACGGCACCGATATCCTGCTGCGCTCGGGCACGGGGTTCCAGATCGTTCCGGAGATCAATGTGGCCCCGCAGGACATCATTGTCGACAAGACCTGCAACAGCGCCTTCATTTATACGGATTTCGAGCTTGTCCTGCGCGCGCAAGGCATCACGCATCTCATGTTTTCCGGATGCACGACGGATGTCTGCGTCCACACCACGCTGCGCGAAGCCTGCGACCGGAATTTCCAATGCCTGACGATCTCGGACGCTTGCGCCAGCGGCGACAGACAAGCGCACGAAGCAGCGCTTCACATGGTGACGGTTGAGGATGGCGTCTTTGGCGCGCTCGCTGATTCCAGCGCTGTCATTGAAGGCCTGTCGCGATTGTCGGGCATGGCGAGTTAGGGCGCCAAGATCAATGCCGGCGGGACAGCACCCCCCTCTGGCCTGCCGGCCATCTCCCCCGCAAGGAGGGAGATTGGCTGTCATCTCGGCTTTCACTAATCGCCAACGTGGCAAGACGAGCGCTGCGGGTGAAGCTGTCGATCTCCCCCCTTGCGGGGGAGATGTCCGGCAGGACAGAGGGGGGTGTGAAGGATCTCGGCGTTACCGGAATAGCTTTCATTCCGTAGGCCAGAACTCAGCCCGTTGCGCGCGTCTCCAATCCTGCACGAGACGCATATGCCCCAGGCTGGAATGCCTCGTGTTCGCGACGCGCCAGCGAATTGCGCAGCAGGGCGATGGTTTCCCGGCCGACCGTTGCGATCTCACGCGGCGTGTCGACGCCGACAATCATGAATTCATCGATCCCGAGGGCTGCATAGGCAAGCAGCGACAGGGCGGCCTGGGCTGGCGGCCCGGCAACATCGACTGCCTTGTGGCCGGAGGCGGAAGCACCTTGGTGAATCCCGACCGGAAGCGCGAAGCGCAGCTTGCCGGCCCGGCCATGTTCGGCGGCGGAGCGGCGCACCCGCTCCATCAATTGCCGGATCTCATCGATCGAGCCCGGCGCCAATTCAAAGACATCGGCATGCCGGCCGGCAACTTTGAGTGCCGTTCCGGACTGCCCGCCCATGCGGATGACCAGGTCGGCGCCGTGCGGTCCCTTGCGCGGCACGTAGCCGCCCTTGATGCTGTAGAACGTTCCTTCGTGGTCGAAGGGCCGGTCGTTCGACCACAGCCGCTTCAGCAGCACCAGATATTCGTCTATGCGCTGCCAGATGACGGTGTGCCCGACCGGCCGTGTTTCGGCGTCGGCGTCGCTCAGCGGCTCGCTGATCATCCTCAGCGCCAGGCGTCCGCCGCTTTTCCTGTCGATCGACGCCAGTTGGCGGGCTGCCACGGTCGGTTCGACCACGCCCGCCCAATGGGTGAGCACGACTTCCAGCGACGAGGTGCGATCGAGCACTTGGGCCGCAAGATCCATGTTGGTCAGCAGCCCGGCCGAATCGTCGACGACGATCTTGCGGAAGCCGCCATCCTCGATCAGCCCGAGCTTGGTCGCGGTCTCGGCAAAGTCGTAGAAAAAGGGAACCGCGGCATCGGCGGTCTTACCCGGAATATGCGTGAACTCGATCGGCATTGCCATGTCCTCCGTTGTGTCGGGCGCGCGAAAGCACGCCGAGGATTCGGTTCATTCAACTCCGATTGCCTGAAAGCGGTGGGCAGCTAACCCCGGTCGATCTGACGACTCAGGGAATAAGGCCCAGAACAACTGCCCCGGTGAACACGAACGCAAGGGCAAAGACGAGATAGGCGAAAGCCCCGGCATAGGCCGGGCGAAAGGCCTGGGCATTGGCCGACCGCTGAGCGCTGCGATCCGTCTGGGCGTTCTGGATGTAGGACATATCGACCTCCGTCTCGGCGATTAATCTATAAAATTGGTAGACTTTGTCGATTGCTATTTTTGGGCTAAAGACAGAATAATTTTCTCCTATGATGCCGGAAGTTGGTAGGCACTTGCTTAGAGGGAGCGCTCGGACGGCCGATCCATATGGCGCGTCCGTTTTTTGCTTCTGCGTCCGAATGGACCTATGGCCTTGCCCTCGCTGCGCTCAATTCGTGGATTGGCCGCCCGGCACGGGCGCGGTAGCATCGCCCAACCAGCAAAGCGAAATCGTCACACAGGGGCAGAAAAATGGGCACAAGACTGGCCGGCAAGGTCGCCATCATTTCGGGAGGAGCGACGGGAATGGGCGGAGCGGCTTCGGAGCTGTTCGCCGCCGAAGGCGCCAAGGTGGCGATCATCGACCGCAACGGCGAGGCGGCCGCCGCAACCGCAGCGGCGATACGCGCGCGGGGACAGATAGCCGAGCATTTCATCGCCGACGTCTCCGACGAAGCCCAGGTCGAAACGGCGGTGAAGGGTGCTATCGAAAAACTCGGACCGGTCACCGTGCTGTTCAACCACGCCGGCACCATCGTGATAAAACCTTTCCTGGAGACCACGGTGCAGGAATGGGACTGGCTGCATGCCGTCAATGTGCGCTCGATGTTCCTGATGACGCGCGCCGTTTTGCCCGGCATGATTGCGGCCGGCGGCGGCTCGATCGTCTGTACTTCGTCGATCTCGGCGGTGGCGGCGACTCCCAACGAAGTGCTCTATGACACCACCAAGGGCGCTTGCCACATGTTCGCCCGCGCCATCGCCGTCGAGTTCCGCGACCGCAACATCCGCTGCAATGCGGTCTGCCCCGGCTTCATCCGCACGCCGCACGGCCTGCGCGAGGTCGCCGACCTCGGCAGGCTCGGCGTCGACGTCTCCGACGCGGCGCTGGCCGCGCAGCAGGGCCGCATCGGCGAACCGGAAGAGGTGGCGAGGGCAGCGCTCTACCTGGCCAGCGACGAGTCGAGCTTCGTCAACGGCACGCATCTGTTTGTGGATAACGGCTTTACCGCGATGTGAGACGCTCAAAGAAGGCGCGAACTTGGCAGGATGCGGGTTCCTCGCCCCCACGAATGGGGGGAGAGCGACTATCTGGGGTGTCAAGTTGCAATTACGAACTCGTTGCGCGCATCGCGTGCTTTTGCATTGAGGATGACCAG